>JAJDNT010000117.1 GCA_022340515.1 Deltaproteobacteria bacterium
GCACTGGGGGCGTACTGGGTCATTCAGGGCCATTGGAGTTTGGGTTCTTTACTGGCTTTTGTCGCCTATTTAGCCTATGTATTTGGCCCGGCGCAGTTTCTGGCCAGTGCTAACCTTCAGCTGCAAAATGCGCGAGCCGCACTGGAACGTGTTTCGGCTCTCTACGACATCATTCCAGAAGAGAATGTTGGCGCGGGTGAAAAAACAGAAAGGCTAAGCGGGGAGATTGAGTTCAGGAATGTCTCATTCTCATACGACGAGCGTGAGCCGGTGCTCAGCAATATCTCCTTCCGCATTCAACCAGGAGAACGGGTAGCCATTGTGGGGCCCAGCGGCTTTGGTAAGACCACTTTGTTAAGCCTTATTCTCCGTTTCTACAAGCCCAGTGCAGGAGAAATCTACTTTGATGGGAGACCGGCAGAGCACTATGAACTAGCTTCACTGCGGAAACGGATCGGTTACGTGTCCCAGAGCGCGCTCCTCTTGTCTGGCTCTATCAGGGAAAATCTTCGATACGGAAATCCTGACGCTAGGGAGGAGGATATTGTTCGAGCAGCTAGTGTGGCAGATATCCATGATTTTATCGAGAGCCTAGCGGAAGGATATGAGACCGAAATAGGTGAAAAGGGAGTTAAACTTTCGGAAGGACAGAAACAGCGGTTGTCCCTTGCCCGGGCAATAATCAAAGATCCGGACATTTTGGTACTTGATGAGCCAACTTCCGCCCTGGATAGCCGGACGGAAAAGACTATTTTTCAGTCTCTCCCTTCTTATACAGAAGGCAAGACCCTCTTTGTGGTAGCCCACCGCCTTTCCACCATCATGAATTCAGATCGCATATTACTTCTAGATCAGAACAGCCTCATTGCCATTGGCACCCATGAGTCACTCCTGGAGAGCAATGATTACTATCGTTCCATAGTTTCCCACCAGCAGGTCCGGCCGGAACAGGACCCTACAGATTCTAGGCGGTATTACAGGGTTGTCTAGAGAGCCATCTCTGACAGAAGGCAAGATCCCCACCGAATTTGACACAGAAACAGATAGGATTTTGAAGATTTTTTAAACCGCAGGATATCGAACAAGGAATATCGAATGTCGAAGTAATCACTTCATCATTCTGCGGTTCCTTGTTCTGCTGTTCGATATTCAATGGTTTTAAACGAGGGTAAGGCTGCCGAGCCCAGTGATCACTGCAGATCCTTCCAGGCATCCTCTACTATTTCATGACTGACGATGTTCTTGTCCGCCAGATAGGTGGCAAGGAGGCTTCGATCGCAGAGGTTGTTAATTTCCCGAGGGATACCTTTGGTAAATCTGAAAATAGCCTCGAGAGCTTCGGCAGTGAATGGCATTCTCTTGCACCCTGCCACGGTCAGGCGATGCTTGATGTAGTAAAGAGAATCTTTATAAGGGAGGGGAGTAAGTCGGTAACGAATAGAAATTCTTTGATCCAAAGGAGCCACCTTGGCAACGTGCTCGGTCAACTCCAATTGTCCAAGGAGAATCAAATTAACCAGAAACTTGGTTTTCGACTGGAGGTTCAAAAGCATGCGCAGTTCCTCCAGGGTTCTCTCGTTGTGAATAACCTGGGCCTCATCAACTATGAGCACGGAGCCCTTGGCCTCCACCATATTTTTTCTCAATTGGCCTTCCAAGAAATGCAACATGTCTGCTTTTGAGCGGCTATATCCATTTGGGACCTGGAATAATCTCATGGTCATTTCGAGAAATTCCTTCGGCTCAAAGGCTGGATTGCTCATGGCGACCACCCTATAGCGGTCTTTTCTGAGTCGATCAATAAGGGCATGGCTTATAATGGTCTTACCGCAACCGACCCCGCCAACAAGCATGGCGGCCCCTTTTCCCTGGGAGACAGTATAATGCAAACGTTCCAGGGCCTCCTTATGCATGGAAGAGGGATAAAAGAAAGCTGGGTTAGGAGCGTTTTCAAAAGGCAGAATGTTAAGATCATAATGTTCCAGGTACATATTGAACCTCACCCATTTAAATTTGCTTCCGTGAGCGCGTCTGCGATGTACAGTACCTGCTGTTCCCTCAAGTCAACTGTCCGCGGGATCTTTACCCGTTTGTTTTGAGCATCCACAATGATCTCTATCTTCGGTCGCAGAGGCTGTTCTTCGTAAGTTTGGATGACCCTGCCAACAGCTCCCGAGTTAAGCTTCACCAGGCAGTGAAGGGGGAAAATGCCGAAGGTGTTGAGAAAGGCCTTCAAAAGTTCCCGTTGGAAGGCGCTTTTTTTTGTCTTTATAATCTCCTTTACCGCCTCGAAATGGGAAAGCTTCTGCCGCTGGGGTCGGTTATGGGTCATGGCTTCGTAGAGCTCTAATATGCCAATGATTTTAGCATAGGGGTTGATTGCATCTCCTTCGAGCCCCTGGGGAAAGCCGCTGCCATCTAGCCTCTCGTTAACGTGAAGGGCGCATTCGGCCAGGTAATGGTATTTGTCACCCAGCCCTTGCAGAATATTGAAACTGTCGTAGGGATATTTTTGCAGCACCTCCAACTCATCCTTGTTGAGGGTTCCCTCTTTATAGAGGATTTCCTCAGGCACCAATGCTTTGCCGATATCGTGGAGTAAAGCAGCGAGCCCCAATTGCAGCAACCGTTCCTTAGGCAGTCCAAGAGTGTCTCCCATGAAAATGGCAAAAACGGTTACATTGACTGCTTTATTGACGAGGAATGAACTGGTCTCATTCCCATATTGAGCCCTGATGAGTAAGTCTTGAGGCAAGTTACCTCGCAAAGAGGCCTGGACAATGTCCTGAATCAGGGATTCACCCTCAGTCAGATTAGGCTTCTGTTGATCGCGGACCTTTAGAAAAACATCCCCCATAAAGCGACAGGCACGTTGGTACCAATCTTTGGCGTCAAGCTGGACGCCTTCTTCAGGTGATAGGTCGTCAATCACCGAGCTGTCTGTCTCAGCTTCCTTCTTGACACCCTTCTTGTCAAGGTCAGAGAATCGTAACACTTTGCTTCACCATTCCCCGTAGGAATCCCCGAGGCCCCTTTAATTTTTCCCTCGGGGATTTAGTATATTAAAAGTCAGTTGTCAAGTTTGTCGGGTTTTGTATTGCAAGAAGCACGCCAGTATGTTTAAATGGGGCCGGCTGAGGTTATGAACCCATTTAACAAGGAGAGAGCAACTATGAAACAGTTTCTGCCCAAACCTACCGTCCTAATCGTGCTAGCTGCCACCCTTCTAGGACTGACTGTAGCCGCGGTGGCCCAGGAGGCTCCCTCACTTGAGGTGGCGGTGGCTGCTATTTGCCAGGATGTGGTTGACCGTGAGCCAGTGGATGCCGGTGTGAGTTTTGCAGCTTCAGTGGGCACCCTGTATTGCTTTACCAAGATTACCGGCGCCCAGGACCCCACCAAGGTCACCCATGTCTGGTATTTTGGTGCCGAGGAGCGAGCCAGGGTAGAGCTGGACGTTAACTCAGCCAATTGGCGCACCTGGAGTTCTAAAATCATTCAGGAGCACGAAATTGGTTCTTGGCGAGTGGATATTCTTGATGCAGCGGGCACCGTGTTGAAAGAACTGCAGTTTGAAATCACACAGTAGTAAGCTCCTTTAATCTAAAAAAAATTGGAGACCGGCCAGACCGTCCGGGCAATTAGGACAGGTGTACCGGTCTTTCTTTATTGGCATAGGGCATAGAGTAAGGATTGCGGATTGCGGATTTCGAATTTAACAAGGCATGGAGCATAGGGCATAGGGTCCAAATTTCGAATTTTGAAATTCTAGTTTGTTGCCTGCTGACCGTTCCAGCTAGTAAATGCCCTATGCTTCCTTCGCAACGGACCACGGACAACTGACATTCTCTTAGTTCTTGCTTTTCCGAGCTCAACTCCTTATAGATATTGCCGTTATGGGAAAATTCAAACGTTTGAAGAATCAAACCTTTGCCAAGGTCTACACTAAGATCCCCTCACTGGTCGACCTCTATGCGAAGCAGGCAGACTTGGTTGTAAACACCACCACCCCATTTACCCCATTGAAAAAACCACTCGAAAAGTGCCGAATCAGCCTCATTACCACTGGCGGTGTTCACACAGAGAGCCAGAAGCCTTTTGACATGGCAGACAAAAAAGGTGACCCATCTTACCGTGAGATTTCTTCAGACATCGACGTGGAACAGTTGACCATAACCCATGACTACTATAATCATGCTGATGCTCTCGCCGATCCCAATCTAGTGCTACCCATAGATCCTTTGAGCGAACTATTACAGCAAGGGAAGATCGGCGCAATTGGCCCAAGGTTTTTTAGCTTCATGGGTCATATTATGGGTGACCATATAAAAACGCTAAACCAAGAGACGGCACCGGAGGTCGCGGCCGCCCTGATCGGTGATGGTGTGGACGCTGCCTTTCTAACTCCTACTTGAGGCCTTTGTAATCAATCGGTGGGATTGATTCAGCGTATCCTTGAAGAACGGGGAATATCTACAGTTTCCATCTCCCTCAACTTGGCTATTACCAAGAAGGTCAAGCCGCCCAGGGTATTGTACCCAGGTTTTTCCTTGGGTCATCCCTTGGGTCGGGCCCACGACAGGGAAATCCAGTTGCGGGTGTTACAAGACGCCTTAGGTTTGCTGGAGATGGATTTGCAGCCGGGCGAGGTAGTGATCAGGTCATACTAGAGGGTAGACGACGGAGGACAGGAAGCAGACGACAGCAGGCAGCCGTCTCAACTAGGCACAATGCACTAAGCACTTTGGGAATTGCGAATTTCGGATTTCGAATTGCGAATTTGAAAAGGCGCAGGGCATAGAGTGAAGGATTTTGGTTTTACCCCTTGCTCTATGCCCCATGCTCCATGCGCTATGCCCTTCATCTCAACATGAAAACCCTAAACATCCCCCGAAGGGAAAAAACATCGAGGGGATCTCTCTCGCCGAGGACTATCTGGCTAGCCACCTTTCGGACATCTGGGTTGCGGGCCGCTTTTCCAATGAGGAGGTTGGCAAAAAATTTAAAGCGGAACAACCGTTGTGCCACTTGGTACCCCTGCTGCCGTCCGTCCAGTGTCTTCCGCAAACTTTGTTCATAGCTCCCCAAAATACGGCTGGTGAAATCATTTTTCTCCAGGGCCTCGAGGGCCACAGAGGCAGCCACACGCCCACTTTCCAGGGCGCTACTGACCCCCTCTCCTATAAATGGAAAGGTGAGACCGAGGGCCTCTCCCAGCACGAGGAGTCCTGGCGCGCAGGCTCGAGCTCCTTGAAAACCTGTACGCATAGCGGCTGCTCTCATTGGCGCTATTTGCTCCGCCATTTGTAGGTAGCGAGCGAGTGGTTGAACATGCTTGTAGAATTTCGTCAAATTCTGTCCGAAACGGGGCATCCTCTTTCGGCCTTCGAGAAAAATGCCGCAGCCCACGTTGAAAATACCCTGGCCCAAGGGAAACATCCAAACGTAACCTGGGAGGATACGTTTATCGTAGACCACCACCATGGAACTCTCATCTATGGTCTCGGTAAGGCGGAAATAACCCCGGACGCCAATGGCACTATGATTCCGATTTTGCAGGACTCCAAAAACCCGCAGAATTCTGGCGTTGGCACCCGTTGCCAAAAGAACCAACCGCGCCGCAATACTTATCTCCTGTCCATCCTCATCAAGGCCTAAGGCTCCCACACAACTTCCATTTTGGACCAGCGGCTCTGAAACCGTAATCCCTCCCAGGAATTGAGCTCCTTCCCTACGAGCTTCATCCAAGAGCAGCGCATCCAGCTCCGCCCTACGTAAGGTATAGAAGTCTCCTTCCAACTCGCACTCAGTCCCATTTGGAGCCACGAAAAGGATACTGCGGATAGTATGAGCCTTTTCCTTGACCGCTGAGCTGATGCCGACGCTTTTTAAGATCTTTAGACTGTCCTCGAGAAGACCGTCTCCGCAGATCTTTTCTCTTGGAAATTGGCTCCGGTCTAGCAATAAAACATCGATGCCTTGACGAGCCAACTGCATGGCAGCCATGCAGCCTGCCGGTCCGGCGCCAACCACAAGAACGTCGGTCTGCAAATCCCGCTTCAACTATTCCCCGATCCTGAAACGAAAGTGGACTTTTGTTAGGCAAGGTTACCTATTATAGCTGGAAGGTAAAAAATCGCATAGCGCTAAGCGCACAGCGCTTTGCTCACTAGGCACTAGGAACTAGGCACAGCAGGCCGACCCGCCCGTCTCGCCAGAAGGCGAAGCCGATGGCGGGCAGGCACGGTGAAACGACGAGAAGGAGACGCGGCGAAAAAGCTAGAAGTTGCAAGGGATTCAATCTTGACTGCTTTTCTTCTGAATTCTGGATTCTGACTCCTGGCTCCTTAATCTTAAATCCGCAATCCGCAATCCGAAATCCGCAATCTAGACCCTATGCCCTATGCTCCATGCCCTATGCCCCTCACACCGGCCACAGCCTCTGCTCTTCACCAGAGGTCCAGCGGTGGGGCAAAAAGAAAAAA
>JAJDNT010000124.1 GCA_022340515.1 Deltaproteobacteria bacterium
CGCCAATGCCCAAAAAGATCAATGGTGGATATACGCCCTGCCGCACTCCAAAGTAAAGGTAGTTGAGCACCGAACCTTGCTCATAAATGCCAAGGCCTAAACCCTTGAAGACCGGGATGTTGCCAACCAGGATACCAAAACCGATGGGAACGAGCAGTAAAGGCTCGTAGTGTTTCGCGATTCCAAGATAAATGAAGATGAATCCCACCCCAATCATGACCAAGTGGCGAAAGTCCGCCATCCCGAAACCAGTATTTTGCAAGAAATCTAATAAGAGCTCCATAGAAACTACCTCGCAAATACCCCGTGGCTCCAATACTCCAACTCTCTAATTGCTTGGTTGACACCCAAAACCTCACTTGGATTCTTAAGACTTGCTTTCACCTGGAATTTCCTTCTCACTTCCCTTAGCCCAGCGGAACAGGCCATCATCGCCACCGATTATGGTCCCTCTCACAAGCAAGCGATTGATTGTCGAGTGGACTCGAGCTAGGCCTCTTTGCTCTGCCATCTCGATGAGCCGGGGCAGCTTAAATGGTTCACCCGTATGAGCGGTGATCAACCTCAAGGATTCTTCCACGTCATCTATCTCCCCAGGCTCATGGATTCCTCTGGCTTCTGTAAACCTTGCTGTTTTCGTCCTGCGCTGGGCAAAAAGACTCTTGACTAGAGGAAAAAAGTACTTGGGGGTTTGACCGTGTTCATTCCACCAGCCAATTGCCCGGGGAAGAAAGGAGATGATGAAAGCCAAAGAGGCCAAGCCAAAAAAAACCACAGAAATTCCCAGAGCAGAAATTAGCCAGCCATTGCCAGCACTTATTGCAGAAAATCCGGTCATGAATTCAACTCCTTTGCTTCAGTAACCGCTTGTCTTTATCTTGCAAGAAGGGAAGTCGCCTGCTCAGCACTTCGGAAATTTTTCGCATAATTTTTGTTCCAAATACGACGTTCCTCTGGACCAACCGCAACAGCTCGCTTCCTGGAAAGGCTATCAAGGTCGAATCTGTGAGGCAGGTGACTGATGCCGTATACTGGGTTGGACTTACCAAAGCTGACCAACCAACTACTCTCCCCGGCTTATGCAAAGTAATGGCTCGGCCGCCTGGAAAGGTGATCATCAGGCCACCTTCCTGGAGGATATATAGAGTTTGGGCTGGAGATCCAGCTCGTATTAGTTCCTCACCCTCCCTTGCCTGCCTCTCCTCAGCCATGGCGGATAGGAGTTTTAGTTCCGTGAGGTCCATTTCGGCGAAAATTTCGTACCTTTTCAAGTCTTCTATGGTGATCACAGTTTCTCCTCATCCTCTCTAAGAAAGCCGATCTACAAACGATCTAAAGGGTTAACTTAGCATAGGCCATTGTCCTTTCCAACTCTTATTCAAAGAAGGAGCATTGGGCTACTTTCCATTTCGGATTGCGGAATGCGGATTGTGGATTTCAAAAGGCGTAGAACATGAAGTTATTTCTCATTTCTCATTGCGCATTTAAAGCCAAGGCGTATTAAGGGAGTTCACAAGAATGCGAAATGATAAACTATCTGCTGCCAGTTGCTAGCTGATAGCCCTGCCTCCCTACCGTCCTGCAGTGCCGAGTTGCATCAGTTCTCCAGTCTGACAAACTGGCTGTAGTAGGCTGCCCCGCCTCCCAAATCAGTTAGCTCTGCCTCAATAAGTTGATTGGCACCGCCGCCCAGGCTCATCCAGTCTCCCCGGCGGTAGATTACTACCTGAGGATGCAACCCCCGATCATACTTTATCCTCACTTTTAGCCGTCCAAGTGGTGAAACCATGTAGATGTCTTTGTCTGGGTCTAATCCCCTAACTATCATATTTTCCTCAGAAATCCAGACGGAAGGTACTGGCACATGTTCTTCCGGCAATATCTGCGAATGGAGGAAATTTCTTCTCACCAGCGTAAGCAATCTCAACGGAAAATCGGCATCCGGCGAAATCTCCTGGTGAATTTCTCTAGGGAGGTGGTACTTGCCGTCGGGGTGGTCGAACTTAAGGCCAGCATAAGCTATCTCCGGCCTTCTGGCACGAATAAATCCGAGTTGGCGCAGCTTTGTGAGAGATATTCCCAAATAGGGCGAATCTAGGCTGGCCCTCATGCATGCCTCGGCCGGGGGGATCTGTATTGGTGGACTGAGTCTCTTGCCCAGCTCAGAAAGGATGACGAAATCGCTTCGTGCACCCTCAGGGGGCTTCACAACAGGCCTAACATAATGTACGTAATTGTGGAGAAATGAACCAACCACATCTTCCTTCTCAAACATAAGTTGGCAAGGTAAAATCAGGTCAGATCGGGCGGCAGTGTCAGTCATAAAAGCCTCTACAGCCACCTTGAACTGGATGGTCTCAAATGCCTTTGCGATAGCAACACTATCAGGTGCTTGATTAACCACATTGAACCCGTTCACCCAGAGCAGCCTAACTGGTGGATCTTTGGCTTCAAGGATGTCTTTGCCGATTCTTGGTTCTAGAAGAGTTCTCCTCTTCATTCCATCAGCCGCCTTGGTCCAATTCAAATTAAAGTCTCGGGTGGAAGATATGTTGAAATAACATCCTCCGCCAGGGCGACCTATGTGACCTGAGAGCAAAGCAAGTGCGTTAATGAAGCGAACAGTTTCTCCACCATATTTGTACCGTTGTAAACCCCAACCTAGCAGAGTAGCCACCGGTTCCGAGCCCCCATAGACCCGGAAGAGCTCTTCCACTACATCCTCGGAAATGTCGCATCCACGAGTAAGTTCCCGTACCGGCCTCGCCATTACCAGCTTTTGAAAGCCAGTCCAGTTTTTGGTACGCTTTATAATCTCCCTAGGGATCTTGCCTCGCTTCAGCAAAAGTTGCACAACTGCCATGGCCAGGAATCGATCAGTGCCGGGCCTGACAATTATCACTCTGTCTGAATAACCCAGGTTACCGTCTCCGCCGGGGGAGATAGACAGCACCCTTGCTCCCTCTTGACGGGCCTTGCGAACCAGGGCTGCCAGATGATTTGAGCTTCGGGCCAGGTCTTTACCCCAGTTAATAATTGTTGAAGCACTGGCAAGATCCAAGACATCATTCGTCTCCAGGGAGCCGAAATCTGCAATACAGGCGGCAGTTCCAGCCACATCGCACAAGGAGCCTGCAGCCTGGCTGGCGCCGAGTTCCGCGAAAAAAAGCTTGCTTGCTTGACTCAAAACACCCTTGTCCCCATCACCACGCAGATGCAGAATACTCTCCGGCTCTCGGCGATGCCGCTGAATCTTTTCCGCGCAAAGCTCAAGGGCTTCTTCCCAACCAATGGACTTCCAACTTTTGCCTTGGCGCAAAAGGGGACTGGTGATTCGATGTTTGCTTTTTAACCTTTGGCTAAAACGCCGAATTTTCGCGCAAGTGAATCCGGCGGTAACCGGATGATTGGGATTGCCTCTGATGCGCACGGTACCTTGGCCAAGGGTCTCCACCAGCAAAGAGCAACCATCGGGGCAATCAAGAGTACATGCGGTAAGAATTTCCATTGCAGCGTCGATCCATCATAAAATAGAAGATTAAACCACAGAGAACAGATTACGAGATAAAGCTGTTTTTAATTTGGCTATTTAGGAATTGAGGGATTTAGGGTTTGCGCTGCTTTGGTCATGGCCGTCCATTGAGTCTTTGGTAATCCTCAATTCCTTAACCCCCTAATTCCTCAATCTCTTAATTTGTGTCTAATTTCGGAGTTATAGTCACTTCGATCTTAGCAAGGTATGTTTTAATGATCAAATTAATGTTTTGTGGATCCAGAGTTAAATGGTAAACAGTTAGTATGAACCGCAGCAATCTAACCCTCACCTTACTTCCGGATGACTATTCTATTTGTCGACTTGAACCAGAGGCAGACATTCCCCCTTGGGCCCTGACAGGGGATTTTTTCTCCCTTACCCGCACAAGAGAAGAACTCTCCCTTGTCTGTTCCCAGGAAGTTGTGCCTGCTGGTGTCCAGAGTGAGACAGGGTGGCGCTGCATCATGGTGAGGGGTCCCCTAGGCTTCTCAATTACGGGAATCCTGGCCTCCTTGACCACTTCTCTGGCCGAGGTGAGTATTAGTATTTTTGCAATATCTACCTTTGATACAGACTATCTACTGGTTAAGGCAGAAAATCTTAAGAGGGCTGTAGTGAAATTGAAAGAGGCAGGACACGATTTTGCTGACTAGACAGTAGGCACTAGGCCCTTTGGCAATTTCGGATTGCGGAGTGGGGATTGCGGTTTTAATCAGGCAGAGGGCAAGGAGCGAGGAGTCACGATCCAGCTTTGAATGCCTAGATAAGTGTGGATTTTTGATTTCAAAATTCGCATTTCACAATGCGAAATTCCAAGTTCCAAATTCGAAATGTACCTTTTACTCTATGCTCCATGCTTAGTGGGATCAGACGGTCACTTTTTTTCAACTGGATAATTAGCCTTTAACCACTCGTACCAACCGCCCTTTAAGGCATAGGCTTTGGTATATCCCTCATCCATAAGATTCAGCACCGCACGGGCACTGGTGTGCTCGTTGGGTCAGGCTCAGTAAACAACGAAGATCTTGTCTCTGCCATAACTGCTGGCCCAGGATTCAACCTTACTTGGATCTGGATCAGCCCGGACAGCGCCCTTTATTTTATACTCACTGGAATTCCAATCCTTACTCCTTCGAACATCAACAATAATCAGTTTTGCATTACCCAGCATAGATTTGAGTTCTTCTTTGGTAATTCTGGGCGCGCTTTCAGACACTGCATTTAAAGAACATGCCGCGAGCAACGTTAGCGCAACTGATAGTGTGATCACCACTGAGATGGTTTTTTTCATTCTCTGGTCTCCCCAACAAGCTTTGTAGACTAATAGGTCTGAATTTCTTGACTTTATTATTCGAACAAATGTAATTTTCCATTCACTCTTTGTTGCACCAGAATGGTAACAGAAAGAACGATTATTTCAATATGCATGAACTTAATCATCTAAACCAACTCGGCATTGTTGCACAGAGGGCAGGAAAAAAGGTGAACACATGGAATCTAAGAAAAAACTATCAGAAAAAAACAGACGAGATCGAATTATCGCCGAGGCTCGGCGCAGGAGGGAGCAGGATTATAGGGAGCAAGCGCTCAAGATTTTCCCGTGGGTCTGTGCCAGATGTGGGCGCGAGTTCTCCGGCAAGAGGCTTCGTGAACTAACCGTCCATCACAAGGATCACAACCACAACAACAACCCACCTGATGGCAGCAACTGGGAGCTATTGTGTCTCTATTGTCACGACAATGAGCACTCCCGCTATCTGGACCAGGAATGGTATGAAGATGAGACTCCCTCCGGTGAGGAAGAAACACCCTCAAAGTACAAACCCTTCGCTGATCTCGACTCCTTACTAAAGGACAAAGAGTAGCCGATCAATTGCGTATTCGACCAGAAAACACCAACGAAATTTATGCTCGGAAATATCAATAGCTCTAATCGTAAGCGTTGATGCAGGCCGATCTTCCCACGACTCAGTCTAAAAAAGGAGCCTGAATATGCACTGGGCATTGTTAAGAACTATTATCGTGCTGCCCGCCACAGTTCTCGTCTTTATCCCTGCTGCCATCTTGCTCCTTACCAGAGACTCCAGTTTCCCTCCCAAGTTAGCAACACCCAGTCAAATTTGGTTTTGGCTGGCTCTGTTGGTAGCCGGTATAGGGTCTTACCTGTGTGTCTGGACGGTAAAACACTTCAAAAAGTATGGTGAAGGCACCCCCGCTCCTTGGGCTCCGCCGAAAAAGCTGGTTGTTAGTGGGCCATATCGTTGCAATAGAAATCCAATGATCACTGGTGCACTGCTTCTGCTCTTGGCTGAGGCATTATTTTTTCATTCCTGGCCAATAGCCGCATGGATGATTCTTTTTTTCGTTGGCAATGCAATTTATTTTCCCCTTGTTGAGGAAAAAGGTCTCGAAAAAAGGTTCGGAGACGATTACCTAAAATATAAAGCCCGTGTTCCCCGCTGGATTCCGCGATTTCCACCTCGGGAAAAGCCAGAAACTGACTAACGAGACTCTATTTTTAAGGGTATTACGAATAAAAGGAGCAGCATATGTTTAGGAAGCAAAGCAACGAAGGATACAGTTCCCCTCTAGAGGGGATAGAACAAAAAACACTGGTTTTTGGAGACAAAACTCTCATGACGGAATTTCTTTTGAAGAAAGGCAGTACCTTACCTCGACATACCCACCCTCATGAACAGACAGGATATCTGGTGAAAGGCCGCCTTCGCCTTTACCTCGGAACAGAGGATTACCAGGCGGAAGCAGGCGACAGTTGGTGTATTGCCCCTGGGGTTGAACATGGCGCCGAGATTCTTGAGGACTCAGTCGCCATTGAAGTGTTTTCCCCTGTAAG
Source organism: Deltaproteobacteria bacterium (assembly GCA_022340515.1). GTDB lineage: Bacteria > Desulfobacterota > Syntrophobacteria > BM002 > BM002 > BM002. Next base: position 6,390 of record JAJDNT010000124.1, read on the forward strand.
GGAGGACTACTTGCCAAAATAGTATGAGGTGAACTATGGGTAGTGCCACCCCGTGACGCTCATGTGTTAAAATTATTAATTATTAGTAAGCAGCACCCTGTCAAAGCCAATTTTGGGGAGGTAGTTGTGGAAGATATAAGAGCAAAAATTAGCCAGGATATTATGAGATCCTTCAGAAAGAATCTCGGTCAAGAAGTAATTTTCATGTGCTTTTATATGGAAAAGACCGGTGCCGGCCTCGTTACCAATGAGCGTCCTTTTACTGGACAAGAAATGATAGAGCTATTCAGTTCGGTTTTCAGTGCCAGCGAAGAGACTATTCTTCCTGCAGTAATATATTCTCTCTTTAATTTGTATGGTCCCATTCGAGTATTTGATGTTATCAAGGCCTACGCAAAGGCATTTGACATCAAAGGTCCCTACACGGCTGACAGGGACCTTGCTGACTCAGGCAGCACTCCACCCTCAGCACCTGATAATTAGTCAAACTGTACGGTGCCCCCTTCCCTCAAATCAGCAGAGTGACCTGGCCTGGCGGCAAGGGGGTAATTGGTGATATTTGAATAGATAACAGCCAGCTGAATTTTGATGATTGATTTGCTTATGAGAAGAAACTTTACCTTTAATTATAATGGTGAAATTCCACTACCACTTCCTTGTATTGTACTCGCCACGGTATTGTTGTTGATTGCTTCCCTGATGTTTCTGCCTTGTTTGGGCCAAGCTGGATCGCAGTTTCTACCATTCCGGTTTCTCAGCCTTTCAACTTTTTCCAATCAGTCCACGCCCATGGTTAAGCCGTTAAAGGGGAGATTTCTCATAGCTAGTAGACAGCTCTTGGATCCAAATTTTGTTGAAACTGTGGTCCTTTTGATTGAATACAATAAACAAGGTGCCATGGGGCTAATAATTAATCGTCCCTCTGAAATGAAGCTCTCGGAAGCACTGCCTGAAATAGAGGGACTGGGGCAGTCAGCAGATAAAATCTACCTCGGAGGGCCAGTTGCGAAGAGCCATTTGCTCCTGCTCATAAGAACCTCCACTCCCCCGGAAGGGTCTCGTCATGTATTCAAAGACGTACACCTCAGCTCTTCTCAGGAAGTTATCCAGCGGATGATCAAAAATCCCGAGGGAAAAGAGAGATTCCGGGTTTATGCCGGTTATGCCGGCTGGGCGCCTAGACAATTGGACAATGAAATTGCCCATGGCGGTTGGCGTGTCTTAAGAGCGGATGCCGAGACTGTTTTCGATAAGTCTGCCTCGGAAATCTGGCCCGAACTCATTCATAGGAGCTCTGCCCAGTGGGTCAGGCTGTTGAAACAATGATCTTAGCCCCGCCATTTTAGTCCAATCTCCCCTTTCTTTCGCTTTGGGATGAATTTTGCATAGATTCCATCCGTGAAAGTCTCGAAGGACAATCAATTGCAAGATTATCTAGCCTGGATATTTCATGAATTGTTTTGGCGAGACCGCGAACATAGTTGATGAAATATCCGGGCTATCTGAAAGGGGGTTTATTATGGCCGAGGAGAATACCTGTTCTCGTTGTGGAAGTTCCAAGTTAGAGTCGGGCCGGGTTCAATCTACCGGTCGGCTACACTTTCACTTTGAAAACCCGCGTTTTTTAACCATGCATACGGGCTATGTCCCGATTGTGTCAACTATGTGTCTTGACTGCGGCAATATTGACCTCGTCGGCGAAGTCACTAAGGCTCGCAAGCTTTCAAAGAAAGAACAAAAATCATAAACCAAACTACCAGTAGTTCCATCCTGGCGGGAAAAACCCGCCAGGATGCCCATCGTCGGCAAGAAAGAAATCTTATCTCCT
>JAJDNT010000131.1 GCA_022340515.1 Deltaproteobacteria bacterium
CTACTAGGCGAACACGGTGGTCCTACAGTTAAGGCTCAACCCCTATGGAACCGGTGTGATCAATACGCTAGTGAATTAATACAAAATTCACCCCCATGGTTGCAGGAGTGCAACTAGTTAAATGGTTAATTTTATTAGCTAATTTTTCTGTAAATCGAAATTCTTCCGTAAAACCCCCTTGCTTCCAAGTCAAACCATTTTAGTCACGGCTGCAAAAAATTTACTTAAATCATGACCTTAATATGTAAAAGTCATAATGGCATGATTGTTGCCTTTTTAAACAATCACAGGTTAGATAGCGCGGCTCAGCTCAAATTTTGAAATTGGATGCGGGAGAAAAATGTATAATACGGAGTCAGCCCACCCAGTTAACCGGGAAGGACGAAGATTCATTGAATGCCCTTTTTATGGGGATTGCCTCATGCATGCTGCCAAGCACAATTGGACCGCCTGGACCTGCGCCAAATGTCCAAACCTCAGATTAGACTTGGTATGCAAGAAGTTGAAGTTCATCTCACCCTATTACCAGTTACTTTCAGAAATCTACCCACAATTTAGAACAAAGTACGAACCGGCCATCGGTCTTTTTGATCTGGAATACTGACTGGAAGCAATGGACGCTACCTCCTGCCAAAACTGCTGGGTATGGCCTGAGGGGAAAGGTTGTCGCCAAGCTTTGGTTTATTTTGCTCAAATGGCTGTGCTTGGTTGAAGGTGTGTGTGCCACTCATATTCATGCCACTTTTAGTGTGGTTTGCTGACAACTGATATGAACCTCTTGTCACGCCCTTTTCCTGGCACAACCAAATGTTGCGAAATGCTACACTTTCCTATATAGTAGAATAGTTTTTTTATTCTAAGGCGGAGGGGTTGAAGGCCGAAGTGTTCTAGAAGCCTTTCGGGATTCATGAAATATCCGGGTTAGGAGTCTACCGCCATGGCCAAAGTGCGCGGAAGTAAAGCTAAGCGGAGCCAATCCAACAGGTCTGGTGATAAAAGTCAATCTCGTCCATCCAAACACCGCAAACCAAAGGATGAACGTGGTGAGGGGCCGAATATCGCCATTATCGGCGGCGGCACACGATGCCAAGACCTCCTGGAAATGTTTGTCCACGACCGTTTTAAGCACCTCAAGGCCAAAATTGTCGCAGTGGCAGATACTAATCCGGAGGCTCCTGGCTTCCTCTTCGCCAAAGAGCAGGGTATCTACACCACTACCGACTACCGCGATTTTTTTCAGCTGAAAAACGTGGATCTTGTCATCGAACTCACCGGTAAAGAGGATTTGCTTGCAGACATACTTCAATATAAGACACCAGACATGCAAGTATGTGATCATGCTATCTCGCGACTTATCAGCGACATGGTCACCTTCAAGGGGGAGTACAAGGCTCGGGAACGGGACCTGGATTTTTCCCAAAGTATGATCACTACTTTATTCGCAGGAATGAGAGAACCTTTATTCCTTTTGAGACAAGATTACCGTATTCTCGATGCCAATGAGCCCATGCTCAGCCTGCTTGGCTTGCCCAAAAAGGAAGTCGTTGGTAGGACCTGTCATGAGGTCAGCCACCGTTCCTTGCAGCCCTGTAACTCTAAATCCTGCCATTGTCCCATGAAGGAAACTCTGAAAACCGGCCTTTCAGCCCACGCTATTCACGAGCATTTGGACCGACAAAATAAGCCCCGTTATCTCGAGATATTCACCTACCCATTAAAAAACAATTATGGCCAAGTCAACATGGTTTTTGAGTTTTACCGGGATATTACCGATGACCTCGAGTCTCGGCTGGAGCGCAAGGCAAGGGAGGTCAAAAAAGATTTGGCCAAACTGGTACACGAAGACAAAATGATTGCCCTGGGCAAATTGGTGGCCAGTAGCGTGCACGAGATCAATAATCCCATCGCGGGCATACATACCTTGGCCAAACTTATGCTGCGCACCCTAGAGGAGGACCAACTCAAAGCGGAGGAGCTTGAGGAGTTCCGCCGATATTTGGAACTAATTGCCCACGAGTCTTCTCGCTGCGGCCAGATTGTATCCAATTTGCTCTCTTTCGCGCGGCAGAAAGAGTTGGAACGCCGCCGAGTCAACATCAACGACATCATCCGCTCAGTGTTTCTTCTTTGCCGGCACCGGATGGAGCTGCAAAACATTGCCTTCCATGAAAAATTGGATCCTGATCTTCCTCAAATAACAGGAGATTATAATCAAATCCAGCAATGTATTATGAACGTGATCTTTAACGCCATAGAAGCCATGCCCGCTGGTGGCAAACTGACCATCAGAACCTCCCTGGAGAAGAAAAAACGTATGGCCCAGATTAAAATTATTGACACCGGCTGCGGCATTCCGGAGGAAAATCTCTCAATAATCTTCGAGCCATTCTTCTCCACTAAGGAGGAAGGGAAAGGTGTTGGTCTAGGGCTCTCCGTGGTTTATGGAATCATTCGAGAACACCAGGGAACCATTTTTGTGAACAGCGAGGTGGGCGCCGGATCAACCTTTACCATCAGATTTCCCACGGCAAATAAAGGTTCTTGAGCGGCTGGGCCCGGTGAACCCGGCAAGATAAGTCCATGTTATGATTCCTAGGCGGCTGGGGTTAGTGGACCCTTTAGTCGACAATATGGACTTGCCATTTAGATAAGGTAGTGCCATGGCAAACAAGATTAGTATTTTGGTTGTTGACGATGAAATGGTCATTCGTGAGTCACTCCATGGCTGGCTGAAAAAAAGTGGTTATAAAGTCGACACCGCAGAGGGTGGCAGCGCAGCTCTGGCTATGCTGGAGAAAACCCCTTATGACCTCCTCTTTCTGGATATTATGATGCCGGTGATGAGCGGGATCGAGGTTCTCGAAGTGGTCAAGGAGGACTATCCTCAGACTCTGGTGGTAATGATCACTGCCTATGGTTCGGTGGAAACTGCAGTTCAGGCCATGAAAATCGGAGCAGTTGATTATCTGATGAAACCCTTCGATCCTGATCAACTCTCTTTGCTTACGGAAAAGCTCATGCAGCAGAAAAGGATCATGGATGAGAACATCTTTCTCCGTGAGCAGATTGCTGAAGCGATTCGTTTCGAGAACCTGGTGGGACGCTCCAAGGCCATGCAGGATTTATTTGCTATGATCCAGGATGTAGCTGAGAGTGATTCTCCAGTACTGATTACGGGAGATACCGGTACGGGCAAAGAATTGGTAGCAAAAGCTATTCACGCAAAAAGTGCCAGGCATAATGGCCCTTTTATTGCGATCAATTGCGGCGCATTCCCAGAGCACTTGCTAGAGAGCGAGCTTTTTGGTCATGAACGCGGCGCTTTTACCGGGGCGCATCGGGCCAAGAAAGGACGTCTGGACTTGGCCCACTATGGAACTCTTTTTCTGGATGAGGTTGGCACCGTGCCTCTCAAGATGCAGGTGGACCTTCTTCGCGTCTTGGAAACCAAGGCATTTCATCGCCTAGGAGGGACAGAGGAAATCGAGGTGGATTTCCGAACCATTGCCGCCACCAATAGAGATCTGCAACAGGCCATCGAAAAAGGAGAATTTCGCCAAGATTTCTTCTACCGCCTCAATGTGATCTCATTACATATCCCTCCACTACGGCAGCGGCGCGATGATATACCTCTACTGGTCGAGCATTTTCTTGATCGTTATTCTCGTGAGACCAACAAGGATGTTGATACCATCAGCAAAGAAGCAATGGACCTTCTCAGACAGTATGACTGGCCTGGCAATGTTCGTGAATTGGAAAATGCCATTGAGCGGGCGGTGGTTATTTGCAAAAAGAGACGCCTTGGCCCTGAGGAGTTTTCCTTCCTCGCCCCCCATCTCTCGGCGGCAGCGGAAACCTACTCTCTTGAAAAGACCCAAATCGCCCATGTCCGTAAAGTGCTCAATGAATTTGACTGGAATATCAGTAAGGCTGCCCAGGCCTTGGAAATCAATCGCGTCACCCTCCACAAGAAAATAAAAAAATATGACCTACGCCCGGATCGGGCCAGCAATTAATCCGAGATGTCTCCTGTGAACACCCGGGCCCGAACACTGACAAAGTACCCTGGGACAAACAATTCCACCTCCCTCCCTACACAGGGAGTTGTTGGTGTTGTGCGCTTGGGCGCTGTGGGCGAAGCGGTTTTGAACATTGTTGCCGCCAACCTACAGGAGATTTTACGTTTGCCGGTAGATATTCTCCCCCCTCGCCAAAGCCCTGAATTTGCCTACAATGAAAGGCGCAAACAGTACCACGCTGCCCTGATTTTGAAGAACCTGGCTGAGAGCCTTCGCCCTCATCCTCGAATTTTGGGCCTAGTGAGTGTCGACCTCTTTATTCCGGTGCTAACCCACGTGTTCGGAGAAGCCCAAATGGGAGGACGGGCAGCGGTGGTCTCCCTCCATCGCCTCAAGCAGAAAGAAGAAGGTAGCAGGGTATCTTTGGATACTTTTTACGAACGGGTGGTGAAAGTGGCCCTCCATGAAGTGGCCCACACCTTTGATCTGGTTCATTGTAATCAAGCCGAATGCATAATGAGGATTTCCTCAGGGCCGAGCGATCTGGATGAATTACCATTGTTTTTCTGTGAATACTGCGAGGCCTTTCTCGCAGAAGCTTACCGGAGGTACGATATCCAAAGTCTGCCTCTTTGAAAAGGCATGGGCCATGGGGAAATTTTGGATTGCGGATTTGAGAAGGCATGGAGCATAGCGCATAGAGCGGAGGGCATAGAGTCAATGAGGTAAGAATAGCAAAAGGCTAGATGGAAATATTTTGGCCGAGCAAGTTGCTCGGCCAAAATATTTTTCTAGGTCAAGGCTAAACTCTAATTGGATCAGGTCAGCAAGAATTCGTGCACTAGCTTTTTCCAGCCGATCTCAGGAGCATTGCCATAGATGTCATCGATGGGCTCACCACCGGTGGCTGCCAGTGGTCCATGCTCCGCCATTACCAGATTGTGCAGTTTTTCGACTTCATGCTCCATCCAACCATCCACTTCCTTCTTGGCAAAAAGAAGGTTTTTGAGATTGCCTTTTAGTCTTTCCGGTTCCACCACAATCAACCAGCCCTCGGTGTAGGGCCGTTTGTTACTCAAATGGGGCTGGCGTAAGACTTTATGGTTGACGGCTACAACCGTGCCGGTCACCGGAGAAAGCACCTCGGCCTCGTTACTCTCGCGGGCCAAACTGAGGCCAACATCGCTTTGGCCTATCTTCTTTCCCAGGGAGGGAAGACGATACTCATCCACCGGTCCCACCAACTTCAAGGAAAAATCATCCAAGCCGAATCTTACCCGTCCGCCATACTCTACCCGGGCCCAGCCATGGCCGCGATGATAGTAGTAGTTGTCCGGCACTTGGTAACCCAGAACCCGGTGGATGGCGGGTTTCCCCAGATGTTCATGGAGTTCGGCTTCATCCAAGCTCTGGTCAAATTCGCACACATCACAACGAAAATCGTTGGTACAGATTTTGTACTGCACCCGACCAGAAAGCATGTGACGGCACTCACGCTCATCTCCATGACGGAGCCGCATTCGGTCTCGCCAACTCTCCTGATCTTTTTGCTTTAGCAGTGGTCCTGTCCTTTCAAGGGCTCTCCTCATAGCCGTATCGAAGGGACAATTGGTACAATCGAAGGCATTGTCGCAAAGCCTGAAGTTGATCACCCCTGCTTTCATCCAGATGCACTCATCTTCCAGGATGTTGAAGCCTTGAACTTTCTTGGCCTTTTTAGCCTTTTTGCTTTTACCAGCCATAATAGTAACACCTCCCTTCATCTGTGCTTAAGGCATACCCCAAGGTGCCAATCTAATTTCAGGCAGCATGAGGCACTGCAGGTAGTGGAGTTAAGTTGTAGGCGAAGAAATCCGTCATGTTCTGGTCAAAGAGACAGCGGGCGCAGTCCAGTCGCCTGGTACAGCTTCGGCTACTAACGACCCCGGCCTCAGACCAGATGCACATTTGTACCCCAGCCTTTTTTTCCTGATTTTTCTTGATTCTTTTTGTGGTTTTCATGGCCATCTCCTTTTCGTCTGGAGTTGTTGTCCTGCGCTTACTCCTAAGAGCAATGAGAGTGCCATCATTGTCCGGACCATCATTATTTTTATAAACTATTGTAATTTATAGCTAATTATTAATTATGGTAGGACTAGCGGGGAGAGCTCATTGATTAAAAAAGCTACACCTGGAGAAGGTCTCAGGGGCAATATGGCAAAAATTCTATTAATATTAGGAGGTTGTTAAGTGTTTAATTCGGCTACATGAGTTGTAGTTATTCCCAACCCAATTGTAAAGTAATTCAACAAGCGTTTTTGTTGGGCTAGACGCTCTTTTAATATTTAGGCATTGTAAAGTTTTTAGAGCTAGGGGTTTCCTCATAGTAAAATTCTGCTCTCGAGGCAGGGTTTTTGCATTGAGATGATTGTACTCTCTAATCTAGCCTAGTATATTAAGCATGCGCTTTCCTTTCACTTCAAACCTTTTGTTCTCTTTTGCCTTGACCCAGTATCCATCATGGGTACCTCTTTGAATATCCATAGGTTAACCTCAGAATCATCAAAGGAGCATCTCTTGGGAAAACACAGAGAAAAGATCTTACTTGTTGTGGATGGTTGAGATCAGACTTTTGTGGAGGTTCGTTATGTTAGCAAATTTTTCCCACCCGAGCGTATGGAATTGGAGAGCCGAATTTGAAAAATGCATTAGTGGTCAAATCCCACCTTGGAGCAATTGCCTGTTTGATTTACGACCCAATTAGATAACCCCTATTCAACACATCATTTAACTTGTCTAGATTACATTGTTCTTGACAGCAAGGGCATAGTCATGCGAATATGATTGAAATACGACCCACTTACAATACAAATTCAATACACACTTATACCAGCATCTGAACTACTGGCGGTCTGCCCTGTTATTGCTGTTTGAATGACTGAAACAGCTATGATTGCTTGTATATGACTCTCCTTTGTAGCATTGGCGACCTCTTGAGGATATGGACAAAAATTGGAGCTTCATGGCCTTACCCAACTGGATAGGGAGGCACATGTATGAACATCTACGATGAAAAAGTCCTCACCAGGGTTTTTGATAGCGTAACAGATCCCTTTGCCATCTATGACAGGGAGTTTCGCATCCTCAAGGTCAACAAGGCCCTCATGGATCTCTTTCAGATGGATGAAGAGCAGTTGGTGGGCAACTTGTGCTACAAGATATTCTACCAGCGCTCGGCCATATGCGATGATTGTCACGTCCAGGAGGTTTTCCGCACTGGTGAACCGCGAATGCTCGAAAAGCGCGTTCCTGTGCCAGATGGAGGGGAGCGCTTTTTCGAAGTGTATTCATACCCAATTAAGGACAACGACAAACTGGTCGTACAGGCCGTCGAGCATGGGCGAGAAATTACTGAGCGCAAGCGGGCGGAAGAGAAACTGAGGGAATCTGAAGAAAAATATAGAAGCCTGGTGGACCACATCGGCATAGGAGTATCCCTCATTAGCCCCAACATGGAAATCTTGACATTGAACAAGCAGATGGAAGAATGGTTTCCACAAATCGACCCTAAAAAAAGACCCCTGTGCTACAGATCCTTTAATGATCCACCCAGAGAGGGAATATGCGTTTACTGCCCAACCATTAGAACCCTGCAGGATGGCAAAGTCCATGAAGCAATAACCGATACCCCCGCGGGCAATGAAATAAAAAAATATCGAATAATCTCATCTCCCATAAAGGACACTGAAGGAAAAATTGTTGCCGCCATAGAGTCGGTGGAAGACATCACTGAGCGCCAGAGTCTCGCAAGTCAGCTGCTAGCATCTAGAGAATTCAGCGAGGAGATCATCAACAGCATCACAGACAGTCTGACCGTGGTTGATCCCAAAACCTACCGCATCCTTCAGGCCAACGAAACCTTTCACTCTCGGGTTGGGCTAGAACCCTCCAAGGCAGTGG
>JAJDNT010000135.1 GCA_022340515.1 Deltaproteobacteria bacterium
ACTATTTGGAGGCCGGTGAACACCTGCAAAAGGCACTGGAGCTAAACAAAATTCTGCAAAGCGAAAACGAAGAGTCTCTCGCCATGGGAAACCTCGGAGTCCTGGCTTACAAGGCTGAGCGTTTTGAGGAGGCTGAGGAGCTATGGGAAAGGGCGCTGGCTATAGCTGAGAAAAATGGGCAAAGAAACGCTCTGGCGATAAATCTTAATCACCTAGGAATGCTAAAGAGGAAACAGGAGCGGCTAAAGGAAGCGGAAATCTTGCTACAGAGAGCCTTAGTCATAAGCGAGAGCATCGGGTCAAAGTCATCTTCAGCCAATTCTCACCTGCAGCTGGGACTGGTGGCCAGGGTTGAAGGTGATTTCTCCAAGGCTGAAGAACAATTGACTAAAGCACTGGAGATTGACAAGGCCGCCGAGAACACCATTGGCATAGCCCAAGATTTAGAGGAAATTGGACTTTTGCGCCAAGAACAGCAGCTATGGGAAATGGCTTATCTCAGTTTTGACCGAGCCATTAACCTCTACGCCATCATGGGTAAGGCCGCAAAGGTTAAGCAGATACTCGAATACTTGAAAACAAACCAGGCTGACGGAGGGGTTCCAGAATCGTTAGAACAATATGAAGCGCTCCTGGTGAGGCCGGGTGAATACTGGGAATCACCGTTGTGCCGTTGATGGGCAAAGCTCTCTGCACTTTGCCCAGCGAGACGGGAGGTCGAGAGAGACTGGCGTGACGGGGCTTTCAGCCGGCAGCAGGCAGCTGGCAGAAAAAAGATATCCTCTATGATTATTGCTGCTCGCTGGCTGCTGTCAGCTGCCAGCTGGCTAGTGCCACGTTTGTTGTTATGCGGTGGAGAGCTAAAGCCAGGAGGTTAAAGAAAAAGCGGAGGACAAAAGTTAGGATGGGGTGAGTGAAGGGAATCGAACCCTCGACCTCCGGGGCCACAACCCGGTGCTCTAACCTGCTGAGCTACACCCACCACCAAAAAGGGCAGGCTAGTGCCTGCCTCACGCTTTAGATAGCACACCAAGGTAATCGTGGCAAGGATAATTTCATGAAGAAAAATACCGGGAGGTAGTCTCTTGAAGACCTACTTAGTCACTGGTGCCGCAGGATTCATCGGCTTTCACGTAAGCCGTGCCCTGCTGGCACGGGGAGATCGCGTGCTGGGGCTGGATAACCTAAATGACTACTACGATGTCTCCTTAAAAGAAGCACGATTGCGCCTATTGGAAGGTAATAATAATTTTACCTTTTACAAAGAAGACCTGGCCAACAGGGAAGGTCTCACCAAGATTTTTGGGCAAAATAGCATTCAGGTAGTCTGTAATATGGCTGCACAGGCAGGTGTTCGCTACTCTCTAGAGAATCCCTTTGCCTATCAGCGCTCAAATCTGGAGGGCTTTCTAAATATTATCCACTTGTCGCAAGAGCACAAGGTGGAGAATTTTGTCTACGCCTCTTCTTCTTCCGTCTATGGCAGTAACAAGAAGGTACCCTTTAGCGTCCAAGACAGAGTGGACAACCCAATATCACTCTATGCTGCCACCAAGAAGGCAAATGAACTTGTTGCACACACTTATAGCCACCTTTACAGTCTGCCGTGTTCAGGTCTTAGATTGTTTACAGTTTACGGGCCTTGGGGACGACCAGATATGGCTTTGTTTATATTTACTAAGGCAATAACAAAAAATCAGCCTATAGAGGTATACAACTTTGGCAAGATGAGAAGAGATTTCACTTACATAGACGATATCGTCCAGGGGGTGCTGGCCAGTCTGGATCGACCAGTACCTTATGCCGTCTATAATCTTGGCAATTCCAGGGCCGTTGATCTGCTCTATTTCATCGAGTGTATCGAGAAGGAGTTAGGAAAAAAGGCTGAAAAGAAAATGCTTCCCATGCAGCCCGGAGATGTGGTTGAGACCTATGCGGATATAAGTGAGAGTGAACGAGATCTGGGTTTTCAACCTACTACAAGAATCGAAGAAGGCATAGCCAGCTTCATCAGCTGGTACAGGTCTTATTATGGAGAGAATGACGATTGACGATTGTTTAACTCTTTTTATTTTTCTGACTCCTTGGGCCATATACGGCCGAGTTCCCCAGCGATCTTTTTCAGGCAACGGTTGGCCAGATTATCATATTCTAGGCTGCGGTTGAAACTATGATATAAGCAAGACCTACCTACCACGGCGGGTCTGGAATTCACTCGAGCAGACCAAACTAGCCGACTGCTTTGCAGGTCGGTCAAATACCCTGCCATAACAACCTCTTTGTAGCTACTCTCCGGACCTGGAACTGATTCGTCCTGATAAATGGAACTTGGTGATCGGAAGGTGGAACCTGATTCAGGGCCGGTGTCAGAGCTATCAACAGAGGGTAGAACAGGGTCTTGTAGGACCTCAGTCTTGGAACCCCAAAATTCAATTACTATCTTTAAAAGGGCCCTGTAGTCCTCAGCCAAAAGCAATTTTGTAGCCTTGTAGGGATCATCTTCACCAACAGCCTGGGGCAAAGTGACAGGATTGATGCCTTTGTCGATCAGAGCCTGAAGAGCACCTTCTTCAAGCAGGGCCAAATAGTTACTATCCAGACCGGTCTTGTCCTGGACAGTGACAACGAGCACCGGGGCTGAAAAGTCGGCAGGAAGTTGGCGAGTCTGAGACTTGATACTGGTACTAACATAGCAGCCGTTTAGGAGGAGTAACCATATCAGGGTAACCAGTAATGGTATTCTCTTCATGTTGACAACCTCGCGAAATCTTCCACTGAAGAAAAGATAGCATGAAACATCTGCCATAAGCAACTGGGCTAGGCACTTATAGATTTGTTAGTCGAAAGAGGCTAGGGGAGATGAGAGATAAAAAAAGCGTTTGCACCGTTTTTTGCGAGCCTGTATAAGATATAAGAGTAAAGATTCGACCGCCCGAACAACAAGCCCAAGGTTAGGCGAAATTAGCAGGCTAGGGAGGAGTCCTTATGAGTGAACACGAGCTGGAAAATGTGAGGGAGAAGAGAACCAGTAGCCGCATTCGCGCCCTAAATCTAACCTCATACACTCCAAAAAAAGGTGATAAGCAAGAATACATTGTTTCCATTGGTAGGACTCTTGATGTGAGCGAGGGCGGTGTCAAGGTGGAAACTCACAGGAAATTGGCCAATGGTACAGAGTTGGAAATGGACATAGCAATTGAGGACAAGATTATAACTGCCAAAGGTGAGGTTGTACACACTGAGGAACTTAAGAACGGTCTTTTTGGTACGGGAATCCGCTTTACCTCCATCAGCGAAGAAGATCGCCAAAGCCTTCGATGAGGAAAAAACTAGGCACCTAGGTAATTTCGGAATTGAGATTGCAGATTGCGGAATGAGGAGGGGCGCAGGACGCAAGGCTCAAGGAAAGTAGTTGAAATCGTTGAAGTCGTTCAAGCCGTTTAATTATTAGTCTCAATTGCGATTTAAAGGCCCCTACCTATTACAACCAATGACAGCGAAGAGTAGTGACCTAATGACGGCGAAGCCAAAATGACTTGCAACTCGATCAGGGCGAAGCAGTGGTTTCTGGTGCTTGATTCCTAGTGTCGCATTGTAAATGGGTGAAACAAAACTATGTTGGTCTTGATTACTATATTTGCCACCTCTTTTATCATTGCCCTCTCCGGGGCCCTAATGCCGGGACCGCTCTTTACCATAACCTTGAGTGAGAGTGCAAGAAGAGGTTTTATCGCCGGCCCCCTAATTGTTTTAGGCCATGGCATCTTGGAACTAGTCTTGGTGTTGCTTCTTCTCCTTGGCCTGGCGCCTATATTGAAAAACGACTACGTCATTGGCAGTGTTGGTGTGGGGGGGGCGGTGGTTTTAATTTGGATGGCAGTTGGAATGGTGCGTAGTCTACCAGCGTTGAGTTTGGAGGGGGTGTCCAACAGCAGCAAATCTACCAATCCAGTGTGGGCCGGAATACTCATGAGTGTGGCCAATCCCTATTGGACCATATGGTGGGCTACCATAGGCCTTGGTTATATTCTCTACTCTTTCAAGCTGGGTTTGCTTGGAGTGATAGCTTTTTTTGTAGGGCACATTCTTGCCGACTTGGCCTGGTATGCGGCGGTCTCTTTCACTGTAGCTCATGGACGGAGATTTATGAGCGACAGGATCTATAGGGGGGTGGTTGCTTGCTGTGCCCTAGCTTTGTTGGGATTTGGGATCTATTTTGGCTTTTCTGGGGCCCAGCGCTTGATTTGAGAGGGCATAGAGCATAGGGCATGGAGCATAGAGAAAGAAGTCAAAGGCTGAAGGTGAGAGGACAGAGGGCAGCAAGTCAATTGGGAAATTAGATAATTAGATAATTAGAGAATTGGGTAATTAGTGCATTTGAAAACTAATTTTCTAATCGACGAGTTTTCTAATTGACGACTTTTACGACTTCTACGGTTTCTACGATTTTTACGATTTCCACGACTTTCCGTGAACCTTGTACCTCATACTAATTTAATACTTGACTAGCTAGCGGTCATGTGATAGCAATACTCGGCTTATCTGCGAAAAATCCATAGAGTTTACCTCACAACTCCTTGCTCCGGATGAAGGCCGGGGCTTATAAACCCGAGAGGAGTCAGGCATGAGACGTTACGAAACACTTTTCATCGTCACCCCTGATAGTTCCGAAGAAGAACTCAAAGCAGTGGCTGATAAATTTCAAGGTGTTGTCACCGGTATGAACGGCAAGGTGGCCTCTTATGATGAGCAAGGTAAAAAGAGCTTGGCCTACAACGTAAAAAAACAAAGCAAAGGCTATTATGTGTTAATGGATTATCTGGGACAAGCCGAGGTTGTTGCCGAGCTCGAACGAAACATGAGGCTGGACGATCGAATACTCAAATACCTGACGGTTAAGTTGGCAGACCAGGTTGATCCCGCTACCGTAGAGGCAGTAAAACCCAAGCCTAAAAAAGAAGCGGAGGAGACCGAGGTTATTGAAGAAGAAGCTCAACCTCCCGAAGCCCAAGAAAGCGAAGAAGAGGAAACTGAAGAGGATTAGGCAGGAAGGAGTCGATGGTGACATACAGAAGAAGAAGAAGATCATTTCCCCGGCGGAAGGTTTGCCGGTTCTGCGCTGATTCAAGTGTGAAGATTGATTATAAGGATCCTAAGCTTTTGAAATACTTCATTACTGAGCGGGGGAAGATTATTCCCAGGCGTATCTCCGGCAACTGTGCCAGGCATCAGAGAGAGATAACCATGGCCATTAAGAGAGCCCGGCATATTGCCCTGATGCCCTACACGACAATTCAGCCACACTAGCTAACTAATCTGAGATTTAGCCAAATTCCTGTAGTAAGATACGTTCCGCTTTTGCTAGATCAAACAGTCGCGCGCATTTTTTCCCATAGCTCATTGTGATGAGTTCCAGCGTTGTCCAGTTCTAATGACCGTGTTGGTGGTGTTGATTTGTTGGACAGGAGGTTTCCTGGGGGCCGAAAATCGCTGGTTTTAGCTAACGGAGGTTTTTTGAATGAAAGTCATACTGAAGGAAGACATTCCCAAGCTCGGAAGGATGGGGGATACGGTCAGGGTGGCCCATGGCTATGGTCGCAACTACCTCATCCCTCAGGGAAAAGCTATACAGGCTACCAGCAAGAATATGAAGGCCTTAGAGCACGAGCGTATGTTGATCCAACGTAAGGCAGACCTGGTTCGTAAGGAAGCTCAGGGAGTGGCCGGGAAAATCAATGGGCTGACTGTCACCATCAGCCGCAAGGTGGTGGAAGAGGATAAGCTTTACGGTTCTGTTTCTGTAGGCGATATTTCTCAGGCTCTGGAAGCAGCGGGTGTTGAGATTGAACGTAAATCGATCAAGCTAGATGAACCTATAAAGAGCTTGGGAGAATTCCAGGTTTCCATCAAGGTGCATGCTGATGTGACAGCAGAGCTTACTGTTCAGGTCGTAAAGGAAGAATAGAGACCATGAACGAGCAGGGCGGCGAACCCGCGAGGGTTCCTCCTCACAACATTGAGGCTGAGCAGTCGGTCATCGGCGGCATTCTGCTAGACAATGAAGCCTTACCCAACGTCTTGGAGATCCTTAGGGGTGGGGAGTTTTACCGGGCCTCTCACCGCACCATTTTTGCTGCTGTTATGGAGCTGTTTGAAAGGAACGAGCCCTGCGATCTAGTTACTCTCACCGATCTTCTCAGGTCTCATAAGAAACTGGAAGAGGTGGGAGGGGCAAGCTATTTGGCCTCACTGGTTGACCGAGTTCCTTCCTCGGCCAATACGGGCCAATATGCCAGGATCGTCAAAGAGAAGTCCATGGTCCGCACCCTGATCAGTCGGGCAACCGAGATTGTGGCGAGCGGTTTCGACAGCAGTTTGCCGGTAGAAACCCTCCTTGACCGGGCTGAACAGGCCATATTTCAAGTCAGTGAAGACCGCATCAACCCCTCATTCTTTCCCATCAAAGAGATAATCAAGGAAAGCATCAAAACTCTTGAAACCCTTTATGATCGAAGGGAGATGATAACCGGTGTTCCCACTGGTTTTGCCGAGTTGGACCGACTCACCTCTGGTCTTCAGTCAGCTGACCTGATCATAATCGCCGGCCGCCCAAGCATGGGGAAGACTGCCCTTGCTCTCAATATTGCCCGCCATGCTGCGGTTGAGGCGGACATACCAGTGGGGATTTTTTCACTGGAGATGAACAAGGCGCAGTTGGGTATGCGACTGCTTTGCTCTGAGGCCCGGGTTGATTCTCAGAAGATGCGTAGTGGATTTCTTAGCGAACGAGACTGGCCCCGCCTCACCCGGGCGGCTGGCACAATAAGCGAGGCGCCCTTATTCATAGACGACACTCCGGCAATTTCCGCTATAGAGCTCAGGGCCAAGTCCCGTCGCCTTAAGCGAGATCAGAATCTGGGACTTATAATTGTCGACTATTTGCAGTTAATGCGGGGATCTCAGGGTAGCGAGCGGCGAGAACAGGAGATATCCGAAATATCTGGTTCACTCAAGGCCCTGGCTAAGGAGCTTGACGTGCCGGTAATGGCTCTTTCTCAGCTTAACCGCAGGGTAGAGGAACGGCACGACAAGCGACCCCAACTCGCTGATCTGCGAGAGTCGGGTGCCATTGAACAGGATGCCGATGTGATCGCATTTATCTACCGCGATGAAGTTTATCACCCGGATAGCCCTGACCAGGGTCGGGCCGAGATAATCATCGGCAAACAGCGCAATGGGCCAACGGGCAGGGCTAAACTCACTTTTCTTACCCAATACACCCGTTTTGAAAACCTGGCATTTGAGGAAATGGGCTAGTATTTCAAATCCTTTCGCCTTTAGGATTTCGGATTTTTTCTAGCCTTGTTAGATAACTGCGTCAGAACTGTAGAACCGAATCTGCAAGTAAAGGATTGATTGGCTGTGTACTGGAACAAAGATCAGGAGACCATGCCAAGAGAAGCCCTTGCCCGTTTGCAATTGGAGCGCTTGCAGTGGACCCTGCAGCGGGCGGGTAAATCTCCTCACTATAAAAAAGTCTTTGCTGACAGAAAAATAGAACCTGAGAAAATTAGAGACCTTGAAGATATTCGCCGGCTCCCCTTCACCACAAAGGAGGATCTAAGGGCTCAATTTCCTTACGGTCTTCTGTCCGTGGATCTCAAGGAAGTGGTGAGGCTCCATTCTTCATCTGGTACTACAGGACAGGCTACAGTCGTTTTTCATAACCAAAAAGACATTGAAAACTGGGCTGACTTGGTGAGCCGGTGTATGTACATGACGGGAGTGCGACAGGAGGACGTATTTCAGAACCTTACCGGCTACGGTCTTTTTACCGGAGGGCTCGGATTTCACTATGGTGGCGAGCGTCTGGGAGCCCTAACCATTCCATCCGGAACGGGTAACACCAAACGACAGATCCTCCTTATGCAACAATTCGGCACCACTGTCATCCACCTGATTCCCAGCTATGCCATGCGTCTCATGCAGGTGATGGAAGAGTTGGGGGTTGATCCCTCTGTGGATTTAAGATTGCGCATCGCTTTTCTTGGAGCAGAGCCCCATTCGGAAGAGATTAGGCAGCGGGTTGAACGCTATTTCGGGGTGGAGGCTTACAATTCCTACGGCCTTTCTGAGATGAATGGACCGGGGGTTGCATTTGAGTGTCCGGAAAAGAGGGGAATGCATATTTGGGAAGATGCATTCCTGCTGGAAATTGTTGACCCCGAGACGCTGGAACCGGTGGAGACAGGGCAAGAGGGGGAGTTGGTTTTAACTACACTAAAGCGTGAAGCCATGCCTATTATCCGCTACCGCACCAGCGATCTCGCTCGTGTTCTCCCAGGGCCGTGTCCATGCGGTCGAACTCACAGCCGCCTGGATCGTATCATGGGTCGGACTGATGACATGCTCATAATCAAAGGGGTGAATATCTTCCCCATTCAAGTGGAGCAAACACTGATGCAGATCCCTGAAGTGGGGCAAAACTACTTGATAATTCTGGAAAGGGCCGACGGGATGGACATGATGCGCATACAAGTGGAAATGAGATCCGAGATCTTCGAGGAGGACATGCGCTATCTCAAGGCGCTGGAGCAAAAAATAACTCGTGAGCTTCGCAATGAACTTCTCATCACCCCTAAGGTAGAACTGGTGCAGCCCAACAGTTTACCCCGTTCTCAGGGGAAGGCGGTGCGGGTTGAAGACCGCCGAGGCGCATAGTGCCATGCGCTATGAGAACTAGGCACTTGGCAATTTCGGATCTCGGATTGTGGATTTTAAATGATTAGACTTAACTCCCGACTTTTGGCCGCTGAATTCTGTCATCTGTCATCTGTCCTCTGACCCTATGCCCCATGCTCTATGCCTTAGTCATTCCGCAGTGCCAAATTACCAAAGTGCTTACTCCTAAAGTGACCTCTATTGCAAAATTTTCTCTTGCAGATTACAATTTTATTAATAGGCACAGATACTGGGAGGTTTATCGATCCGAAAAGTCTATGGTCACACCGCTGGTTTGAGCGCGGGTTACATAAAACGTTTGCAGAAGTTGTACAGGCGGCGTCTGCCCCCCGAAGGAATTATCACACCTGAACTCTCACGCACCTTAGCCAGGCTCTCATTCGAAGCCAATCGCCAAGTGGGCCTACTCATCAGTCGTAGTGGCGACATTGAACGGGTAATTGTTGGTGACCATCGCTCCATACTTATCCCGGAGCTTTCTCCTACTCGTGGTCACCGCAGTCGCCTTCGCGGCCTGCGTTGCGTCCACACCCATCTAAATGGAGAACCCGTAACTGAAGACGATCTAATGGATCTGGTTTTTTTGCGGCTGGATCTAATGGCGGTCTTGGAGGTAGACGAGCATGGTGGCGCCCGTCGCCTCCTTGGTGCCCACTTGCTGCCTGAAAACGTCAATGGTAAAGGCTGGCTTGTTATGGATCCACTCCCGGCCCATGCTCTAGAGCTTGACTTCCTTCAATTGGTCCAGTCTCTGGAAAGTGAGTTTGCTGGAAAGCAGGCTTTGCTCGAAGTCAAAGGCGATCAAGATCGGGCTATATTGGTCAGTGTGACCAGCGTTTCCAAGGCTGAGGCCGAGGCCTCCATGGAAGAGCTTTGCGAGTTAGCCTATTCATCGGGTATAGCCGTTGTCGAGAAAATCATCCAACGGCAGCAAAAGATTAATCCGAAGTATCTTTTGGGTCGGGGTAAACTCAGTGAACTTGTGCTCCGAGCCCTGCAACTGGGAGTTGATCTCCTGATCTTCGATCAGGACCTCAATCCATCACAAGTGCGCTCCATTACCGACTTCACAGAGCTGCGTGTTATTGACCGGACCCAGCTTATTTTGGACATATTCGCTCAAAGAGCTAAAAGTCGAGAGGGTAAAATTCAGGTAGAGATGGCGCAGCTAAAGTATATGCTGCCGCGGCTAGTGCTGAAGGATGACGCCCTGTCGAGGCTTACAGGGGGCATCGGCGGTAGGGGGCCCGGCGAGACCAAACTGGAGATCAACAGGCGGCGGGTTCGAGATCGCATAGCCAGGCTTGAGAAACAGCTAGAGCAAGTCAAAAAGCAAAGGGGCCAAAGACGAGGATTGCGGCTACGTGCAGGCCTTCCCATCATTTCCATAGTTGGCTATACAAACGCGGGAAAGTCAACGCTGCTAAATACTCTTACCCACAGCAAGGAGCAGGTGGAGGATAGGCTTTTCGCTACTCTGGATCCTGCAAGCCGCAGGCTACGCTTCCCCCGCGATCAGGAAGCGATAATCACTGATACAGTCGGGTTCATTCGGGATCTGCCAAGCGATTTGAAAGAGGCCTTTAGCGCAACCTTGGAAGAGCTTCGGCATGCTGATCTGTTGCTCCACGTGATTGATATAAGTAATCCTATGTTCGAGGAGCAAATGAAGGCGGTGGAGGAACTTCTGGAAGAGCTGGGCCTGCACCCAATTCCAATGCTTAGAATCTTCAATAAAATTGACTTGCTGCAGGATCAGGCCTACTTGCAGAATATATGCAAGCGGAATGGGGCCATTGGAGTGTCCGCCCTGAATGGAGACAACCTGGCCTCACTGGTGGAGGCCATGGAGGAAAGATTGCCCCTGGTACCAACGGAGAGTCGGTCCCACCCAACCCTTCATTAACGAGAGCATCTCAGGAGCGCTGATATAGTAAGGACTATGCACAGAGGGACGAGGCTGGACTTTCAGCTAGTAGCGGGCAACTGGCAGCCGGCAGAAAACAAATACCCTCCATAGAGAATCATTGCTGTGTGCTGCTAGCTGTATTACTGCGGTGTTTGGTGAGTATTTCCCTAGCACGTTTAACGTCTTTTTGTATTTGAATAGAAAGCTCCTCGGCCCCTGAAAAGCTTTTCTCATCCCGGAGTCTTTCAATGAAGCGCACCTGGATGGTCTTTCCATAAATATCCTCGCTAAAGTCCAAAATGTGGGTCTCCACCGAGAAGGCTCCATTGTCGAAGGTGGGGCTATAACCTATGTTGGTGGCGCCATCATATAGTCGACCCTCAATCAAGACTTCTGTGGCGTAAACACCCGGTTTCGGGGTGAGTTCAT
Source organism: Deltaproteobacteria bacterium (assembly GCA_022340515.1). Lineage (GTDB taxonomy): Bacteria > Desulfobacterota > Syntrophobacteria > BM002 > BM002 > BM002. Next base: position 11,081 of record JAJDNT010000135.1, read on the forward strand.
CGAAGAGTTGCAAGTTGGCGGTGGGAAAGCCTAGCAACCGCCCACCCCGGTCACGTCCTCTGACAACCTTACCCGCAACTTGGTAGTTACGACCGAGCATTTCGCGGGCCCTTTTAAGGTCTCCCCCTGTGACGAATTTCCGGATAGTGCTGGAACTCACTTCCACCCCGTTTAAGTTTATATCAGGCACCACGTGGACCTCAAAATTTAACTCTCGACCCATACGGGTAAGAGCGGGGATGTCTCCCTCTCTTTTGTGGCCGAAGCGGTAATCCGGACCTACGACGACTGCTCGGGCACCAATTTTGGCGTGGATGATTTTCTGGACAAAGTCACTGGCGCTCATGCTGGCAAATTCTGGGGTAAACTCAATCACTACAGAAACATCAATGCCGGCTGCCTCTATAAGGTGCATTTTCTGTTCATGGGTGGTGATGAGGGGGGGACCATTGGAAGGGGATAGCACTTTGATGGGATGAGGATAGAAGGTGATTATGATGGATTCACCCTCCATAGTTTCCGCCAAGTCCTTGACTCGCTGAAAGAGGCTCAGATGTCCAATATGGACACCATCGAAGTTGCCTATGGTCATTACCGGGTTGCGAAACTTTCTCTTAATTTTGTCTATGCCATGTATCACTTCCATTGAGATAAAAAAAACCTCCGACGCCTCTCAGTATTGGAAAATGACCTAGATTTTCCCGCTTGACAAAGAAAGTCCGTAAGAATACATTAACTTTTTTCAACAAGCAATAGCAATTTACTTGGTGCCGAAGTGGCGGAACTGGTAGACGCGCTAGGTTCAGGGTCTAGTGGGGGTTGCCCCGTGGGAGTTCGAGTCTCCCCTTCGGCACCACAGATAAGTTAAGTATTTAGGGGGTTTTTTGCAATGAAGAACCCCCTTACTTTATAGACACTTTCGATTATTTTTACTTTAAACCGCTGCTGCAAAGTCTACTGAAGAAAACCGCCCTGACTTTACTGCATTAATTGCCACTTAGAATCCACCTGTTCCCCCTACCAGCGCCCAAGCCGTTGGCCCTTTTCTTGCAGAAATCTCTGAGGACAATACTTGGTTTGATCAAAGCTGATATTGCGCCGCACTACTTGCGGTTTGTTATTAATAAGCAAAATCATTTAATTTAACTGCTCTCTTCAGAGTTAAGCTGATGACTGAGGGGTTCAAAATTTTGTTATGTTTTGCACTCGTTTTGCTGCCCATTGGAGAATTCTGTCTTTTTCCAGAAGAGGATATCTTCCCAAACTGGATGTACGCGATCATGGCTTTTTATGCAGTTTTGCTTTGGATAGATGAACGCTTAATTCCAGTAGTAAAAGATATTGCTGATCTGTTTGACAATGATTAATGAATGAAAACCTGCAGCGATTTTTTCTGGTAATTCACAAAGAAAACAGGTACCCTCTTCCCCATGTGAATATATTTTATCTTCAAATTTTATCCACATAGTTGAAGGCTGAAAAATCTGAGCTGGAAAATGATTTCATGGTCCTGTCCGGTTGTGCAGAAGTATAAATGAAAACCAGGATTCCTCCTATGGAGATCAAAGAGAGACGGGAGTACTCCAGGGCGAAGGTCGAATGGCCGGTCAATATATCCGGTTCTCAGGGTTTAATCCAGGGTATAATAAAAAATATGAGTCTCGGAGGGGCCTACCTCCATGTGGAAGAGCTTCCCGACATGGATAAAAACCTTGACCTGAGCATTGAGATACCAGAACACCAGTATGCTGTATTCGCCACTGGGGAAGCGATCCGGTTTGAGGTCAATGCCAGCGAAGAAACTCCGGTTTATTATGGTTTGGGTATTCGCTTGAAAGAGATACCTGAAGATGATTTCGAGTTCCTCTCTCGTACCGTCCTCCGTTAGTCAAATCGATTTTTGCCCTTTTACCCTCTTTTCCTCTGAATTTGGTATGAGGTATGCATATGAAGTAACTGGTTGAAAAGGCAAGGTATTTCAAGGGGAGAGGGTAAGAGGAGAATAGCCATGGACGAGATGGCTAATTTTTTGGCCAATTCGGTGGTCTGTGAAGGTTTTGACCCCGCGGAGGTTGAGGAACTCGCCAAAATCTGTAAATCCAACCGATTTAAGGCTGGGGCGGTCATCGTTGCCGAGGACGCCCGAGGGCGCGACCTCTTTTTCATCAAAGCTGGCCGGGCGCAAATCAATCTCAGCGGTCCTTCCGCACGGGACGACGCAGGGGCTATCAGCAAAATTATTCCCGGTCAGGTTTTTGGGGAACTGGGCTTTATCGATGGTGCCAGAAGATCAACCTGGGTGGTAGCCATCGACGAGGTAGAAACGATCAGGCTGGGATGGGAGGATTTCCAACAACTAACAAAGAACAATAGCAAGATAGGATACAAGTTCATCTACAATCTGGCCCTGGTTATTGCTGAGCGGCTTCGAGACACCACAATGTCCCTGAGCAACTTGTTAGGTGTACGAGGCTGATGGCAACACACCCCAACTACTTCACTACTTCATTGCCTCTCAGGTCCATCTGTGATTTGATTAAACCCACCTCTAGCAGTGTTTAGCATCCCCATCGCCGTGTTAATGGATATTTTATGTATGGTTTTCTCGCCAATCTGGTAATGGTGCTTCACTTCGGCTTCATCCTCCTAGTTGTTTTTGGGGGGCTTTTGGCCCTACGTTGGCAGCGATTTGCTTTGTTACATCTGCCGGCGGTGTTATGGGCCATTTTCTTGGAGCTCAAGCCAGGTACCTTGTGTCCGTTGACCCCCCTGGAGCAAGCACTGAGACTCCGGGCAGGTGAATCTGCCTATGGGGGAGGGTTTATTGAACATTATCTGGGACCGATAATTTATCCGGATATGTCTCTCCATGATCAGTACTTCCTTGGTATAGGTTTATTTGTCTTAACGGTGGTAATCTACTGGCGAGTGTACACAAAATGGAGATCATCCGAGGGCAAAGCCGAATAAGGGGAAACAGTATTGGGCTTTGGGGGCATGCATGGTCACTTGGCCACTAAAGTGGCCGTCACTACGCTACGCTGTCATTCATAGTTAACTGTCAATGTGCCGCTGAAACAACTTAATGACGGCCGTAAGGCCGAATAACGGGTGCAGCCCTAGTGACAACGAAGCGCATATGCGCGCAGTGTAATGACTGGTTCGTAGGTTACCGTTCAGTGTGTAACAAGACTTATTACTTCTGGTCCTTGTCTCGGCTTAATTCGGCCTTATAATTTATTATAGGTTCGTCTATTCATTTCAGAGAGGTAGGAAAGGGGGCGAAGCCAATGGAAGAAAACTGCTTGTGCATGGTCGTCACCGAAGATGACCGTTTACTTTGTGTAGAGGATGAGAATTGTTGTGCAGAGATAGCTGAGAATTTGGAGCCCTATGAGTGTTGATGGGGTTAGAATTCAAAGCATCCAGATCATCAGGAAAAGACCAACGCCACCGCCGAAACGGCGGTGGCGTTCTCATCTAATCTGTTGAACGAGCGCTGTGAGAGGTGTAAATCTATCAACTTTTAAAGTTCTGCCCCGCAATGGGGACAGTAGCGAAAATGCTTCTCGATGGTCTCCCCACAACGGTGGCAACTTATAACTCGTAAATCCGTACCCGGGGCATAGACTTGGCCGCTCTCGTCGGTAACATGGCCGCACCGTTCACACTCGACAAATGGTTGCCCCTTGCGGATTCTCAAGATGGGGATAAAAAAGAGCGATAGATAATCATCCAGGCGGACAAGATAGGCCTGACTCAAGCCGCAGTTAGAGCAGATGCGGGGATGGCTTTCCAGTTTTTTTCTTCTAGGCCCGATGCCGCCGATGAAGATCATTTGGTTAGGTCCTCCTCTAGCCAGGGCTTGGGCATTATTATCTCCAATAATGTCTTCCCTGTCCACAGAGGGAGAGGTTGCATTTTTTTAGAGGCTTGATCATCAAAAGTTATTGCCTTATATTCCCCACACCTGCAGAGCTTTTTTCCCATAAGTCAAGCAAAGACCTTTATGGTAATTTAGGTGTCTTAATCCTTTGCAAGGAGGAAAGTCATGTTGCCGAGAATCCTAAGACTCTCTTTGGTGCTCCTATTCATATTGCCCTTTGGTTGTGCCAAAAAGGCCGAAGAAAAGCCGTTCACCTTTGGCCTGCTCTTGGTGGGTCCCTACAATGATCGGGGCTGGAGCCAGGCTCATTACGATGCCGGTCTTTATGTGGAGCGCAAGCTCCCGGGAGTAAAGATGATCTACCTTGACAAAGTAAATCCAGCCGACCGCCCAGGATTAACCCTGCCCCAGCTGGTGGATGACCTGGCTTCCAAGGGGGTTAGACTGATCATCGCCAATTCTGACGACATGAAGGATGGGGTGAGAGAAGCGGCTAAGCAACATCCTGAGATAACCTTTATCCATGTTTCAGGCGACGATGTGATTACGGGGAGGGCACCAGCCAACTTGGGCAATATTATGGGTCGTATGGAGTACGGAAAAATGATGGCGGGCTTTGTGGCGGCCCTTACCACAAAGACGGGAAAGATCGGTTACCTTGGTCCCCTAATCAACGAGGAGACCAGAAGACTGGCCGCCTCAGCCTACTTGGGTGCCTCTTATGCTTGGCAAAAAATTCGAAAAAAGCCTCTTAAGGAGTTGAAATTCAAAGTGAGCTGGATTGGTTTTTGGTTCAATATCCCAGGCGTTACTGCTGATCCAACTCAGGTGGCAAATCGCTTCTACGATGGTGGCTTTGACGTGGTTATCTCGGGCATCGATACCACGGAGGCAGTGGTAGTTGCCACCCAGAAACGCAAGGCGGGTCGCGAGGTTTGGGCCATTCCTTACGATTACAAGGGTGCCTGCGAGGGCGCAGATGAAGTGTGTCTAGGTGTTCCCTACTTCAACTGGGGTCCAGCCTATCTGGCCAAGGTCAAGGCAGTGAAAGATGGAAATTGGAAGCAGGGCTGGGAATGGAACGGGCCGGACTGGAATGACATCAATAATGAGGATACCAGCGCTGTGGGGTTTTTTAATGGGCCGGCAATTTCAAATGAAGTAGCTGAGGAATTGGCTGGCTTCGTAACAGGGTTGGCCACCGGAGAGATCAACGTCTTCCAGGGTCCCATATTCTATCAGGATGGCTCTCCCTTCCTTTTGGCCGGCGAAACAGCAACCGATGAGAAAATCTGGTATATGTCCCAACTTCTGCAGGGAATGGAGGGAGCGAGCAGTCCGAAGTAAGGTTAACATGCGATCCAATTGCTGTATGGGCAAGGATAATTTGGTGGCCAAATCGACGCTCCAGTGCTGGAGTACTCCAAGGCACCCCGTAACAAATGAAGGGTTTTAGGAGTTCAGTCTCGGCGAGAGAGTAAGCCTCATTTTTTTCGCCTGGTAGGGTTATGCACGTAGAGTTCCAGGACATTCACAAATACTATGGCAGGGTGCGGGCCAACGAGGGCATAGATCTGACCCTTGAACCCGGCCGAATCTATGGGCTCCTTGGAGAAAATGGTGCGGGCAAGAGTACGCTGATGCGGATGCTCGCCGGTCATATTGAACCAACCAGAGGCCGCATCTTATTTGACGGTAAACCATCACGGGGGTTCAACCCCTCTCGAGCCCTTGCTTTGGGCGTGGGCATGCTTTATCAGGACCCATTGGACTTCCCCGCCTTGAAAGTGTGGGAGAATTTCAGACTTGGGGGAACGAAGAGGGATAGGAGGGATACACTAAGTCGCCTACAGAAGTTGGCTGATCGCTTCCATTTTAGGTTGTCGCCAGAGGAGAAGGTGGGCGAGCTCACGGTAGGGGAAAGACAGCAGCTGGAGTTGCTTCGCCTTCTAGATCTGGGAGCGAAGGTGCTCATCCTGGATGAGCCGACTACAGGGATATCGGTGAAGCAAAAAGAGATGCTGTTCACCACCATGCGCCAACTGGCCCGTGATAAAGGTCGAACCATTGTCTTCGTTACCCATAAGCTGGCAGAAGTCGAGGAGCTTTGCCAGGAGGTGATAGTACTGCGGCGGGGTAAACTGACGGCCAAATTACCTGCGCCGTTCAGACCGGACGAGCTTATTAAGCTTATGTTCGGCGCCAAACAGGAAGAGCCTGAGGAAGATCAACATAGGCACAATCTGGTTGAGGAGAATTTCATCCAACTGGAGCAGGTTCAACTTTTAGGAGAGAAATATACCCTCCGGGACGTCTCTCTTGGTATTAGACCTGGAGAAATATTGGGCCTGGCTGGGTTAGAGGGTAATGGACAGGAACTCCTCTTGCGGGGCCTGGCCGGACTGGTTCGAGTGATGAAAGGGCGATTGATTTTCGACGGCGAGGAGTTTCAGGGGCGCCCATACCTTGAATTCCGCCGGTCGGGCATTCACTTCCTGCCGGCGGCACGGCTGGAACACGGTCTCTTTCCTGATCTCAGTCTGAATGAACACTTTCGCTTGGCTTTCCCACCTCATAATGGGGGCCGCCACAAGCTCTCGCCTGAGGAGGGCATGAAGGCATTCAGTATTCAAGCAAAGCTCTCCACCTCTGCCAGAGCCCTATCTGGCGGTAACCAGCAGCGTCTGCTTCTTGCCCTTATTCCGAGGCAAATTAGGCTGCTGCTTCTCGAGCATCCCACCAGGGGACTGGATCACGGCTCAGGCCAACAGGTCTGGAGCCACTTGAGAGAGAGATGTCGTCAGAGCACCGCCCTTGTCTTCTCCTCCGCAGATCTAGATGAGATAAAGGATAATAGCCACAGGGTGCTGATATTCTATAATCGTCGCTTAATAGCCGATCGACCAACCTTTTCCATAAGTGTGGAAGAGATGGGGCGCCTCATGGCCGGTGAGGGGAGGGCGGTGTAAGAATGCTGCCTGCTGCGAGATTGGGTTTATCCCTCGGACGGTTAGCAGCCTCACTTTTTCTTTCCCTGGTCTTTACCACTCTAATTCTCCTAATAGCTGGAGCCCCACCCATTGACACCTTCATCATCCTTTTCGCAGGAGGTCTTGGTTCAGTCGCAAAGTTGGCCCAAACCATGTCGGTCTGGATTCCGTTGGTTCTCTGCTCTTCGGCATTGCTCCTGGCTTTTGCCCCAGGCCTATGGAATATCGGCATAGAGGGTCAGATTATTCTGGGTGCTATATTTGCCACAGGCTTTTTGCGGCCATTTGCTGAAGGAGGCTCGCCCCTAATTCTGGTGGGTGCGCTTTTGGCAGGTATGATTGGCGGAAGTCTGTGGGCATATATTGCCGGGGTGCTGAAGACCTGGGGTAGGGTGCATGAGATCTTTGGCGGCCTGGGTTTGAATTTTGTCGCTCTGGGACTTACACTCTGGCTTATCTTTGGGCCATGGAGAAGGCCGGGTGTAGCCTCCATGAGCGGCACCGAGCCATTACACCCTTCACTTTGGTTGCAAGAGTTCAAAGGTTTGTCTCTCAATCCGGTGAGCTTGGCACTGGCACTGGTAGCTATTGGTCTAGTTATTTATCTCCTGCGCTCCACCCGCTGGGGACTTAGCCTCAAAGCAGTTGGCCAGAACCCGGACGCTGCTCTTCTCTTCGGTCTCAAGCCGAACAAAAGAATCCTGGAATCTATGCTTGCCTGTGGGGCCTTGGCCGGTCTGGCTGGGGCTCTTCAAGTGGTGGGTGTCTACCATCGGCTGCTGCCGGCCATCTCCAGCAATTACGGCTATACGGCTCTCCTGGTAACCATGCTCGCCTCCTTTCGACCCCAGCTCATTCCACCCATATGCTTCTTTTTTGCTCTACTCAATGTAGGCTCAATTCAACTTCCTCTCCAACTCAAGTTGGACTCATCGCTGAGCGGGGTCATTCAAGGAGTCCTGGTTCTATCTGTCTTTCTGGTTCACGGCCTTGAAGGTCGTTTCCGTCTGGGGAGGAAGAAAGAATAATGGATTTCCTGGCACTCACCATAGCAGGCATACTCTCGGCTGGCGCGCCACTGGTTCTCGCCACCCTTGGAGAAACGCTGACTGAGCGGGCCGGGGTGATCAACCTGTCCCTGGATGGCACCGTTTTGCTTGCCGCTATGACCGGTTTTGCCGTGGCATTAATCAGTGGCAATCCTTGGTGGGGTTTGGTCGGCAGCGTTGGCGTGGGTGTTGCTACTGCCTCGATTTTGGCACTGGTAGGACCTGTGCTGGGACGCTCACAACTGGCAGTAGGATTCATCCTGACGCTGTTCTGCCGGGATTTGGCCTACTTTTTGGGACATCCCTACGCCAGGAAATTTGGACCTGAGCTACCGGTATGGTCGATCCCGGGCATTCGCAATCTTCCTTTCATCGGCCCGATTATAGGTTATCAGAGCCCGGTGGTTTACTTGAGCCTTGCTTTAACTTTCTTTTTCTGGTGGTGGCTTTTTTCAACCAGGAGCGGCCTCGAGCTTCGGGCTGTAGGAGAAGAGCCTTGGGCAGCCTTTGCCCGGGGCATCAAAGTACAGCGGTTGCGCATTGTCTACACCTTAATTGGTGGGGCCCTGGTGGGGCTTGCAGGGGGAGCTTTTTCATTGGCAGTGAAACCTGGATGGGGGCGTCCGCAGGGTGCCGAGGGAGCTGGCTGGATAGCCTTGGCAATAGTTATTTTTGGGGGCTGGCATCCCTTGCGGGGTGCGCTTGGTGCCTATCTTTTCGCTACCTTGCAAGTGCTGGGGATCTATTTGCAAGAGCTGTTCCCCGGCTTGCCGGCGGTTCTTTTTCAGGTGGCTCCTTTTCCAGTAATGATTCTAACATTATTACTGGTAAATATGGGTAGAACCGGGTGGTTTAAAGACCTGGCCTTTCGCTATCCCGGCCTGAAGAGGTGGCTAATTCGTTGGCAGGTAACAGCACCGGCAGCTCTTGGTTTGGATTTCAGACCCGAGAAGGAGACCTGAGGCGAGGAAATTGATGAATTCAAGAATTAAGGAATTATGGAATTAAAAGATTGGGCTTCGTTTTTTTTCTAATCCCTTAATTCCTCAATTGCTTTGTTTCGGATTTTTACTCAGCTGGGGACTTTTTTTCCGTGTCTTCGTCTTCTCTGCGGGCAACGGCCTCCACAAAGTATGATGAAGAGCAGTTGATAACCCGAACCAAACCCTCAGTTTCAATTTTGACGAGGGGAGCTTCATATAAGAGAACCTCGCCGGTTATGCTGAAATCTTCGCCGCCGCGGGTGAAAAAGAAAGTATAGGTCCTTCCCTCCTCAAATAGCGCTGCCATATCCAACCTCTCTGGTTTAGGGTTCTGACCATGGATTCTACCACAGTTTTTCAGGTTTTATAAAGAGGATGATTTCTGCAGGTCATAGAAAAACCTGGTCCTGGCCCAGTTTTCGTGGGTTTGACGGCAAAGATGACGAGCGTTTGTGGAGTACTGGACTAACAGAAATTCCAAATCACAATGAACAATCCGCCTGAGGCGGACCAAATTTTTTTTGGTCATTGAATATTGGAATTTGAGATTTGTTTGTAATTTGGTGATTGGAATTTGCTATTTTACCATGCATTATTCGCTTGCCATCAGCAAATGATGTCCCTAACATGGGCGCAGCCCGGAAGCGACTCTTTTTCTTGGTGCTAGGGGGCAAATGGTTTGATTTTGCCAACTCGGATTTAAGGTTGAACATAATGCCATCAGGGTGAGGAGGAAACTTGTATGCGGGTTCTTATTTGTGACGGTCTGCATCGGCAGGGAGTAAAGATCTTTCAAAAAGCTAAAAATATCGAAGTCTTGGTGCGCGAGAATATTGAGGTCAAGGAGTTAGTGGACTTGATTTCTAAGTGTGAAGGTATAGTGGTGCGCAGTCGCACAAAGATTGATGGTAAGGTTTTGAAAAAAGCATCCCGGCTAAAGGTGATTGGTCGAGCTGGTATTGGAGTGGACAATATAGACATCGAGGCAGCCACGGCAAAAGGTGTACTGGTGATGAACACTCCCGGAGCTAACGCTGTGGCTGCGGCCGAACATGCCATGGCCCTGATGATGGCGCTAGCAAGGCATATCCCCCGGGCCGACGAGTCCGTGAGGTCTGGGAGGTGGGAGAAGAAGAAATTCGTCGGTACCGAGCTCTACAATCAAACCCTGGGCATAATCGGCTTGGGGCGCATTGGTTCCATTGTGGCCAATAGGTCCCTGGGCATGAAAATGAGGGTGCTGGCATATGATCCTTATGTTTCCGAGGATGCGGCCGCCAAACTCGGGGTGGAGTTGGTTTCCCCTCAAAAACTCTTTCGCAAATCTGATTTTATCAGCATTCATACACCATTCACTAAGGAGACGGAGGGGCTGCTAAATGAGGCTGCCTTTAAAACGATGAAACGGGGGGTGCGGATCATCAACTGCGCCAGAGGTGGAATAATTGACGAATCGGCTCTTTACGAAGCTATAAAAAAGAAAAAAGTGGCAGGTGCAGCCCTGGATGTCTTTTCGCAAGAACCGCCGCTGGAAAGTCCTCTTTTAACTCTGCCTCAGGTCATCGCTACTCCACATCTAGGAGCCTCCAGTGAGCAGGCACAGATGAATGTGGCCACAGCTATAGCCGAGCAGATGGTTGATTACCTCAACAACGGCTTAATCAGGAACGCAGTGAATATGCCCTCTATGAGCCCCAAGATGATTGAGCAGTTGCAACCTTACATGCAGCTAGCCGAAAGGCTGGGCCGTTTCCTCTCCATGTACTTCCAAGGCAACGTGCGCCGCCTAAAGGTAAGTTATGGAGGTGACTTGCGGGAATTAGAGTTGGCTCCGGTAACCAACGCCGCCCAGATGGGTTTTCTTGAACGGGGTCTAGGGGAAGAGGTTAACCTGGTAAATGCGCCGGTGATCATGCGAAGTCGGGGAATACCAGTAGAAGTTACCACAACCTCCGAAGAGCGGGGCTACACCGGCTTGATTACCCTGGCTGTGGTGACCGACAAAGGTAAATCGCAGGTAGCTGGTACGGTTTTTCCCACACCTGAGTGCAGGATTGTCGGCATTGACGACTATCGGATGGAAGCGCCCCTGGAAGGACGAATGATACTAATAAGCAATTATGACCGGCCAGGGGTAATCGGCTTTATTGGCACAACTCTAGCTAATCATAAAGTCAACATTGCCGACATGCATTTGAGCCGCATCCGCAGCAAAGGAACGGCCATCTGTCTGGTCACGGTGGACAATCCCATAAGCGGTAAGGTCCTTAAGGCACTCAAAGACTATGGAGATATCATAGAGGCGACGGTTATAGAGGTTTAGACAGTTGTATTCAGCCGTCAGCTATCATCAATCTGCATTCTGCAATGTCAAATCCAAAATCCCTTAAATCCGCAAGCCGAAATTGAAAAGTGCCTAGTGCCTACTGCCTAGTCCCTAGTTTTTTCTAGGCCGCCATACCCGCACGCCCAAGACCACTGCCAGGAAATAAGCGATCACAGCTAGAGCCAAAACCAGGCGAAACCCTAGAGACATAGCCAGTAAAACCGTTAGAGGCGCGGCGGCTACCGAGGCGAAGCCGTTTATCCCCCAGGCCCAGGCAAGAGAAGCTGGAGCAGACTTTTCCAAGAGACTCATACCCGCCGGAAAGGGCCATCCCATGAGAAAAGCCAGCGGCGCCAGTAGAGAGAGGGCAAAAAAGAATCGGCCTGCAGTGTCCCAGGTGGCGACGAATCCCAGAAGGGACTGGCTCAGGAAAAGGACAAGGGGAGCAAGGATGGCAATGGCAAGCCCCGAGACGGTAATGGCCTTTAATGGTCTTTCCATTAAACGCCGACTGTACAAGCTGCCACAGCCGGAGAAAAAGAGAAAACCGCTCAACACTGCTCCCACCGCAATTAGCGGATCACCCATAAGTAAGGTAAAACGTTGCATAAGGCTCATTTCCAAAGCCAGGAAAGCAAAACCAATGAGGAGGAAGTAAAGCAAAGCAAGACTGACGGGTGTACTCTCCTTTCGGCTCCAGATAAAGAGTGGCAGAAGGAGCAGGCCTATGGCAGCAGCCACGATCTGCACCAAAGAAATAACCAGTACCACGTAGCCCAGTTCGAGACGCTGAAACCAGTAATGGCCGTAACTCTCAACAAAGCTAGGCAGGGAGCGCCAACGAAAAAAGTCAAAGAAATAAGGACGATCGTCAGTGGCGGCCCGCACGTT
>JAJDNT010000145.1 GCA_022340515.1 Deltaproteobacteria bacterium
TTTATCAATCACAACCTTTCAATATTTAAAACTTTTACAGCCAGCTCTCTTCTCCACTCCTCCTTTCTTCCCGAAGTTCAGCCATTAAAATCCTTCTGCTTTTTCTGCTCTATAAGCTATTGCCCAAAAGCAATCTTGATCAGTTTAGTGAGACCTCAGGGATCCTCAAAGATCACTTAGGCCACAGGGTCTGATTTCTAGTCAGATCAGACGAGAATTTCTCACGTAACTTCGAATTGATAGTATTCATTGTTACAAATAACCTAACACAAATCGTACCAATCCCGGTTGACCGATTTATTAATAATTATTACATATACTTATGGCGCAAGGTGGGAAAATTTGTCCAAGAAATGCTGGGTAATCCGGTGCCAACAGTGGAAAAAATTTTCCACTTTTTTACGGCATTTTCATCATAGGCTCATAGATGGGTAATCATTTTGTGCTTTAATTCTGATAATTTGGCATGTATTTTGCTTTTTTCTTGAGCTAAGGGTTTGAAAATAAAGCATGTTTTTGTGGTTATTTATATTTGGCGAGGTTCACTGAGAGCCTACGAGGGTAGGGGAGGAAGGTGATAGCAAGATGATATATGGCGATAGACGAACATACCCCAGAGCTGAGGTAAAGTGGCCCGTTTCCGCAGTTACGACCGAGGGGACCATTCATGGTGAGACCAAGAATCTCAGCATGCTGGGGGCGTTTATTTGCTGTCCTGAACCTTTGAGATTGAATGAAATCGTGGCACTGACCATCAACATCCCAGACACGGAGCAATCCCTTACAGTTAGGGCACAAGTGGTGTGGTCCAATGGTTGCGCTTGCGAGGACCAGACGAGCCCAAACGGTATGGGCGTAAGGTTCATATGGCACTGCGGCATACTCACTAAAAAGAATTAAAACTAGTAGTAGTAATTCAAACACCTGGTGAGCCGGTCTTCAACAAAGGATAGCGGTCATGACCCTAACCAAAGCAGACATAGCCGAAAAGGTTCGCAGCCATGTTGGGCGGAACAAGAAAGAATGCGCACAGATGGTTGACGCTCTTTTCGAGATAATCAAACAGTGTCTCCAACAGGGGAAGGATGTCATGATAAGCGGGTTCGGAAAGTTCTCTATCCGGGACAGGGGAGAAAGAGTAGGCAGGAACCTACTCACTGGAGAACCCATAACGCTACCGGCAAAGAAAGTCGTGACCTTTAAGAGTTCTGGAAAGCTTAGGGAGAAAATCAATGGGAAAGAGAGTTAAACTGTTTTTTCCCTCCAGGTGAAGATTCAACTTTTCCGCAAAGAGACGGTTTAGTCGATATGGTCCTAGGAATTAAGAGTCGCGGGCAGCCCAGAGCCAAGATAAAGTGGCCCGTCTTGATACAGACCACCAGTGGTTCTATAAGCGGGGAGACCCAGAACATCAGCACCAGTGGTGCCTTCATATTCTGCCAGGACCCGTCAAGCCTAGAAGACAACTTTCAGATCATAATCAAGGTTCCATATCGTCAGTCCCTGAGCCTATCAGCAAAGGTCATTTGGAAGACGGTTGCCACGCTGAATGGCAAAGCTCCAGGTTCTGGTATCGGAGTGCAATTTTCAAAAATCTCGAAAGACGACCGGAGGCTTCTCCAAGCCTTGATCGCAAACCACCGATAATAACTTCATCTATCTCTTATCCCTTGGCACCATGTTTGCATTAAAATTCCAATGAGGTGGGCATGCAGCTCACCCATACCATTTCCCTTGTCCCCCATCGGCAGACAGGAGAGTCGGTGGGGGACTTTTTTGCCTTAACAGACTGAGCCATTTTCCCTTGCACCTACACAGTCTAGCCTGTATATTCCACAAATCCTTTTCGCCAAGTATTCAAGCAGATTGATATTTTTTAACTCCTCTGCTGAGCTTCCTCTGGCCAGCACCAGGCTAGAGAAGGGAGGCGTGATTTCCTAGAGAAAGGGGAGAGAGGAGAGGAAGGAGAATATCAAGATGAAAAAAGTTATACCACTAATTCTACTATTATTTATTATTATCGTCCCTAGCAAAATTTTTTCCGTGGTTAAACAAAAAAATCAACTATTGCAGGCAACAACGGCTGCTTTGGTGGTCCAGTCACTGCAATTAGGCGAAAAGGCACAACAGTTATTCAGTATAAAAGATAATCTTTTAAATATCGTAAAGCTAAAGGAAGGGAATCTTACGTCTCAAGAAGATATGATGATTAATGCAGCGTCAGAAATGAAGTATATTGCCACAATAGCATATTTCGAAGGTAACTTACTAGGTGCTGTGTTGGCCCTTAAAAAAGAGTTTAAAATGCATTTTATAAATAATCGAATATTAGAAATTGACAATGCAATAAAGGGAACCACTTCAAGTTTGCAACCTATCCAGGTTGCACACTCAAGAATGGAGGATCAGTCGGCTATACGCCAACTGGGTAGATCAATCAGCGTTGTAGGCGAAATTCTGGAGATATACAGAAATAGTATTGAGATCTTAGAAAGGATAAAGGAAAAAGAATTTGGCGAAGAGGAGATAAAACAGCCATCCAACTAGGGAGAAAGTCGGTCCCCCGGGCGAGAGATAATTCCCGAGGGAATTGAAATAACTGCAAGGAACAGTTAGGCTTAAAGAGCAAATTAATATCAAGCAGTTTTTTCCGAATGAGAGGTGGATCAGGATCCGTGTCTGGCAAGAGACAGATTTCGGCTCCAATAAAAAGGCAGCCTATGGAGCGGTACGAAGGTCATTTGGCAGGAGACAAGAGATGCATATCTTGTGGCGCCCAGGGAGATAAGGTGCATCTCCTCAATCCAAGAGCAGAATGCAGAGGTGGAGTGGAGAGCTATTATTTTCGCTGTGACCAGTGCCGGCAGTATTTTGTGGAATACTGGATCAATGGAGAATTTAAGAAGGTGCAAGGTTCGTGAAGGGGGCCTCAGTGCGGTTCGGGCGAACCCAAAGGAAAAGATCAGATCCATTCACAAAGCAGTTGACCGTGAAAGGACTTGGGGATGGCGAAGCTCAATAAAATTGCCTTGGGGTTAATAACAGAGCTGGTGTCTATTAGGGATGAGTTGGCATCGGCACTGAACAACATAGAAGGTAAAGGAAAGGCTGAGGTTGTTCATGCACATGACCGTCTTGCAGACTTGGCGGCAAATGTAACCCTTGTGGTGGCTCAGTTCAACCTCAAGAATCTGGCCAAATTCATCAAGGGGATGACAAAGCGGGGATAGCCCAACTCCATTTTATCTTTTACGTCCACTATGCCATCATTCTATGATTACATTATTCCCCTCTACATTGACGGAGACTAAGGAAAAGGAGAAGAGGAGATGAAAGCAGTAGTCTACGAAGAATATGCTCCGGATGATGATTTTAAGCGGATCTTGAAGGTGAAAGAAATTGACGAGCCCAAACCGAAGGCCAATCAAGTGGTTTTCCAGGTGAAGGCAGCAGCGCTTAACTACAACGACATCTGGGGAATGCGAGGAACGCCCATTCCAGTACCCTTACCCCACATTTCGGGCTCGGACGCCGCGGGTGAAGTTATTGCTGTAGGGGAAGATGTAAGGTACATCAAAGTTGGAGACAGGGTTGTATCTCACTCCAACATGTCCTGCAGGGTTTGTGCAGCCTGCACCGACGGCCGGGAGTTTGACTGCAGAGACAGGACCATCTGGGGTTTTGAGACTGGGCCGCTGTGGGGAGGATTTTCTGAGGTCACCTATCTCCCCGAGGTAAATGTCATAAAGATACCGGATAAGGTGAGCTACGACGAAGCTGCGGCCGCTTCCATGACCTTGCTCACTTCCTGGCACATGCTGGTAGGCAGAGCCAAGATCAAGCCCGGACAGACAGTGTTGGTCATGGGGGGTGGTAGTGGGGTAGGCAGCTTTGGCATCCAGATTGCCAAGCTCTACAACTGCACGGTTATCGCCACAGCCAGCGGGGACAAGTTGGACAAGTGTCTAGAGCTCGGGGCAGACTACGCGGTGGATCACAGAAAAGAGGACTGGCCCAAGCAAGTGAGGGCTATATGCAAGGAAATCGGCGAGAAAACCGGTGTGGTCTCAGGCATAGATATCTCTTTTGACCACATTGGCGAGACTCATTTTAACCAGCAGCTGACTTTGCTCAAGTATGGTGGAACACTGGTCCAATGTGGGGCAACAACAGGCTATGATGCCAAGGCCGACCTGAGGCATATTTTCTTTAAGGGTACAAACATACTTGGCTCAAGCCAGGGAACCAAGGCAGAGGTTGAACAAGGATTTTATTGGATGTCCCAAGGAAAGATAAAGGCTGCCATAGACTCCGTGTACCCCTTTGAAAAAGCGGCGGAGGCTCACACAAAGATGCTCACGGGCAAAGGGCTCTTCGGCAAAATCCTCTTAAAACCGGAATGATCTTGAACTAGGAAAACCCAGCGAGAAGCAGAGTGTATGGGGTGAGAGAAAGTAGGCAGCTGACAAGGCCGGCCGGTTAAGACTTGCGAGAATGTTCCGCTGTGAGAGTTGCCTCTCTTTTCTCAGGGGCAGGGGCAAAAACCTTGATAGTATAATTTTTGCCTATTCTCACTATGTCGCCGTCGTAGAGCTCTGCCGACAGCACTCTTGTGCCGTTAACCATAATGCCATTCTTACTTCTCTCGTCAGAGACCAGCAATTTACGCCCCTTTACTGCAATGGTTGCATGGAGACGGGACACGGTCATGTCTTCGAGGACGATGTCATTGCCGTGTACCCGTCCGATGGTCAAATTAGCACCATCGGCAAGGGAATACTCTTTTAAGACAAGGTCCTGCAGGGTCAGTTCCAGCTTGAAGGTGCTCATATTCCGATCCGATCCATGTGGGTTGCCACGGCAACTGATGCAATGATTATACCTCAGGAGAGCTTCGATCGCTAGATAGTGACGCGGTGAGTTAATTTCTTGTAGATTGAATCTGGTATTTTTCAATCAGCCAGATCTTCCCATATTCCCTTGCCCTCAGTTGGTCGAATGGCTTGACACATGAGTATTTGAAATGTAGCTTAACCCCCAAGAAAAACCCCCTTCTTTCAAAGATCAAATGGGTTGGAAAAAACCTAGATTTATTTTGCTAACAGTTTTTCTATCGCTGGTTATGATCGCATTTTTTCGTGGTCATGCTTTTGCGGATGGTTTTGTCGACAGCCTGGTCAAGTTTGACGGCAAATTGTTGAAAGGAAAACTGGACCAAGATGATAACCTCGAGTTTGTCGGCCAAGGAAAATGGGAGGCCCCGGTTAGGATTAGATTCAGTCTATTCGTCAGGTCTAATTTCGAATTGGTCCCCTTTATTGAAACAGAGACTCGGGGAATACTGGGTGAATATACCGTTAGTTTTACTGTAGTTCCGAAAACAAAACGTGCTTCTTACCAGAATCTAAGATTCAAGATTTTGAGCAGTGCAGGAAACGAGCTTGTCAGCAGCGGTGTGGCTGCTCCCAACGGATCAGGATGGGTGATCGGCATAGCTACTGACGAGAAGCCTTTTGATATTCACGTGTCTTACACCACGGAAAAGGGACGGGAGCTGACTCCTGTCCCTTCCGAGGGCAGCGACAGTTCATGATATATCCGGGCTAAGTTGGCCAAAAGACCAAGTAGACTTTGGCTTTTTGGCCAGATTTGGTATTTTGACCAGTCTCGCCTGGTCTTGCCTATTGTATTTAAGTAGTTGTATCTAATAAGCTTGTCGACTTTTTCTCGCCTTTGGCATTTTCCCTGCGAATAAAATCGAGCCCAAAAGGTGGGTCGGTAACCTCCTCTCCACCTTATAGCCCGCCCCCATCGGCCAAGTGAATCCGGCTTGATGGGGGCATTTCTAGAGCTACCGCCTGTTGTTATTCATTGAACAGCCAGGGCCTATTGATACTGATAAGGACCAAAAAGACAACAAAGGGGTGAGCAATGGCAGAAAATAAACGGGGCTATCCCAGGGCCGACATCAAATGGCCCGTGGTGGTAAAGAGTACCAAGCGAACTATGGAAGGGGTAACCTCGAATGTCACCCCTAATGGAGTGTTTATCCACTGCCAACAGCCGCTGAGACTGAATGAAATTTTTGATATGGACATTAGCATTCCCGGTTCAGACCAATCACTGAACGCAAGAGCTGAAGTAGTCTGGTCTAACAGATACGGGCCGGATGATGATATTTCTCCCCGAGGTATGGGTGTTAGATTTCTCAGAATTTCCAGCGAGGCCCGCAAATTCATAGCCAGGGCAGCAATGGATTTCCTCAAGTCAAAAAAGGTCGCTCCAGAATTGCTCCAGACCCTGAGTACTCTGATGATAGACCTTAACGATGCTGAGTCAAAGGTAGCTTGAAGGAAGGGTAGTACCTGCAGGCTATTAAAAATAACTCGATCCGTCCCAGCAGTGGGTACACAATCTTTCTTTGGGTAGACGGATGGCGTCTACCAGATCCTCCAACTTCTGATACTGCAGAGTGGTCAAGCGCAAGTGCTGTCTGATTCTATCAATCATCTGCGTATATTTCTCAGATCCAGGAACAAGATACTCATCCATATTTATGTCTTCCCTGCCCTCTATCTCGTTGATGACGCCTCGCCCGGCAAGGTCTAAGGTGGAGCGAGAGGAGGAGAAGTTGAGAAACTCACAAGGAAAGATTAAGGTGGGACAGGCGGGTCGCATGTGGACTTCCACTGCGCCATAGTCGAACAATATCTGGATGTTGTCCTTCAGTTGGGTTCCCCGCACAATTGAATCCTCACAAAAGAGAATTCTTCTGCCCTCTATCATGGACCTTATGGGGATCAACTTCATCTTGGCCACCAGATCCCTCACGTCCTGGTCCTGGGGCATAAAACTCCTGGGCCATGTGGGGGTATACTTAACAAAAGGCCTCAGGTAGGGTATTTTTCTCTCATTGGCATAGCCGATGGCGTGACCAATTCCAGAGTCTGGAATCCCAGCGACGTAATCTATTTCCACCGTATCATTTCTGGCAAGGGCAGAACCGCATCTATTACGCACAGATTCTACATTTATTCCTTCATAATCAGTGGCGGGGTAACCGTAGTAGACCCAGAGGAATGAGCAAATCTGCATCTTCTCACCGGGCTTATTGCGCTGGTCATAGCCGTCAGCCGTAAGAAAGATAATTTCACCGGGTCCCAAGTGAGTTACGGCTTCGTAGCCGAGGTTGGGAAAGGCACATGATTCTGAGGCTACGGCGAAAGCACCATCCTTTTTACCGATTACCAGAGGGGTTCTTCCCAACCTGTCTCTAGCTGCGTATATACCGTCTTTGGTGAGTAGGAGTATTGAACATGAGCCCTTGATGGCTTCCTGCGCATTTCTTATGCCGTCCTCAATGGTGTTCTCTTCACAAATTAGGTTGGAGGCAAGCTCGGTGGGGTTGATCAACCCGCCGCTGGTCTCAAGAAAATGCATTTTCTTCCTGAGCGTTCTTTGCTCTAGTTCTCCGATATTGTTTATTTTGCCAACGGTGACGATGCCGAAGGTCCCCAGGTGAGATCCGATCATCAATGGCTGAGGGTCATTGTCACTGATGACCCCAATGCCGCTATTTCCCTGAAATTTAGGTAGAACAGGCTCGAATTTCGATCTGAAATAGTTGTTTTCTATGTTGTGAATTGATCTAATAAACCCGGATGGGCCGTTTACAGCGAGGCCCCCTCGTCTGGTCCCGAGGTGGGAGTGGTAATCCGTCCCGTAAAAAAGGTCATTCACGCAGTCATCACTCGCAACAACCCCAAAAAGACCACCCATGATCTGCTCCTCTTTCACTGCTAGCGGCCAGCGGAAATTTCAGCAAGGAAAAAAATCTCTACCACAACTGGAAAAATATTGCACTAGTATTGTGGCAAATTGATGAGAGGGGCAGCCTAAGCGGCTCCTGCCAGATCCTTGGATTCAAAGTCTTGGCAGTTGACACAAATGGCCCGGGCCTGCCTTTGCAGTACTATGGCATGGAGGCCGGAAAAGCTGGCGGGTATCTCCCGACTCACCGTCTCGAGATCTCGGCATAGCGGGTAATGGATGCAATCTGTGGGTTTTTTGGAGTCTACCATGGCATGCCTCCGTTTTCATGGTAGTTCATCCCCCCCAAATGTAGAGGCTGCAAACTCAATGCCAAGCTGACTTTCTATTTCGGATTTGTCCTTCGGACTCCCACCCTCAGGGTGATTTCAAGGTTTCGGAATGGGGAATGTGGAATTCTAATCTTTTTTGGAGCTGATCAGTTATAGGTGCAAAAGCTGGTATAATACTTGAGAGAAAAATGTTTCTGAATTCCAGCTACGACCTCACGGTTAGATAAGTGGGAGGGGTTATGAAGCGTAAAGGGGAAATTGCCAAGGCTGAAGGTAAACTGGGAGTACTGATTCCGGGCATAGGGGGGGCGGTGAGCACCACTTTTTTGGCTGGGGTAGAAGCGATCCGCCAAGGTTTGGCCCTCCCCATTGGTTCACTGACCCAATTGGGAACCGTTCGCCTAGGGAAACGGTTTGAGTATCGCATCCCCCGGATTATCGACTTTGTGCCGCTGGCGCAGTTAGATGACCTCGTCTTCGGCGGCTGGGATTTGTTTCCAGATGACTGCTATCGGGCGGCTTTTCAAGCCGAGGTTCTGAAATCTGAACACCTCGAGGCGGTCCGTTCTTTTCTCGAGGGTTTGAAACCCTGGCCGGCGGCTTTCAACTCCAAGTTCGTAAAAAACCTTGAGGGTCCGCACTTGAAGCCCCAGGAAAATCATCTGGATCTGGTTGAGGCCATCAGGGCGGATATCGACACCTTTAAGCGAGAAAACAACCTATCTCGCTGTGTCATGATTTGGTGCGGCAGCACAGAGGTTTATCTGCAGCCATCGGAGGTGCATGGCTCGCTCATGAATTTCGAATCAGGACTGAAGAAAAACGATCCCAAAATTTCACCGAGTATGCTCTATAGCTATGCCGCCCTGACAAGTGGCATTCCGTACATAAATAGTGCCCCTAATCTTACCGTTGATATTCCAGCAATGGTAGAGCTAGCTGAGAGGCACCAGGTTCCCATAATCGGCAAGGATTTGAAAACCGGCCAGACTCTTATGAAGACTATTTTGGCGCCCGGGCTGAAGGCCCGCATGCTTGGTCTTACGGGTTGGTATTCAACCAACATTCTCGGCAACCGTGACGGCATGGTATTGGACGATCAAGCTTCTTCGAAGTCCAAAGAAGAGAGTAAATTGTCGGTCCTCGAGACTATTTTGCAGCCGGAGGTTTACTCGGAGTTATACGGTGATTTTCACCACAAGGTAGTTATTAGCTACTATCCGCCCAGGGGTGACAACAAAGAAGGCTGGGACTGCATAGATATATTTGGCTGGCTGGGATATCCTATGCAGATAAAGGTGGATTTTCTCTGTAGAGACAGTATCTTGGCTGCACCTTTGGTGCTCGATCTAGTTCTATTCATGGATCTGGCCCAGAGGGCTAATATGAGCTCCATCCAGGAGTGGCTGTCTTTCTATTTCAAGAGCCCTCAGTGCGCAGCCGAGCTCTATGCCGAGCACGATCTCTTCATTCAGTTGATGAAACTAAAAAATACTCTACGCTATCTTATGGGGGAAGATCAAATTACCCACCTCGGGCTGGACTACTACTATGCTCTTTAGCCCCGATGCTCCATAAATCCGTTTCAGGCGGACCACGGATGTGGCCGTCCTTCCGTGCGTCCTCGGTTGTGGGTCCCTGCGACGTACCATTCACTTACGCTTCGGGACCAACACCCTGCGGTTGCCCGGTGGCACGGCCATCTCCGTGTTCTCGTCACACCTAAAGCACCCTGGCTAAGCAAGAAAAAGAGCCACAGGGAATTGTCCCGTGGCTCTCATGACGAGGTGATATCTTTAACCTTAAGTTTTTTCACCTAACAGCTTTTCGTTGGCACTGTTGCGGCTGAAGCTCGAACCTCTTTTTTGATTGTAAACCAGTGTCTCTCTGGTTCTTTTTCTAGGTGTTAGATTCAGCTTTCCCACCGTAACCAGCACCGTCGCTATTGGTGCTCACCTCGTTACTCTTACAAATAAGCAAGTGGTGTGCCAGCAAGGCTTGGAAGAAGGATTTAACCATTGGGTGGTGTCTATCCGCAAAGAGCAAATTTCCGGCTGGGACGGTCAGTGTTCAACGGTGAACATTGAGGTTAAGTTTTTGGATTCCCTATTATTCCGCCGAAAATTGAACCCCAATCGCTCATGGTACTCATCCGAAAAACGTCCTCTGCGGATGTGCACCGGTCGTTATAATAAACAGAATATTCTTGCTCACCAACTAAAGCAGCGTTGGCATCATTCGGGAATATTGGCGAAAAGGCCAAAGGGGAACTTGCCAAATAGCTAGCTAGGAAAAAACCTTGAAGAGGTTTGGCTTATTAAGTAATCAAGGCCTTCACCGCGACAGGATTACGCTTGTAGTTGTTGGTCGCTGAGCAAGAAGGCCAAGTTTTTTTATCTCAATGTAGTGGCGGATTAAAGGAAGGGAGAGGGCTTCTGCTGGAACCTCAATTGTTTGACTAGGTTTGAGCACTATTGGTTCGTCGGTTACGTGCTCGAGAATCACCGTAGATCGAGAAAAATTTTTAATCATCGGCATATTTATTTTCCTTAGTAGATTTTTGGATATGGGAGAATCCGTTTTGTTTAGGTCGGTATGATAACAGCAGGCTGCCTAGAATGAAACAATTATTCACTGCAAGCGCTCAGCGAGTTACGATTGAAGCAGACGCCGATCCTCTTCTGCTATGGCAGTGAAACGGATTCCAGTACCAAAGAGACCATCGGCGAGTTCCGTGGAATAAAGCACCTCTCCCTTGGCAGATATAATCTGGTCTTCTACTGCTATTTCCAATTCCAGCTCCAAGCCTCGATCTAGTTTTCTGTGGGTCTCTATCTTGGCTCCGCCCTCGCTCACGTCGAGGGTTCGCCCAATAGATATTATGTATTCCTGCTTCTCATCCTTCTTGGGGACGTAGGAGGCTAGGTTGAGTGAACGGATCCGGGGGCTTGCCCTCTTTTCTCTTACACTTTCCAGGTGAGCTTCTGCTTGTTGAACACTGGCTTCATAGGATCGTAACTTCTTTATATGCTGATTCCAAAACTTTATTGGATCAAATTGTGAAGAACCCATACCTTTCACCTCCGTGTAAAGCTCAAGCCGATTACTATTGACTAAGTTTGCTACAAAACATGGCTGAATGTCAAAGGGGACCGGTCTCATTCAGCCGTCAGCGCCCAGCCCTCAGCTCTCAGCTAAAAATTGCGCAGTGAGAAACCAAAGAATCCAGTAGCCAGCGGTAAGCGGTAAACGGTGAACGGTAAAAGGTAAACCGTAAAATTCGTAGAAGTCGTAAAAGCCGTCAATGAGAAAACTAGTCGATTAGAAAATTAGTTTTCAAATGCACTAATTCCCCAATTTTCTAATTCTCTAATTTCCCAATTAACTTGCTGCGAGCTGCCAGCTGAAAGTCCTGAGCCCGTCGAAGGGCTGCCGACTGCCTGCTGAGTTGTCCCCTTCGTTTTACGTCTTTAGAAACGAACTCGGAGCAACTTCGCTGGCCTCAAAACGTGTGGCATATTTCCTGCAGTTTTGACTTTGACCAAGGGGGAGCCTGTCCCATTATGCTCAACCTCCCTTTCAAAAAGCACTCATAGCAACAGTAGTGGTCTGGGGTAGCAACAAGAAAGGCGGCCAAAATGACATTTGCAGAAAACCGGGTTCATCCTAGAGCTAGCCTCACATGGTCTGTTTCCCTCGAAATTGAAGGCAAAATTACAGAGGGCGTGACCAAGGACATTAGCGAGGGCGGAGCATACGTTTGCTGCGCTACCCCACTTGGGCCAAAAGCAGAGTTTTGTATGATCATAAATTCTCCGGATAAAGAGATAAATGTCAAGGCTGAGGTGGTTTGGGCAAACACCTACAGTCTCAATGAGAAGATTACCCCAATGGGGATGGGTGTTCGTTTTATGGATATCACCGGCGAAGACAGAGGAATCATTGCCAAAGCTGTAGCCGAGCACCTCGCCAAAAATAAAGACACTGAAGATCTGCAAACCTCTATGTTGGATACCTTGGAAATCGAATGATTTCACCTTCCCGTCCAGGGAGAAGGCAATGGTCGACCTGGCTGCGAGAGAAATCTACAGAAAGATTACAACCAATATTGAAAGAGTAATGCGTGGGCAATCAGCGGCCACGAGGAAACTCCTGGCAGGTTTTGCTGGTGGCGGGCACGTACTGTTGGAGGACTACCCAGGCACAGGCAAAACTACTCTGGCAAAAACTTTGGCGCTATCGATAGATGGGGTTTTCAAGCGCATTCAGTTTACTCCCGACCTTCTGCCCTCGGATATTCTCGGCGTTTCCATATTTGACCAGAAAGACCAGATCTTCCGCCTGCACAGGGGGCCAATCTTTACCAACATACTACTCGCCGATGAGATCAATCGAGCCTCACCCAGAACGCAATCTGCTCTTTTGGAGGCCATGGCGGAAAAACAGGTGAGCATTGACGGGGAACTCCTTCGCCTAGAAGATCTCTTTTTTGTTCTGGCAACTCAGAATCCGGTGGAATCCCGTGGAACCTATCCCCTTCCCGAAGCCCAAATGGATCGTTTTGCCCTCCGCTTCAGTCTCGGATATGTGGTTCCCCAAGAGGAGGTGGCTATTCTTACCGACCAGGGAAAAAGCCACCCCATTGAGGGTATTTCCCCCTGCGCTACCTTGGAGGATGTCCTCGCTCTCAAAAAACAGGTGAAAGAGGTGCGGTTGAGTGACGAGTTGAAGAGGTACATTGTCGACATTATTGGTGCCACCCGTTCTGCCCCAGGGGTTCAGTTAGGTGCAAGTCCCCGGGCGTCCCTTGCTTTGATGCAGACAAGTAAGGCCCTTGCTCTTTTCGACGGACAGGAGTTCGTCACCCCGGAGCAGGTGCAGGAGATCGCGGTACCGGTCATTGCCCACAGAATGGTGATGGATCCCCAAGCTCGTTTCTCTGGCAGGACGGCCGAGGGTATAGTGGAAGAAATCCTCGAAACTCTTCCTGTTCCGGCATAGAAAAATAAGGGGGGTTTTTCTTTGCTCCTTAAAAGGTTTGTCTACGGGATTTTTCGTCATTCCTATTACCTAAGTCGCTGGTATAGACGTCGATTCACCAAGGGAGGATTGCTAGTTGCAGCAGGGCTGGCAATTTCTGCTATTGTCGGGCTGGATACCAATCTGACCATGGCATATCAGGCATTCACCTTCCTTTTAGCTCTCTTGTTAATCTCCATGGTGTGGAGCCTGTTCTTTCGCAATAGCTATACGGCCAGAAGAATTCTACCGCGGTTTGGCACTGTCGGTGAGACTCTTCCCTACCGTTTGGTCGTCCAAAACAAGAGCGGTAAGAAACAAAGTGACCTCTATATCTTCGACAATGGGGATGATCCCAGGCCGAACTTCAGAGAATTCCTCTCCATAGACGAACCAAAAGAAGAGGATCGCAATCTTTTTGACCGCATAATAGGATATCACCGCTGGCTTTGGCTCTTATCCAAAAATGACGGAGGCATTTCGGCGGAAAGAAGCTTGGCTACCCTCGGGCCCAACTCCGAAGGGGAGGTGCAGGCTGAGGTAGTGCCGGGGCAGCGGGGGTACTTGCACCTGAGGAGTCTCTCCATTGCTCGTCCTGATCCCCTGGGCCTGTTCAAAAGTTTTGTCACCCTGCCTGCAGAGCAATCAGTTTTGATTTTGCCAAAACGTTACAGCCTGCCTCCTTTCAATATCCCCGGAAACAGAAGATATCAACCAGGCGGGGTTGCACTTACCTATTCGGTGGGTGACTCCCAAGAGTTTGTATCTATGAGAGACTATCGTCCGGGAGATCCTCTGCGCCGCATCCACTGGAGGAGCTGGGCTAAGACCGGGAGACCGGTGGTGAGAGAGTACCAGGAAGAGTTTTTCGTGCGACACGGACTGATTTTGGACACCTTTCAGAAAACAGAGAGAAGCGAAAAATTTGAAGAGGCTGTTTCTCTTGCCTCCTCCTTTGCCTGTGCTGTTCAGACTCAGGAGTCCTTGCTGGATCTGATGTTTGTGGGACCGGAGGCCTACTGTTTTACCGCGGGGAGAGGGCTTGCCCTCACGGACAGAATGCTGGAGATCCTGGCTTCTGTGCGACCTTGTATGGACAAGGAGTTCGACTCCTTGCCTCCCATAGTGTTTGAGCGTTCCTCTCTGTTGAGTGGCTGTATTTGTATTTTCTTGTCGTGGGATGATGAGAGACAACAATTCATCAGCAATCTTTTGGAACTCGGAATCCCAACTCTCGTATTGGTGATAAGGGCGGCAGGCGACTCTGTTCCACTCGATCCCGGTCCCATGGGAGGTATGGAGGAGCGTTTCCTGAGTCTGGAAGTGGGCAGGATTGAAGAAGGACTGGCCAAGTTATGAATCCTCCATCCTTTATCCTCGCAGGGTCCGTTATATTCTGGGGCTGGCAAACGGGGCTCTTAGTGCCGGCCGCGATCATGGCAGTGGTACTTGCCTCGTCATCTTGGCTGACTGTCAGGTGGGACTTTTCTACTTCTGATTTTAATCGCATCTCGGATCTATGTGTCGTCCTTTTTCTGGGGATGCTGCTTTACGCTTTTGCCTCAAATAGATCCAACCCCGTCATATTAGTAGTTTTGCAATGGCTCCCCCTGAGCTTCTTTCCCCTGATTGCCTCCCAGATCTACAGCACGCGGCAAGAGATATATATAAGTTCGCTTTTCTTGCTCATGAGAAGAAAAAAATCAGAGGAGGAAAAGCAAAAAGGCAAAACCATAAACCTCACCTATCCTTACTTCGCCCTTTGCCTCCTTTCTGCCAGCTGCGCCAATTTGAGAACCAATGGTTTTTATCTGGGTCTCCTTGTCCTTTCTGCCTGGGCTCTTTTGACCGCAAGGCCGAAACGTAATTCCCTCATCACCTGGGCCATGGCCTTGCTTCTGGCGGGGGCGGGTGGCTACTTAGGACACCTTTGGCTCCATCGGCTTCAGGCCACTGTGGAGGACAAAACCATCGAGTGGCTTAGCCGATTCCGACACGATGAGACTCTCCATGGAGCCAGAAGCAGAATGGGAGAACTAGGGACTCTCAAACTGTCAGATAGGATAATGTTTAGAGTCAAAATGGACTCCCGGCCCGGATCCTCTCTTCTACTGCGAGAAGGGAGCTATAATGGCTACAGGTCTTCTACTTGGTTTGCGGTAAGATCCAGCTTTGAACCTCTGCGGCCTGAGGAAGATGAGAGAACCTGGCACCTCCGGACCGGTAATAACGAAGTGATGCCGGGCAAAGATAGAGCAGGAATAGGATCCACATCTACCCTCATGGTTTCCACCTATCTAAAGGGCAAAAAAGGCATATTAAAGCTTCCCCTGGGCTCCCTCCGGATAGAAAACTTGCCCGTTGCTACAGTGGAACAAAATCAGTATGGGACCGTAGAGGTTATGGACGGTCCTGGACTGATCAACTATAGGGTGCACTATGCCAGTAACGCTTTGATTGATAGCCCACCTACAGAGATAGACCTAATCGTTCCCCCAGAAGAGGAAAGAGGGATTGAGAAAACAGTGGCAGAGTTGGGACTCGAGGCTGATTCGCCTAGAGAAGTCACTTCAAGGGTGGCGGCTTATTTTCGGAAAAATTTTAGCTATTCACTTACCCTCGCCGAGCCGGGTGAGGAGGGAACCTCATTGGAGAATTTTCTCTGCACATCCCGCTCAGCCCACTGCGAGTATTTCGCTGCTGCAACGGTGCTGCTCTTACGCAAACTCAAGGTTCCGGCCCGCTATGCCACTGGATACGCGGTCCATGAATACAGCGATTTGGAAAAGGCCTTTGTGGTGCGACAGCGTCATGCCCACGCTTGGGCTCTGGTCTACCTAGACGGTAGGTGGCAAGATCTCGATACCACCCCCTCTTCTTGGATGGAGGCTGAGGAGAAAGCAGCTGCAAGGTGGCTGGGTTTGGCCGACCTCTGGTCGTGGTGTACTTACACTCTTTCCAAATGGCGATGGGGAGAGAGAAGAGGAGGTGTGACTCGGTATCTGGGCTGGCTGCTCGTTCCGTTAATTGTCTTTTTGGCCTGGAGGGTTTACGGCAAGAAGGGAGTGGCCCGGATACATAAAGAGCAAGGGGATAGGAGGACGCAGATTCGCTCCGGGGTAGATTCGGAATTCTATTTGATTACGGAAAGGCTTGGCGAGTTAGGTTTTGTCAGAAATTCTGGGGAGACTATGACGAACTTACTTGCGAGAATCGGAGAAAGCCAGCCCCCTTTCATCTCCACTGAATCTATTCACTCCCTTCTGGAACTCCACTACCGCTACCGTTTCGATCCACAAGGTATAAGTCCGGCCGAGAGGTCAGCATTGAAATCAGAGGTGGAGTTATGGTTGGCAGAGCACAGATTGTAAATGGAATCGGAGTGCGACTGGGTTGTTTGCTAGCAGAGCTGCACTATGTCCCAGGATCGGAGAACAGTCTCTGTGTTTCTGCATGGTAAATGGGCAGTCCGTTTTCTTGTCATCAGTAGTTGCACATGCCTCAGACAGGGATAGGGTGGTTTACAGTAGACGGGGCACACTCTCCCAAGCTCACCAGTTTAGCATTCATGCGGAGATTTCTGTCGGATTTCATGGTTCGAAGGCCCGGCAAGGGAAGAAGGTGGCAATCTATTGTCACCATCCTGGCATGCTATGTGCTTAATACTTTATCCCTTTTTGCGACACGTGGAGTCGAGAGTCTGCCATGGATAAATGCACAGCTGCATTGTTAACGGCGATTGGTTTAACGATCATTTTTTTTCTCTCACCTATTACCTACGCATTCCATGAAGGTGGCGCAGAGGAATACTGTCTTGGGTGTCACAATATACACAGGTCTGCAGGTAGCCAGGGCTCTGACACAGGCGAGAGTTCAGTGGCTCCCAAAATTACTCTCAGAGGCTCAGACTCGAGTTCCACCTGTCTGCAATGCCATGCCTCAAGTGGTGCAGTTCAATCTGTATTGAGTAATGATGGTTCAAGGTTCACTCCAGGGGGAGATTTCTACTGGCTGCAGAAAACATTCACTTGGAGCGAAGGTGGAATTTCCTATGAGAGCGAGGCTGACTCCCACGGTCACAATGTGGTGGCCCTTGACTATGGTTTGCATCAAGACCGGAGACACAGCACCGCTCCGGGGGGTGGCTACCTTGCCTCGTCCCTGGCCTGTACCAGTTGCCATAACCCCCATGCCACCACCATGGCAAATGGAGAAACTGGCAGTATAGTTTCGGGTTTAACAATATACGGTGATGGACCCTTCGCAGACACAACTAGCGGAAACTATAGGCTCCTCGGTGGAGCAGGCTATCAAAGTAGTGCCCAGGGATCAGCTATGGCTTTCAGCCATGAACCACCCATTGCCGTGGCCGATTCGTTTAGTTGGACCGAAACCGACTCGCGCCACCCGGCTTATGGCTCCGGAATGTCCGAGTGGTGTGCAAATTGTCACTCAGATTTTCTTAATAGCAGCGCAGGAGGGGCAGGAGGAAGGCATCCAGCTGGCAAGGGAGCCAAGCTCAATGGAGACATTGCCAGGAACTACAACTCTTATGTAAAAACGGGGGATCTCAGCGGTAGCCAGGCGCAGGCTTACCTGGCTCTAGTACCCTTTGAGGTAGGTGTCTCCGATGTGGTTTTTCTCGATCCTTCAAGCTCTTCGGGCCCTGGGTTGGGGAATGCCAATGTCATGTGCCTGACCTGTCACAGGGCACACGCCTCAGCCTTTGAGAATAGCGGTCGATGGGATTTTAGGGCCGTCTTTATTGCTGAATCTCACCCCCGATTTGGTGATGGCGGTGTCAATGGCAGTGATGTTGTGAACAGCTACTATGGCAGGGATATAACCGCGGAGTTTGGCGAAACCCAGAGGCAACTCTGTAACAAATGTCATCTGAAAGACTAAACACAGGCCGTCCGCTGCCTGGTTTCTCTTTAGCTGCTTGTGCCGGTTGAGCCGGCCTAGCCTATCCCCAGTCCGAAATGCCTAAAATGTCTAAAATGAGCTAAAATGCCTAAAGTTATTTCTCGTCAAGCGCAGAGCGTCAATGGCTCCAATCCCCCAGCACAGGGCATGGAGCATGAAGCATGGGGGAAATTCAAAATCCTTTACTCTATGTCCTCCAAAATCCGCATTCCGCAATCCAAAATCAACTCCCTCCTCCTTCTCTTACTTTTAGATCTGGCCTGGTCATGGTATATAAACTTCAAGGCCTTCG
>JAJDNT010000151.1 GCA_022340515.1 Deltaproteobacteria bacterium
AGGTGTCAAAACCGGTACAGTTATGATCAAGCGCTTTAGACCACGAACCCTGGCATATACTTCCATCATTTTTCTATAGGTGACGATATCAGGCCCCCCAACATCCAAAGAGAGCCCAGCAGTTTTGGGCTCCCGAAGACAACCGAGAAGATAGTTGACCATGTCCCTAATGTCGATGGGTTGACAGCGTGTTTCAATCCATTTAGGACAGACCATTACTGGCAGCCGTTCAACCAAATAGCGCAGCATTTCAAAAGGCGCTCCGCCTGCGCCCATTATGTTGGGGGCCCGAAGTTCAGTAGCCTGCGCTTGTCCTGAGGCCAGTATCTCGCCCACTTCTTGCCGACTGGCTAGGTGTTTGGAAAGCTTATCACCGGTCTCGCCAAGACCTCCCAGGTAAATGACCCGGCTCACTCCGGCCTTATCCGCAGCACGGATGAAATTTTTTGCCGCCACTCGGTCTCGCTCTGCAAAAATCTTGTTCTCACCGATGGTACGACCGCCCATGGAGTGCACCAGATAATAGGCCACTTCGATCCCCTCGAGGGCCGAATCCAAGGTGTCCTCCTGCAGCAGATCGCCCTTAACTATTTCAATCCCTTCCTCTGAAAAGAGATTGCCCGTGAGTTTTTCAGGCGAGCGTACCAAGCACCGCGCATTCATCCCATGTCCTGTGAGGGCATGGAGCAAACGTCCCCCTACAAATCCCGTAGCTCCGGTTAAGAGTACCTTGCCATAATTCTCAGCCATAGTAATCTCCTGTCACCACATGGTGTTGAGTGCTTATCCCTTAGTGCCTAGTGCTTACTGCAGACTGCTAGCTGTCTGCCGGTTTATCCGGCCAGCGAGAAATCGCGTCAAAATTAAGGTCCCAGGGACCGCTCTTTTGCTTGAGCTTATGAAAACCGGCAGCTGCTATCATGGCTGCATTGTCAGTGCAAAGCTCCGGCTCGGGCAAATTCAAGGCAAGACCCAAGCCAGCCGCCTCTTCCAGGAGCCGTTGGCGCAGACGGCTGTTTGCCGCTACGCCACCAGCAACCACCAGTTGACCTACCTTGAATCTTTTCGCCGCGGTGCAAGTCTTTTCCACCAAAACTTCAACCACCGCCTCCTGAAAGCTTGCCACGATATCGGCAAGCGGAAGCGGCAGCTCCTTTGCCGAGATCCCACTGACTCCTGATGGCCTACCTTCATTTTGCTGGTTGGCAGCCCCATATTTACGGACAAAATTGACCACTGCGGTTTTGATTCCACTAAAACTGAAATCCAGTGAGTCTTTCTCTAAATAGGCCCGTGGAAAGGAAATGGCTTGAGGATTTCCTTTGCGAGCGAGCCTGTCGATAATCACTCCACCGGGGTAACCAAGGTTCAGAAATTTGGCCACCTTATCAAAGGCCTCGCCAGCAGCGTCGTCTCTGGTCCGCCCCAGCAAATCAATGTTGCCGTAATCCTCAACCAAATAAATATTGGTGTGCCCTCCGGAGACTACCAGGGCAACAACCGGAAAGGAGGGATTAGACTCCTGCATAAAAGCGGCCTGAATGTGACCCTCTAGATGGTTTACAGCAACCAGCGGTTTTCCGGTGGCATAGGCCAACCCCTTGGCCACCCCAATGCCCACAAGGAGTGATCCTACCAGCCCAGGTCCCTGGGTAACAGCAATACCATCTACTGAGGACATCTGCAGATCTGCCCTTTGCAGGGCTTCTGAAATCACCGGGATTATTACTTTTACGTGCTGTCTGGACGCCAGCTCTGGGACCACACCACCATAGGGTCGATGGATTGTGACTTGAGAGGAAACTACACTGGAAAGAATGCGGTGCCCATCCTCCACCACTGCCGCGGCGGTTTCATCACAAGAGCTCTCTATCCCCAGTACGATCACCAGTCCTACCTCTCCAGTTCTTCTTTGTGCTGCACGGTTCTCAGTTGGCTGAGGCAGAGCTGGTAGCCGACAGCCCGCAGCTATCCCACTGAAATAATCTTACTCTGTTTGTGACCGATTAACCAGCGACGATTAACAAATTTTCCCACTATGATCTTAAATGCCTTTCTGTTAAAAGCCTTTCTTACCTTACACTGCCATGCTGTCTGCTGCCAGCTGCAAGCTTGCCCTGAGCCTTGTCGAAGGGCTCCCCGCTGTCTTTGCTCTTTACACTATGCGAATTTTCCGAATTCCTTGACTTCCTCTACCTCCTCTTTTATTATGACAATAGTGACATAAAAACATTTTTCGACTTCTAGTGGGTCATCCTCGCTTTGTTGTTGGAAGAGTTTAATGACGCCGCCTACTGATCGCTACCAACGACCTATTGACTACCTCAGGGTTTCCATTACTGACCGTTGCAACTTGCAGTGTGTCTATTGCATGCCCTTAGGGGGTGCAGTCAAGCTAAAGCACGAAGATATCCTCTCATACGAGGAATTCCTCCGCCTCATTCAAATAGCGGTGAACATGGGTATAAACAAGGTCCGGCTTACTGGAGGGGAACCGCTCGTCCGTAAGGGAGTTGTTGACTTCTGTCGTCGTTTGACCAGAATATCCGGTCTCCAGAGTCTTAGCCTCACTACTAACGGAGTACTCCTGGAAGAACTCGGCCCAGACCTTTATGCTGCCGGTATCCGCCGCGTCAATATTAGTCTCGACACTCTCAAACGTGAGAAATTTTTT
The DNA here is from genome assembly GCA_022340515.1 of Deltaproteobacteria bacterium. Taxonomy (GTDB): domain Bacteria; phylum Desulfobacterota; class Syntrophobacteria; order BM002; family BM002; genus BM002. The sequence goes on from JAJDNT010000151.1 coordinate 2,675, forward strand.
CGCATCACCCGTCGTGACGAGTTCGATAGAGTCTGGCGCTCAATCCAGGCTGCCGAGCGAGTCGGGTTCAATCCAGTAAAAATAAATGTGGTGGTAATGCGGGGGATCAACGATGACGAAGTTCTCGACCTCGCGAGACTGAGCCTCCATCACCCTTATCACATTCGCTTTATAGAGTTCATGGGCTTTAACAACGATAGACAATGGAACCTCCAGCATTACTTTAGCGCCGATGAGATCCTGGAAAAGCTCCGCCAGGTGGGCTCGTTGGCACAAGTGGCCCCTGAGCACAGCAACGGCCCTGCTCGCCATTTCCGCTGGCCGGACGCGCCAGGCATGATCGGCATCATTAGTCCGATCAGTCACCACTTCTGTCCCACCTGCAATCGCTTACGCCTCACCGCGGATGGTAAATTGCGTAATTGTCTTTTTTCCGACCAGGAAGTGGACATTAAAACACCCCTCCGCCAAGGAGCAACAGATTCTGAGCTGTCTCAATTTCTCAGAGATTCTATTGTCAACAAGCCCGAAAAACATAGCCTCCAGCCTGACTTTTTCCGCAAATGTCAAAGCCGCCCAATGGTTGCCATAGGTGGTTAGTTTAGACCTTTCTGTCCTTCTCTCGTTGACTCAAGCTCCTTTACGTTCTAGAATCATTGCGTGTCTGTACATGGTTCGACTTCTAACCCTCCCGGAAAATAGCGATGACCGATTCCAGCCCTCTTGATCAGGCCCTACTCGAAGCAGTTCTCCAGTCTATCCCCCACGGAGTCCTTTTGTTTGAACCCTCAGGAAAAATTTTGTTTGCCAACAATTTCTCTGAGCAACTATTTGGATTCAGGCCGGGCGAGTGGAATGACCATGCGATTTCTTCTTTGTTCCTGGAAGATGACTACGACATCTTTCTACCCAACATAATAAAACTCACTCTGGATAAAGGAAGCTTCGAGGGAGAGGCTCTCCTCCGGGATCGAAGAGACCAGAAGTTCTTCGCCTACCTCACTACATTCCTTTACCGCGGCAGCCACAAGGATGTTATTGTTTTAACCATTCAGGACATTGGAACTCTAAAAACCCTCCAGCGCGAGTCCATTGAAACGGAGCGAGTCCGGTCCATGGCGAAAGTCGTGGACCAGATGGCGCATCACATCCGCAACCCGATCGCTGCAATTGGTGGATTTGCCGGCCGTCTACTCAAAAAGGGCCTGGACGAAAAAGACAGACAGCTTTACAAGGAAATCATTTATCAAGAAGCCAGCAGGTTGGACAATCTCCTCAGGAATCTGGCCAGTTTCACCACCCTACCCCTCCCCACTATGACAGAAGAAAATTTCGAAAACCTGTTGGAACGATCTATCGATCTGGTTCCCCAGGCTTTACTGGGGGCAGCCTCGGATTGGCAAAAACCTCCAGGGGAAAAACTACGCTCGCTCCGTGCCTTTATGGATGTGGAAACCCTCGCCCAATGCTTGGCCAACATCTTCACAAATGCCTTGGAAGCGGGAGATCCAAGGGTGGTGCTCAATTTTCATGTGGCCGAAAGTGGAGACCGCATCCGATTTGGCGTAGGTGACGACGGCATCGGCATCAAACCGGAAAACCTGCCCCTGGTTTTTGACCCTCTTTTCACTACAAAAAACGACCACGTGGGTCTCGGCCTTACGATAAGTCAGAGAATCGTTCACGATCACGGCGGAAGTATTGAAATTGATAGTGAGGTCGGGAAGGGAACTGCGGTAACATTGGAGATACCGCGGGAGAAGAGGAGATCTATTAGGGTCAGACGGTTGTAAACCAGCTGACAGCCGCCAGCTAGCAACAGGCAGATTTCTTGAGTCTCATTATACTACTGCCTGCTGTCCGCTGTCAGCTTGTCCTTAGCGGAGTCGAAGGGCTGCCTGCTCGGCGGTGCCTGGTGCCTAGTCGTTAGTGCCTAGTGTAAGGTACGGCTTGAGCCGCCTCACCGTGGCGGGGCCTATTCCCTTTACCTCGCAAAGATTTTCTAACTTGGAGAATCCCCCCTTACGAAACCTCAAAGCCACAATCCCATCGGCCAACTTATGATTTATGCCAGGGACTTGGCTCAATTCAGCTACGGAGGCCTGGTTTACATCAAGCGGCACCCCTAAAGCCAGACGGAGGGGCACCGCCATCCACTCCACTCTCTGGCAGGCAAACCCCCTTGGATCAATTATGATTTGCATTCTTCTCCCGTTTTCTATTTGACCTTGAGACCATGCCGATTGGTCTGCCGGCCTTAACGGAGATAGTAGTCCTCCAGCCCGAGCTACCAGCTGAGCTATTGTAACTGCTTTAGAGAAGGAGTATGTCCCTGGACTTTTTACCTTGCCGGCAATTTGGATAAAGACGTATTTCGTCGGAAGTTGAGAGGGTTTTCTCGACTCACTATGCCGGGTATAGTGACTCCAGCCGTAGACAGACAGTAGCAGGAGTGACACCAGCAAAACTACCTGCGCTTGAGACCGGGAGAAAGAGTTCATGTAACCTAAGGGAGTCAGGGTTTTCACTGTCAGCAGATCACGAAAGGTTCAGTCTGCAGAGGATAGTATCTTGGAGTGATGGAGTATTGTTATTTGGAGCTCAAAATTCAAAGGCTATTCTTTATTACTCGTGACTTTCCTGCAATACTCCAGTACTCCAATATTCCTAAGGCGCCTTGAAAACAAAGTTTATCGAATTTTTGTCTAGGTGTCCGTCTAACTAAAGGGTAAATCGTTACTTCTTCTTCTGTTCTTTCTCGTCCTTGAACATCTTATAGTTAATGCTGTCCACCAGGGCCAGCCAGCTTGCCTCCAGAATGTTTTCCGAAACTCCCACCGTACCCCAGATGGAGTCCTTGTCTACAGACTCTATGAGCACCCGGACCTTGGCGGCTGTTCCTTCCTTACCCGGCAAAACTCTAACTTTGTAGTCATTTAATCTCATGCTGGCGAGCTCGGGATAAAATTTCTCTAAAGCCTTACGCAAAGCGTTGTCCAGGGCATTCACCGGCCCCACACCGCTGGCAGCTGTGTGCTCAACTTTTCCTCCAACCTTGACCATCACCGTAGCCTCAGACTCGGAAGGTTGGGCCTCATCAGTTTTGGATACCAGGACCCTGAAGCCCACGAGCTCAAAGTACCGCTTTACCTTTCCGAGGGCCTGGTTCAATAAGAGCTCAAAAGATCCTTCCGCCGCCTCGTACTGAAATCCCTCGTGCTCGAGCTGTTTGAGCTCTTCCAGAACCTGCATGGCAACAGGGTCTTTGCTGGAGATCTCGATACCGTACTGCTCTGCCTTTTGCTTTATGGTACTGCGACCCGACAGGTCTGACACGAGAACGCGCCGACGGTTGCCAACCAGCTCGGGGTAAATGTGTTCATAGGTTTCGGGGTTGCGCTCAACTGCCGCCACGTGTATCCCACCCTTATGGGCAAAGGCACTTCTACCCACATAAGGCTGGTACCTGAATGGCCGAACATTAGCCAGCTCGAGAATGTAACGAGAAGTCTCGCGTAGTCGACTGAGTTGTTTATCTGTGATGCAATCTAGCTTTAGTTTCAGCTTAATGGCTGGAATAATGCTACACAAATTGGCATTGCCACAGCGCTCCCCCACCCCATTCATGGTGCCTTGTACTTGGTTTGCCCCCAATGCCACCGCCGCCAGCGAGTTGGCTACAGCCAACTCAGAGTCGTTGTGGGTGTGGATGCCAAGCTCTGCCTCAGGGAACTCCTTCTTGACCCGCTTGATGATCTTCTGAAGGTCGGTGGTAAGGGTCCCGCCATTGGTGTCACAAAGTACCAAACACTCAGCCCCTCCCTCCAGCGCGGCCTTGAGGGTGGCAAGAGCATATTCGGGATCAGCCTTGAAACCGTCGAAAAAATGCTCGGCATCATAGATGAGCTTCCATACCTTTGGCCGCACGAAGGCCAGGGAGCCGCGGATGATTTCAATATTGCGCTCCAGAGTCGTTCGCAGCGCGTCCCGCACATGGACGGTCCAACTCTTGCCAAAGATGGTAATTACCTCTGTTTTTGCTTTAAGGAGAGCGCCCAAGTTGCGGTCTTTTTCTGCCGAGAATCGCGGATTGTGGGTGCTGCCAAAAGCCGCCACCTTGGAGTTTTTCAGCTCGTAGTTTTTAATTTCCTTGAAATAGGCAACATCCTTCGGGTTCGACCCTGGCCAGCCACCCTCAATATAGTGTATCCCCAACTCGTCGAGCTTTTTGGAACAACGAATTTTGTCTTCCAGAGAAAGGTTGAAGTCCTCGGCCTGGGTCCCGTCCCTAAGTGTCGTGTCATAGATCTCAATCTTACGCATATGTTCTTCCTATTTTTTTAAGTTTTATCACCTAATCGATAGTCTCCATCCCCAAGACTGTAAACTATCTCGCATGGCACATCCAGCATCCAACATTTTACTTTTCTTGAAAATCGCAACATGGCTTCATTCTGGAATCTCGTGCTGCAATGGTTTATCTAACTCGAAAGCATCGTGCAGAATCTGGACTGCCTTCGCCGTGTGGCGATCCTCAATCACGCAGGAAACCTTTATTTCCGAAGTACTAATCATATGAATGTTGATATTCTCGCTGCCCAACACCTGAAACATTTTAGCGGCAACGCCGGCATGGTGACGCATACCCACACCTATGACAGAGATCTTGGCTATATTTTCATCACTGGAGATCTGCAGATCTTTCCACTCTTTTTTCATCCCCTCCAAAACGCGTATGGCCGCCTGGCGATCTAGGCGAGGCACAGTGAAGCTAAGGTTGGCCAGCTTGGTGTCGCCAGTGCTCCCCTGAATGATCATATCCACCACGATCCCTTCACTGGCAATCTCGGTAAATATCCTGGCTGCAACGCCGGGCACGTCAGGCAACCCTGCCAGGGTTATGCGGGCGTCGCCCTTGCTATACGCGACACCTGATACCACGACTTGTTCCATGGACTTATCCTCCTTAACCACCATGGTGCCAGGCTCATCCACAAAGGATGATCTGACATGAACGGGCACATTATATTTTTTGGCAAATTCCACCGAGCGAATGTGCAGCACCTTGGCCCCCATGCTGGCCATCTCGAGCATTTCATCGTAGGAAATTCGCTGCAGCTTCCTCGCTTTAGGGTAAATATCTGGATCTGTCGTGTAGACGCCGGCTACGTCAGTGTAGATTTCACAGACATCTGCGGCCAAGGCTGCAGCCACCGCCACGGCCGTGGTGTCTGAACCTCCTCGGCCGAGGGTGGTAATGTTGCCTCTCTCATCCAAGCCCTGAAAGCCGGCTATAACTGGAATACAACCTTTGTAGATATTATGCCAGATTGGTTCTGTGCGAATTTCACTTATCCGAGCGCGGCCGTAGGCACGATCTGTGTAGATACGGGCCTGATGACCCAATAGAGACTGGGCCTCATGTCCCATATGCTTTATGGCAATACTAAACAGAGAAATTGTGACTTGCTCGCCCGTGGCTAGGAGCACATCCTGCTCCCGGGGGTCCGGTTCCTCCGCCATCTTGTGGGCCAGCTCAATGAGTCTGTCTGTTTCTCCGGCCATGGCGGAGAGCACCACTACTACATCATCACCGGCCTCACGGGTCTTTATGACCCTTTTGGCCACAGCCCTAATTCTTTCGGGGTCAGCCACCGAGGTACCCCCGTACTTTTGAACAATAAGCGCCATTGGGTTGTCTCCAACAGAGCAATACAGCCTAGACTAGGTTATTTCGCCAAAAGGATTCAAAAATTAAACAGAAATAACTTACAAAATTATAAAAATGACTTATACCTATAAAACTGTCAATGGAAAAAAAGACAAGAAGGGCAGGAATATGACAATTCAAAAGTAGCTGAAATAATTAGATGTGAGATTTGAGATGTGGGATTTAGGACTTCTCCATAACCTCTTTGTAAAAGCCCATGAGTGTGGTCAGTCGCTTTGCTGATTTGTCTCCAAATGCTAAGAAGGTGATGTCTCTTTCCTCTTCGCCCAGAAATTTCAAGTGAACTTCTAGTCGCTCCACCGGCAGATCTTGGCCTAGCCTTTCAGCCCATTCAATTGCTACTGCCCCCAGGCCGTAGAGAATTTCCTCGAGTCCCAATTCCGATAACTCTGCACGGTTGCTCACTCGATATAAATCCAGATGATAAAAGGGAACCCTACCCGGATACTCGTTGATGATGGCAAAGGTTGGACTGGTAATATAGAAATTCTTCGGCACCCCTAGCCCGCGAGCCAGGCCCTGAGAGAAAAGGGTTTTGCCGCTGCCTAACTCGCCCACCAAAGCAACTACATCACCTGGTTGCAAAAGCCGCCCAAGCTGTTCGGCGAGCGATTGAGTCTGTTCAGGGCTTTTGGTGCTTCTTTCCCAGGTGCATAGTGGCTTATCATCTCTCATCGACTCTGGTGATCCTTAGTAAACGCACTAGGCACAAGACAGAGTGGAACGACACGCCCGCTTCGCCTGAAGGCAAAGCCTATGGCGGGCAGGCGCAGGGACGCGGCGGGAGTTCATTTGATCTATTCTCTTGCAGCTATGTGTATTTATAATTTTAGACATTTTAGACATTTTAGGCATTTTTGGCACTCTAGACACTTTTCTTTCATTGCTGTTCAGCCAATGATTTCATTATGATAGGTATCTCCGGTAGGAGATCCGTTGCCAGCATGCCACGATCACCGCAGCGGTTGGCCAAGCGATCTGCCGCCTTGCCGTGGCAATAGACGCCCGCGCAGGCCGCGTCAAAGGGTGAAAGTCCCTGAGCCAAAAGACCGACTATCAAACCGGTAAGAACGTCTCCTGTACCGCCGCTGGCCAGACCGGCATTGCCGCTGCTATTTATTGCCAGTCGACCTTCAGAGCCTCCAATTACGGTTCTGGCACCTTTGAGTACAAGAGTTACCCCGTATTGCTCGCTGAAGGACTGAACCAGAGAAAGCCTTTCATTCTGGACTTCCTCCGCTTTACGTTTCACCAGTCGTCCCATCTCGCCCGGATGAGGGGTCAAAATCACCGGTGCTCGCGCTCTTTTTAACACATCCAGCCGACCAACCAGTGCATTAATCCCGTCCGCATCGACGACAACCGGGCAGGGGCAGTTCCTCACCAACTCCAGTACCACCTTCGTTGTTTCTCCATCGACAGCAAGCCCTGGCCCCAGAGCCAGGGCTTGCTTGCCCTTGAGTAGTGCGTGCAACCGGGGCAAAGCCGCCGTGCCAACTGTCTGATCAGCCGTTTCGGCCAAGGGCTCAGTCATAACCTCTGTGAGCTTGACCTCCATTAAGCCGTGAAGAGAGGTAGGCACCGCAAGGGTTACTAAACCGGCACCGGCACGTGCCGCGCCCAATCCGGCCATGGCAGCTGCTCCCGTCTTTCCCACTGAGCCGCCCACAACTAGGACATGACCAAAAGAACCTTTGTGACTGGCAAGAGATCTCGCGGGAAAAAGGGGAGCAAGATCCCTTGCTTCCAACCAAAGCCTTGGCGGCTCTGCCGCCTCTGTCACACTTCTCGGCAGACCAATATCAACCACCTCTAGATGACCCACGTAGGTACATCCTGGGGTTACAAGCTGACCTACCTTGGGAAGCCCAAAGGTGGCAGTCACTGTGGCCTGTATACAGGCCCCCAATGGCACTCCGCTGCTGGCACTCAGCCCAGAGGGCAAATCAACGGCAAGAACCGGTCGGCCAAGCTGGTTAACCAGCTCTATTATTTTCTGGTAAAAGCCCCGTACAGGAGCATTGAGTCCAGTTCCGAAAACAGCGTCCACTAAAAGGTCGGCTTTCGCCAACTTTCTCTTCAGGCCGGCAAGGGATTTGTTGTCGGGGTATTCCTTCACCTGAAGGCCGAGCTTCTCAATAATCTCGAGGTTGACCTTGGCGTCACCCCTGTAGCTCTTCCCCTTTTTTAGGAGGTACACAGCGACCTCCACTCGCTGCTGCCAGAGATGGCGGGCAATAACAAAGCCGTCGCCTCCGTTATTGCCGCCGCCGGCCAGCACCGCCACCCGTTTCCTCTTGAGATCGGGAAAGTAGCGCCACATTACCTCGGTGGCGCCACGACCGGCATTCTCCATCAAAACAACACCAGGGATACCCACGGTTTCAATGGCGGTGCGGTCCATTTCTGCCATTTCTTCAGCTGTTACCGCTCTCATTCTCTCTATCCTTCAAGGACAACCACCGCAAGAGCGGAGTCCCCTTCATCCGAGAGACTCAACCAGGTTCTCTTAGCTTCCAGGCCCGCCAGCAATTTCTGAGCCTTGTTGTACAATTGCAGGCCTGGTTTGCCGAAATGATCTTGCACAACTTCGATGTCGCGCCAGCGCAAGCCCTGCCGCATACCCAGGCCCAAAGCCTTAGCGAAAGCCTCTTTGGCGGCGAAACGAGAAGCAAAACACTGTGCCGGCCGGGCTCGTTTCCCACAGCGTTCGATCTCAGCTGAAGTAAAAATACGCCTCAAGAAACGAGAACCCCAACGATCTACCGCCCGCTCCATACGGTGTATATTGACTATGTCAACACCGATACCTTTGATCATGGACCAGTCCGCCGCCAACCCGCGCCCCAGTTGATCAACTCTACCATTTCGCGAACAGCTCGTTCAAAACCATGTAGCACCGCCCGAGCAACAATGGCGTGGCCAATAACAAACTCTTCGATTTCAGCGACATCCACTAACCAGCCAATGTTACTATGATCCAATCTGTGACCCACGGTTACTCCCAGACCTACTTTGTGAGCCAGCTTTACCGCGTTTTGAATTCGGTCGAATTCTTCTTGCCTTTCAGTTAGTGTCCGGGCTTCACAAAAAGAGCCTGCGTGCACTTCTATGTAATCCGCCTCTACCCACTGGGCCGCCTTTATTTGGTCCAGGTCAGGGTTAATCACAAGGCTCACTGTGATATCAGCGTCTTTAAACAGTCGAACGTACTTCTTCAGATTATCTCTGTTTAGCTGAACCTCTAGACCGCCTTCTGTTGTGAGTTCTTCTCTTCTCTCAGGCACCAGGGTAACCATGTCTGGCTTTACGCTCAAGGCTGTCTTGAGCATCTCTTGCGTTGCAGCCATCTCCAGGTTCAACTTGGTCTTAACCGTCTGTCTGAGAACGTGCAGATCACGATCCTGGATATGCCGCCTATCTTCGCGCAAGTGCACCACGATTCCTTGGGCGCCCGCAAGTTCAGCCAAAGCCGCCGCGGTTACTGGATCTGGTTCCGAACTTCGGCGCGCTTGCCTTAATGTAGCCACATGATCCACACTCACTGCCAACTTAGCCACGCCTATCACCTCCAATCAGTGTGTCCGTTGTTCCGCCTGAGGCGGATACGTTGTCCTTTGTATCACCGATTTAATACAATACTTCCTCAAAATTCACTATTTGCTAGCCGGATTCTCCGAGACAAACTTGGGTATGAATTTTCCCAGGTCTCCAACTCTAGATAGTATGACCCTGCCCAGTGTCAGCAGCGAAAGGCTCACCATAAGAAATCTTCAGAACGTTCCAAAGGACTACAACTATATTAATAGCGAGCCTCGCCGTCTCTAGAATGAGACCTAGGACAGCCAGCCACGGACAACGGACTACATGGACGGTGTTAATCGAGTATTGCTAGCAGTTCGAAGCTTCGCTCTTCCATTTCTCTGGCTGCATCCTCGCTTCGATCGTGCTCGAAACCAACTAGGTGTAAAATCCCATGAATTAAGAGACGCGAGATCATGTTGTCGAGGGAAATGCCCGCCTCTTCGGCCTCCCGCTGGGCTGTGGGAAGGGAAATTATAACGTCACCGAGAAGTTCTGGGGAGATGTCACCAAACTCACCCTCACGCATTGAAAAGGCCAGAACGTTGGTAGAGCCTCGGCGGTTTCTGTACCTTTTGTTGAGCGAACTCATCTGCTCATCATCCACCAAGACAATGCTCAGTTCGCTATCATAACATGCCAAGGCGTTTAAGATCTTCCTCGCCTTCGACTTTATCTTCTCGAGCTCCGTTGCGATCTCGTTTTGTTGGTCGTTGACCTGGATCTCCATTGGCGCGAGCTTTTCCTTCTGAACCTTTGGCGGCAGGTTCGGGGTATTCAATTCGCTGATGAGATATTCCCATGAGAATCTGAATGAAACTTTTCGCTATTTCATGCAGATCTTTGAGTGTTAGCTCGCATTCGTCCAGTTGGCCATCCGAGAAGATCCTGTTGACAATTTTCTGAACCAGTCCCTGAATCCTGGCAGCCGTTGGATCGGAAAGAGTGCGAGAGGCCGCCTCCACGGCATCTGCTAGCAGTACCAGGCCGGCCTCTTTGGTTTGCGGTTTAGGTCCGGGGTAGCGATAGTCCTGTTCTGAAACAGGCGGCACATCGCCTCCTTTACTGCTTTTGAGTTTTTCCTGCAAATCTATTGCCTTTTGATAAAAAAAGGTGATCAGACTGGTTCCATGATGTTGCTGAATGATATCCTGAATCGCTTCACCTAGTCGATAATTCTTGGCGAAATCCACTCCGTCTTTAACATGTGAAATGAGAATAAGACTGCTCATGGACGGAGCCAGTCGTTCGTGCTTGTTTTCTCCCCTTCCCTGATTCTCTACAAAATAAAGGGGCTTCTTGATCTTGCCAATATCATGGTAGTAGGCAGCCACTCTGGCGAGAAGCGAATTTGCCCCTATAGATTTGGCCGCCGCCTCCACCAGGTTGCCCACCACTATACTGTGATGATAGGTGCCAGGGACCTGCACCATGAGTTGCCTGAGCAAAGGCTGGTCCATACTTGCCAGCTCCAGAAGCTTGACGTCGGTGGTGTAGCCAAAGCCTATTTCGGCAAGGGGACCCAAGCCGGTGGTGACAACACCTGCCAGGATGCCTCCGAGGATGCCAAAAATAAGAGCCACTCCCGTCTGAGTGGTCAACAGCCTTTGGTAGGCAAAAGTCATAAAAAGAATCACCACGGCATTGGTCAAACCGACAGTCAGCCCAGCCCTCAAAGGAGTGCTGCGATCCCTGCAGACTACCACTCCTTGAACAGCTACCAGTGAGCCAATGAGGTAGTAGAACAATAAGTCAATCTGACGGTCCAAAACTAATGCAGCTAGCAAAGCAAGGACGAAGGTGAATATTATTGCGATGGTGGGCCCGAAGAAGATTGTAACTAGCATTGCCCCGGCAGCCATGGGCAGCATATAGAAGATGGCCTCCTGGCTGATAAAGGAAAACCCACTGTGCAATGCATCGGCCACACCTACCGACAGCTTTGCGAGTACGAGTAAAATGGTAAGGACTACGGTCAGAAATAGCAGATCTTTGACTTTGGTTGGAAATTGTCGGACGTATTTACCCGCCACACGTACGGCAAGCAACAGGAGCAACCCGCCCATCAAAGCAATGCCCAACATGGTAAAAATCACCCCGCGCTCAAACTTACCCTCGGCCTGCGTTTGCAGTTTTAGCACCTGTTCCTGACCTAGTCTTTGGCCCTCACGAACAATCATCTCTCCCTTTTTGACCTGAAAAAAGACGGGCTTGACGGCTTCCACCGCCTTTTGTCTGCGGAGTTCGGTCTCATTGCGATTGAACGTAACATTAGGTGGGAGCAATGCTTGGGCCAGATGCACGACGGTGTTGCGTACTTTTCTGTCATCCTCTTCGAGTATTGCACTAGCTCTCAGTCGAATCTGCCGTCGAGCATCCTCGATGCTCAGAAATCTGAGGAGATCCATAACCCTTGATTCCTCACCGCTTTGAACACTTCTGAGCATTATTCCCTTCTGCATCTGACTGAGCAGAAAGGATTTATTGCCAACTACGCCGCCTGCTAAAACGCTGTCTGCCAGTTCTATCACGGCTTCTTCAAACCGCGGATCAAATTTTTCTTTAATCAGAAGGGCATAATCCGCATCGGAGACGGTTATCCCCAGTTGCGTCTCGAAATCCTTCTTTTTCTCCAGGGCCAACTCTTTCCCGGACTTATGGATACCGCTGAGACCCTTCCCGGCTGTCCCCTTGGTCACCACATTCGATTCCGCTGGTTGCTGGTAGAGAGAGCGCATGCTGGTGAAAAGAGCCCCCAGTCTCTGGCGGAGATTTTGGACTGTCTCTTCGTCTAGATCATAAACGGCAAGAGACTGTCGTGCCGCCTCTTCTCTCTTGCTCTGGGTGGCTGCTTCGTCTGTCACCAGAAAGTCGTGGGCTGCCTTAATATCATGGTCTGCCACATCTCCCACCTGAAAGTTTACTGGCAGGACAATATAGTGAGGCGTAACCAGAATTCCCAACATTAAGCTGAAACCAACGAGAAGGAGCACCCTCTGCCACAGAATGGAGCGAGTGTCGTCAGTTGGTTGAGCGCTATCACGACGATCAATGCCAGCAGACCGTCTGGTGGTTTCACCGCTTTGCTGTCGCCTTTTTTTTAAGAACTCCATAGTGTTCCTCGCCCCAGCGAGAAAAAAGTATTAGGTGCTGCTTTTGAGCAAGCAAATTGTGAGCCACTGCCACCTTTTTCACTAAAAATGTTGGCCAGTCTCGCCCTCTAAGTACTTATTTTCGCTTCTTTTTTTCAGCCTTTTCGTATGCCTTAATTATATCTTGAACCAGTCGGTGGCGAATGACATCTTTATCAGTAAAGTAGACGAATTTCAATCCTTGGATACCGGCAAGTATCTTCATGGTTTCAATTAGCCCCGAAGTTGTCCCATTTGGCAGATCAATCTGAGTGATATCTCCAGTGATTACCGCCTTGGAACTTATCCCTAGACGGGTCAGAAACATTTTCATCTGCTCAGAAGTTGTATTTTGGGCCTCATCGAGAATAACGAAACTATCGTTTAAGGTGCGTCCTCTCATGAAGGCCAAGGGAGCTACCTCAATGACGCCTCGCTGCAGTAGGGCGGAAGTCTGATCAAAATCAATCATATCATGAAGGGCATCGTAGAGGGGACGCAGGTAAGGGTTTACCTTTTCCACAAGGTCTCCAGGAAGAAAGCCCAATTTCTCGCCTGCTTCAACTGCCGGCCGTACAAGGATAATACGATGGATTTCACCACCGTTTAGGGCTGATATGGCAGTAGCCATAGCCAGATAGGTTTTCCCCGTGCCCGCCGGGCCTATGCCAAATACGATGTCATAGTTCCGAATCGCCTCTATGTATTCCTTTTGAGCAAGAGACTTAGGGGTGATTATTCTTTTCTTGGAGGTGACATAGACAGCATCTAGGAAGATGTCTTTAAGGCGGGCCTTGAATTGGCCGCTTAAAATCTGAATTGCATGGTTGACATCGCTCGGATAGAGAGGATAGCCCTCGCTGAGCAGGCCGTAAAGCTCTTCCAAGACTCTCTTCGCCAGCTTTACATCCGACTCATCCCCAAACAGGGTAATCTGATCGCCACGGAGGTTGAGCTTTACCTCGAGAGCTTTTTCGATAAGTTTAAGGTTGCCGTTGCGCTCGCCACAAAGGTTTTGAAGCAAAGCATTATCGTCAAAGGTAAGTATTAGTTCGCCTGATCCTTTGGCACTAGCATTGACAGTCATGGACAACTCTCTATTCCTTTTCTCCCATGACCTGAATAATCAGACGCCTGCGGCGTGGCCGGTTGTCGAAATTTATAAGCACTATCTGCTGCCAGGTACCAAGGCTCAAGCGTCCATCCACCACAGGAATATGTAAAGAGGGTCCCAACAGAGCTGCGCGGACATGAGAGTAACCGTTGCCATCACCCCAGCGCTGATCATGGGCGTAGGGAATGTCACGGGGGATTAATCGCTCAATGGCATCAGCAAGGTCCTGAATCACGCCGCTCTCATATTCTATAGTTGTAAGTGCTCCTGTTGAGCCAGGCACAAAAAGAATCACTGCTCCACCCACAATACCACTCCGGGCCAGATGCTGACCTACCAGTCCGGTTATGTCAATGATGTCTGTGCCCATATCAGTGCTTAGCTCGACAGTTTCAGTTATTACAGCCACAGCAATGTGTCTCAGTTCGTTTTGGGTGTCAGCTCCGCCCAGCCATCGGGCCAAAGGCACAAGCTTCAGGTCTAAAGGCAATTCACTCAGAGCTCTTTCTCCTTGCGCCCCACGCCTTCTGCCGTGCGCCATATAGCCACTAGCAACGGCTTGCTCCTATTCTAGCACCTGTTTTAACCATCCGAGGGCCAAATATTGTTATTGTAAACCCGTTTGGATATCTAACACAAACTACAACCGGCTGCAAGTCGGCGAGGGTGGCATGGGTGTCTTGATTTTTCCACCTTTTAACAAGAAAAACCATTTAGCCTTGACGACCAGGTGCTAATCTGGTACCTCCTACGCCATCCGGGAGTCAGTTGTCCGTGGTCCGTAGTCCGTCGCAATCAGGTTCAAGAGATACCACACAAAGCACGGGTCATAGCTCTCATATTTTAGCTCCATGCCCTGTGATCCACGCTCCAAGTCCATTTTACAACGGACTACGGACGACCAGCAACAGACACCTCTTGGGCCCAAGAGGCATTGTATGAACATCCTTGATTTTATACTCCTAACCATATTAGCGATAGCCCTAATCCGCGGACTCATTCGCGGCATGATTCGACAGGTGGCTTCCCTGTTGGGTCTTATTGCTGGCTTTGTTGTGGCTGGTCATCTCTACCTCCGCCTAATCCCCCTTTTTAAAAAGTACTTCCCTTCACTTCCCTATCTCGAGGTTTTTGCCTACTTGGGTGTTTATACTGCTACCTGGTTGACGGTCGTGTTACTGGGATATCTATTTGTGAAACTTAGCCGAGCCATGCTCATGGCGTGGGCGGACCGTCTTCTTGGAGGCATTCTGGGGTTCTTCAAGGGTCTGGTGACGGCAGTGATAGTGGTTGCCGTGCTAACCTTGTTTATTCCCAGCAGATCTTCCATTTTGACAGATTCCCTCCTATGCGTACATGTACAAAGGGTGGGTTATTACTTTGTGCAACTGACCCCGAAGGAATTGCGGGAGCGCTACAAAAAAAGACATGAAACTCTGGTCAAGCGATTGGAACAACAGAAGATCACAGAATCGATAAAGAAGAAAATTAAACGCTGAACTATTGTTACCTGCATTTTACCGGAAGCACCCTTCGCCCCTGCCTGATAGAGGCGAATCTGCTCACAAGTAGTTCATTCCCCTTTAATCTGAGTTTTTCTTCTTGGGGTGCTATGTGGTAATATACTTGCTAGACTCGATTCTGCCCTTGGTCGTGCTAGATGGGGAGTTAGCGGTGCCCTGTTGCCCGAAATCCGCTTATGCGGGGTTGAATTCCCTACGGAGAGCTTCAGTTCGACCGGGGCTTGTCTGTGCTTGGTGCTGATTGGACACCGCGCAACAAACGGATACGAACCCCGTCAGGTCCGGGAGGAAGCAGCGGTAAGTATTGCAGTTTGTGTCGTGGTTATCTCTGATCAGAGCGCCAACGCAGGCGGTCCCTGAAAAAGCTGAGCCCGATGCGGGGTGCACGGCCAAGGGTTTTTTACCAGCTGGTCGCAAGCAGCAGGCAGGTCGGAATCTGATATTGAGATTGTGTGAGTAGCTGCGCGCTGCAAGCTGTCCGCTGCCAGCTTGAAGTCGAAGGCTTCAAATATTCTCCCAGAGAGTGCGTTCCTCTTCCTCGGAAAGATCTGCCCAGTTTTTTCCCTTTTCAACTAAATAGGTTTCCACTCGCTCAATTTGCTGACATAATTTTTCGAGAGCCTCTGTGAGCGCTTCCTCTGCACGTATGCCCCTTGGGAGGGCAAAGGCTACTAGAAGTAGCAGAAGCCTGCCTAGAGCGGCCATACCCAAGGAATCATAATTTGCTCTCTCTTGCTCTAAAAGTCTTGAGAATGTTTTATCCAACTCAGCCACGACTAAGTCCTGGCTTAAAGGACGTCGTAGTACCCGGCTCAGCCGAGACAGCGTACGGTGTGACCGCATTAGAGCAGGCAGTGCCCGTGGTATGTCAATGAGACGATCACTCAAGGGCCTGTTGGGTTTTTCTTGCTGTTTAATCTCCTCCCAGTTGAGCTTGACTTCGCGAGCAGAGCCTACCTTCAGATCTCCGAACACATGGGGATGCCGCCGCACCATCTTGTCGCCCACCCTGCGAAGTACCTGGTCCATCTGGAACTGGCCTTGTTCGGCGTAGAGATGCGCTAAAAACATAGCCATGAAAATTAAATCGCCGAGTTCGTCAGCCACCTGATCGGAAGCTTCGTGATCCACCGCATCTACAACTTCATAGACCTCCTCAAGAAGGTAGCGCTTTATAGTGGCAGGTGTCTGCTCACGATCCCACGGGCAGCCATCCTCAGCCCGGAGTCGGGCCAGCAACTCCAGTAATCTTTCGAATTCTCTCCCAGTATCAGCCATGGTGTCCTTCAATTTCCCAAGAGCTCAGCAAAATTCTTCGAGGCTGTAGATGCCTAAGACGATCATAGAGGGTAGAGCCAGTATTTGGGTAAAGTAAGTGTTGCCAGCCTCCCACGTATGCCACTCGCCCCTCTTGGGCTCTGGCGAAATTTTCCTCTAATTCTTGTGCTAATTCCAACTCTCTCTGCTGCCATATGGGATCAGCAGGCCAGGCTCGAGTGAAAGCTGAAGCCAGTGGCTCCTCTTTGTTGCGTAAGAATTGGGCTGCAATCTTGTATTCCCTTTCAACCTCTTTTGAAAGAGTCTCGGGAGGGCATTTCAATAATGTCTCGAGATTCTCGCTGCTCAGCAATTGCTGCCAATGCTTATGTATCCAACCTTTGCTCCAAAGCGAAGAGTCGATGCAAGCAAGTGCAGCACCTGTGTCTCGGCAGTATTTCTGGGCCATGCGATATTCAAAGGGCACTGAGAGCTGAATCTCTATGGCATTGATCTGTCCCCACTCTCGCCAGGAAACCTGAAGATCAGAAGCTAACCTCTTTACTCTTTTAACAAGACGCCTTCTTAAATGGCGGGAGTTTCTTTGTCTGTAGAGAAGCCCGTAGGGACTAACCTCTACTGCCACTGCTACTGGGCCCTCTTCTGCCAAAAGCCTTCTCAGCCTAACCGCGCCAAGGGGATCCCGATGGACCGTACCTATTAGGAGAAGCTCTTTGGCCAAAATCTTAGTCTCCTTTAAGAACACCTTCCCAAGTATCTAGGCCGGCTTGAACCCAACCAGGAACTATGCCCTAAGCACCTTAAGTAATTGCGGATTGCGAATTTGAGAAAGCATAGAGCATAGGGCATGGAGCATAGGGTTAAAATTTCGAAATTCGAAATTAAAAAGCCAAAATCCCCTGTCACCAGTCCTGTGACCTCCGACTTCCGACCCCTGGCTTCTCAGCAGCTTAGTGCCTAGTTATAGATCGGCCGTGCCCACCTTATTTTAGCATTGCTCCAACAGTGGGATCAGTTCATTGAAGTGGGAGATATAATGATCCGCCTTTAGTTCCTCATTACGGTATGCGATAAAAAGCACACCTGCCCGGTGGCTCGTTTCCCGGTCCACATCGGAGTCTCCGATGTAGCAAGCTGCCTGAGGGGCGATTTCGAAGGACAAAAGTATTTTATTGAGGGATTCCGGGTGTGGCTTGGGGTGACGCACATCAAGAGATGTTACTACCATGTCGAAGTAGGGGTCGAGTCCAAATCTTTGTAACAACTGTTTCATCGTCCTTGTTCGGCTGGTAGCAATGGCAGTTCTATACCGCCGTGCAAGTTCTTGCAAACACTCCAGTAAGCCGGGCTCTAAGTCAAGTAAATCTATGAGGGGCTCATAGTCCATTTCCTGCCAAAGCCGTTTCGCCTCTTCAATTAGCCTCTCATCGACGAGTAAATACTCTAGCGACTCCTGCAAGGTGTGACAGTGCACATAATCGATTTGCTCCTCGCTGAGAGTCCCTTTGTTGAAATGTGAGAGAAACTGATTGTAAAGGTAGGCGTTTGCTTTGCGGGAATCTACTATGACGCCATCACAGTCAAATATTACAGCTTTGATGGCACCATCGTCCCTCGACGCTACAGTTTTCGAGTTGGTGCTACTCATCTTCCTCCCAGAGTTTGTCTCTTTGCATTCCCGTCAGAAACCTTTGGTTACTGCGCCGATTCTTATCAACCTGCCTGAGAAATTTCCTCATCTCCCCATCAGGAAACATGGAATTAAGATCGCGTTCTTCCTCCTTGAAGACCCTGTTCAGGTCCACCGGATCTGCTGCAGATTCAGATTGTTCCTGCTCAAGCTCTTCGACCTGCTCTTTTTTCTCCATCTGATCTGTGTCCATGCTTACCTCCAGAGTCATTTGTCAGCTTTAATCCGTGCAGCTATATATCATGAGGCCGATTTTTTTTCAAAGGGCTAATAGGGGACAAGTTTTGCCCAGTAGGCAAAGATGACATTTGTCATTTCTTCGCGCTCGCTTCGCTCCGCTCAGTCCCGCAAGCGGGTTCCCAGTTTCGCATTTAACATTTTTAAAATTTCATTTATGATTTAAATGTAGGTCTAAGATTTTCACCTTACCCCAGCAGGCTAAATGAGAGTGGACAATGGCAACTGACATCATGGAATTCGATACCCTGGTGATTGGCAGTGGGATAGCTGGTCTAACTTTTGCTCTCAAGGTAGCATCCACTCGCAAGGTCGCGGTGGTGACCAAGAAGGAAAGTGTGGAAACCAGCACCAATTACGCCCAAGGTGGTATTGCCTCGGTCCTTGGTCCTGAGGATTCCTTTGATCTCCACATTCAGGATACCCTAAGCGCTGGTGATGGTCTCTGTCACCCGGATGTGGTGGCCATGGTAATTAAAGATGGCCCTGACCGTATTAGGGAGCTGGCCGAAATGGGTGTCCGTTTTCAGCGAGGTCGAAAGGAATCCGTACCCTTCGATTTGGCTCGCGAGGGGGGTCACTCTCGCAGCCGTATCGTCCACGCCCAGGATATGACGGGTAGAGAGGTTGAGCGAGTCTTGGTCTCTATGGCCGAGGAGCACCCCAATATCTCTATCTTTGAGAATCACATTGCCATCGACTTGATTGTCGAATGTCACCTGCTCAAAAGGGGGTTAGTGACCACCCAGCGCCAGGAACGATGCTGGGGCGCCTACGTGCTCGATATCGAGGGTAATAGTATCCTGACCTTCCTGGCAAGAGACACTCTCCTGTGTACAGGAGGTGCCGGCAAGGTTTACGTTTACACTAGCAACCCCGATGTGGCCACCGGAGACGGTGTGGCCATGGCTTACCGAGCAGGGGCAGAAGTTGCAAATATGGAATTTGTTCAGTTTCACCCTACCTGTCTTTATCATCCCCACGCCAAGAACTTCCTCATCTCGGAAGCGGTGCGGGGTGAAGGGGGTCGTCTCATCGATAAACGTGGGCAGGCCTTCATGTCCAAATACCACCCTCTCAAGGATCTGGCTTGTCGAGATGTCGTGGCTCGCGCCATCGATACTGAGATAAAGCAGAGTGGGGACGACTGCGTTTATCTGGACATAGCCCATCGCGATGCTGATTTCCTTCGACAGCGTTTTCCCAATATTTATGATAAATGTTTTTCCCTTGGCATCGACATTAGCAAAGAGCCAATACCGGTGGTACCAGCAGCCCACTACATATGTGGTGGAGTGCGCACTGATAAGTGTGGAGGCACCAGCATTCAGCATCTCTATGCCCTGGGTGAATCAGCCTGTACCGGGCTTCACGGCGCCAACCGCCTGGCCAGCAACTCCCTCCTTGAAGCATTGGTTTTCTCCCATAAAGCCGCCGAACAAATTAACCACGAACCCCTGCCCTCAGAAGAGAAGATCTCCCTTCCAGATGTTCCTCCTCTGGAGATGCCACCCAATGCCAACGGTAGTGAAATGGTGCTCATAGCCTACAACTGGGACATAATCCGTCGTCTTATGTGGAACTACGTGGGCATAGTCCGGAAGGACAGCCGCTTAAACCTGGCACAAAATCACCTTGCCCAGGTGCAGCGAGAAATCAGCGAACATTACCCCCATATTAGTCTAAACAGTGATCTCATCGAACTACGAAATCTGGCCACCGTTGCCGAGTTGATCGTGACCTGCGCTCTCAAGCGCCGCGAAAGCCGGGGTCTCCACTTTAACGTCGACCATCCACAGAAGGACGACGAGCGCTGGCAACGGGACACCATAATCCGCCTGGATTAATGCACCTGATATGATATGGGATGTGCGATTTGGCATGGGGCATAGAGCCACAGCTTATTTCGAATTTCTAATTGCGGATTTTTAAATTCGAAATTCGAAACCGGGAACCTGCCCGCAGGGCGGGAGTCCGAAGGACAAATCCGCAATCTCAAATCTCAGATCTCACATCTTGAAAGCCTTGGCGCAAAAAAAACCCCGGGTGAACCAGGGTTCTTTATTTGCTCCATTATCTAGAGAAGATTAATCAATAGGATTAAGCTCTCGCTCCCTTGGAAATACAGGCAGGTATCGGTAGGAAAGTGAAATTAGCAAAGCACCGTAGGCGATTACGGCAACAGTAGGTGCCCATTCCTGCCAGGTGGGAACGTAGATTTCCAGACGATCAAAGGGCATTACCGGCAATGCTAGGTTCTGCACGGTAAAAACGAAGCGATTGATCACTATGCCGGCGCAATCCAGAACACAGGCGACAATGAGCAAGACTTCATCCTCCCTTGCTTTCGGCGTGAGCAAGATGATGGCTGGTATAATTCCGCAAACTACTATCTCGGCAAAAAGGAGCCATAATCCATAGGGCGCCTGGAAGAATTCGCTGAAACTAACACCCATATTAGGTGCGGTGTGAGTCGCCCACCACCACGTATCCAGAATTTTGACCAACATATAAAAGGCGAGCAAGTATCCGGTAACCTTGGCCAAAAGAGAGATGGCCTCACGGCGGACTAATTTTTTCCGCGTAATACCCTGCACCATCATGGTTACAAGGATGGTAAGGGCCGGGCCGGAAGCAATGGCGGATGCCACGAAGAGGAAAAAGGTCCAGGGCCAGATGAAAAACCCCTCACGGAAGGCGAATGGCCGGGCAAACATCACACCATAAAGACCACCGAGGGAGCCCTGGTGAAAAAAGCTCAAAAAGGTACCTGTTGCAGCAAAAACCACCATGATCTCGTGGAGATTGTGGCTGAAAAAGTGGAATTCCGGCACCTTATCCAGCTGTCGATTTTCGAGAATCAAAGGTAAAAACTCTATGGTAAGCACTATGGTGTAGCAGGTGATGCAAAAGATCACTTCGGTGAGCATTGAGTGAACATTGGGATGCCAGAAGGAAAACCAGCCCCTGATAGGTTGACCTATTTCCAGAAGCAGCACCAGCTGGGCACCAGTATAGCAGATAAACCCAACGACTACGGCCAGGTTGATAATATCTTTGAGTTCCTTTTTACCGATCACATAGGTAAGAAAGCCAGTAAAAAAGGCTCCCGCCCCTAAAGCAATAATTGCCAGGTCTGCAGTGATATACAAGCCGAAGCCGAAATAATCGTTCAGGCCGGTAACGTTCAGTCCCTTCCACAGCACCAGGAAACCGCCTAATAGGCCCCAGCCGATTACTCCGAATATCACCAGCAGCCAAAGGCAAAAAGCTTTAAAGGAACACCGTTTTACCCCTTCAGGAATTAGTGCTGAATCCATGGTTTTCCTCTCTTCTCCATGGTGGTTCTAATCTAGTCTAAACTACGTTGTCAGCCAGCTTGTGAATCCATTCCTGGCTGCTCAGGTAGATTACCTTTGGTTTGGTGCCGAGCTTTTCCAGAAGTCGAAAGGCCTTTGGGCTTTTGGATAGCTTGGCCACCTCACTGTGAGAATCAGCCAAATTGCCAAAAGTCATGGCTTTGGCTGGGCAGGCCTCAACACAGGCTGGCACGTATTCTCCCTCTTCCAGCTCTCGCCGACCTTCCAAAAAGGCCTTTTCTTTTGCCAACTGCAACCGGTGGACACAGAAGGTGCACTTCTCCACCACTCCTCGCATCCTGGTGGAAACCTCGGGAGTGAGCATCTCTTCCATGGGTTTAGGCCATTTGGGATCCCACCAATTAAAGTAGCGGGCGTGATAAGAGCAGGCAGAGATACAATACCTGCAGCCAATGCAACGTACAGGAATGTGGCTCACCAAGCCGGTCTCCTCATCACGCTGGGTGGCATTTACCGGGCAGACGAAGGTGCACGGTGGGTAGGGGTCCGCGTCGCACTGGAGACACGGTCTAGGCAAATAGGCCTTCCGATGGTCCGGATAAGGTTGCCCATTGTCGAGATAGAAGATTTCCATCCAGGTAATAGAGCGCACCTTTTTGGTCTCATCCTCTCTGAATGGAATGTTGTTCTCCTGCTGGCAGGCCACTGCACAAGTCATGCAGCCGGTGCACTTGTCCACATCGATGACCATGCCATACCTAAGTTTCCCTGACTTGTTCCCACTCATTTCCTACCTCATACTTTGTAGATTTTCACCCGAGTTCCCCACCAGGTGGCAAGGCCAGTGACCTTATCCTGTTGGGCCACCACAATGGCGTTGGCGTTGACCCCCTTGCCCTTGATGTAGGAATCGAAACCACTGTGTCCAAGACCGGTGGGAATAAAGACCACATCAGGCCGTGCAGCTCCCGTCAAATGAACCCGAGCCTTGAGTGAACCCCTTTCGGTTTCAACTGCAACCCTATCTCCCTCCTTAAGGCCCAAGCTGGCAGCGGTCTTGGCATTGATCTCAACAAAGCAATCATTACCTTTCAGTTCGAAATCAAAAAGCATCTTGGTCATGAAGGGAGGATTGGCCACCGGGCCATTGTTAATAATCAGGGTTTCATATGGCACGAGAAGCAGTGGATATTCATTTGGATCGCCAGCTGGCTCCACCTGCTCGAAATGAGGCAGATAGGTTATATCGTTACCCCTTATGCCAATTTGACGCATTATCTGGCTATAGAACTCAAACTTGCCCGAAGGGGTCTTGAAAGCCGAACCCCAAGACGGCATGGCCGCGGAAGTATCGTACCAGCAACCGTGTTCGCCGAGTTTATCCCACAGGTCGTCAAAAGAATCATAGTTGGGGGCTAGATTGCTTCCTTGGCCACCCTTCCACGGCTCAACTCCAGGCTCATCCGCTACTCTACCACTACCCCTTTCGGCCAGTCCCTTCATCCTTTGCCTCAAAGCCGTTTCATAGTCGGACCAGGGGAAACTGGAAGCGACGCCACCGCTCAGGGATTTTGCCAGCTTAATTAGTATATCGCCGGGGTGGATGGTTGCAAATCGTGGCATCAAAACTGGCTTGCTCAGGCCGAATACAGGGTACTGCAACCCTGGCGGTGTAGGCACGTCCTCCAACCTTTCCAGGTGGGTGGGACCTGGTAGCACCAGGTCGGCAAGCTGGGTAGTTTCATCCATAAAAGAAGAGAAGGAGACAACAGTCTCAATTTTGCTCAAGGCCTCGATAAAGGGTTTGACATCAGCCAAGTCGTGGGCAGGATTGGCCTCGTAGACCCAGAGCATCTGGGCCGGATAGGGTTTCCCCTGGTTAATGTTTTTCACCAGGTTATAGAAAAGGCTTGCTGGCAAGGGTGCCTGGAACTCACTAGCTCCATCCAGCCTGGGTTCCTTCTCCCCTTCCAGACTCACTGCATCCAGGACCACTTCGGGCCATGCAGCCAAAGGTACCGAAGGTGTTGTGGTTACTCCACCAGGTTTGTGTAGGCTTCCCACTAGTGCATTGAGACTCTGGACAGCAAGGAAATCATAGATACTTCCTTGCATCCTACCTTGGCCCCAACCACTCAAGGCTACAGCCGGCTTAGCCTGGGCGAATTCTCTCGCGAGGGCAGATATTTTTTCTTTCTCCACTCCGGTGACGGCAGCCACCTTCTCCGGAGTGTAATTCCTCTGCAAGAGTCTTCTAAACTCGTCGAATCCATGACTATACTGGTTGACAAAGTCACGGTCGTAGCGACCCTCGCTTATGATTACCTGGGCGAGACCCAGGGCAAGTGCCGCCTCTGTTCCCGGTGCCACTGCCACCCAATCATCTGCTTTTGACGCGCTCAGGGATCCTCTGGTCTCCACCTGTACTACTCTGACCCGGTCGCGCTTGGACTTGCTCCGCCAGTTACCATAGGCCAGCAGCATTCGGGCTGGGGCGCCCCAGCCTTCAATATAGCTGGTGCCAAAGCTGACGATCATCTTGGCATTTTCCAGGTCATAACCTGGGAGTTTGCTTTGCCCCTGACTGAAGAGCATACCAAGGGATTCTGCATCCGCCGCCGCCGGCATTGAAAAGTAATTTGGCGAGCCGTAGGCATGGAGAAAGCGAGCAAAAAGTTCAGGAACAGTACCCTGCCGTTTGCCGCTTACGCAGACGAGGCCTCTAGCTTTTTGCCGCATGCCTCGCAATTTGGTGGCGAGTATCTCCAGAGCCTCGTCCCAGCTTATGGGTTTCAGGGTGGTGACATCCCCCCTCTGGCCCGTTTGCTTGAGGGGTGTCTCGATACGGCTGGGACCATACAAATACTGGAGCCCGGAAGCGCCTAGAGGACAAATACCCCCTTGATTTACTGGATGGCTGGGATTGCCATCAATGTTCACGGCCTTCTTTCCGTTGACGAGTCGAACCCGGATACCGCAGCCACCTGGGCAGAGCTGACAAACGGTCTTCACCGCTGTGGTGCCACCTCTTTCCGGTGAAGGCCGCCAGAACCAATTCTGGCTCCAGATAGCGGTGTCATCTGCCAATTTCCATGGCAGAGGCGACAAAAGTGTGCCGCCCACCCCTCCTGCTATCAGTTTAACGAAGGCTCTTCTGTCTAATTTCATGAGATCCTTCCCCTCACTGTGAATTTCCCAATCTGCTATTTATGACAAACGTCACAGGCGTTAGACACATTCTCCCGAGCATGACAGTCTTCACACACGTACATTTTCACAACTTCATTCGGGTAACCAGTAAGACGGTTTATTTTGACCGGAGGAGCCTTAGTCTCCCCCTCAACATCCCGATGGCAATCAGTACAATCCATTTCAGCCATTTTCACATGAGCCGCATGTGAGAAAAAGACGTTGTCTGGTTGCCTGGAATAGGAAATCCAGGGAATCTCTTCTTCAGGTTCAACATAATCTGAAACCAGCTTCGCCTCGTCCTCGGTTTCACCCTGCGGTTCTGCATGGCACTCGGCACAGGTAGCCAGCTTGGGTTTGCCAGCATAAGTTCCATCCTCACGAAAGGAGTGGCAATCCTCACAGCTCATGCCTGCCTCCTCTTGGTGGATGGAGTGATTGTAGTTGATCGGCTGGTACTTGGTGGAATAGAGAAGTTGTGGGAAAACTACCCAACCAACGAAGAGGGCACCAACAAAGCCAAGGACAAAGAGAACCCAACCCAGTAGACCCGAATTCTGTTGCTTGTTTTCTCCGGTCATGGAACGCCTCGGTATTTTGGGGTGTAAGTTTAAGGAATGAAGGGTGAGACTCTATGGCGCGATCACAATTCCTGCGGGTTGCAACCCTCACAGGGAAACGGAGCCGGGATCACACCAAATTAAACTTTTTTTCACAAGATAAACCTGTACTCTTCTACCGATTTCCTCGCTCCTTGTCAAGAGAAAAGGTTGGTTGAATATCAGGTTAATCAGGGCCACCAAATCTGAACTCTTACCTGCCTTGACACCAACGAAACAATTTCTTTATGCTGGCGTAGTGTCATTTAC
>JAJDNT010000159.1 GCA_022340515.1 Deltaproteobacteria bacterium
AAAGCTCACATAGGGGCTGAAGTTAAACTAGGAGATAGTGTTTCGATCCAACCCAACGTGTACGTGGGTGACTATGCAGTACTGGGGGATCGGGTCACCTTGCACGGCGGAGTTTATATCGGCTCAGAGGTTTGTATCGGCCACGATACAACCTTGTATCCAAACGTTACAATTCTTGATCGTTGCATTATTGGTGATCGGGTGACCATCCACAGTGGCACCGTGGTGGGCAGTGATGGTTTTGGCTTTGCCCAGGACGGCAACAGCTATTTCAAAATCCCCCAGGTGGGTATCGTTCAAATTGATGATGACGTGGAGATCGGCGCAAATTGCACCATCGACAGGGCCACAATGGGCAAAACCTGGATTCAACGGGGAGTCAAAATAGACAACCTCGTCCAGATTGCCCATAACGTAGTTGTGGGAGAAGATGGCATAATCGTAGCTCAGGTTGGCATCTCAGGTAGCACTAAGGTTGGCAAGAATGTCATACTGGCTGGACAAGTGGGAGTAACTGGACATCTCGAGATAGGAGATAACGTTCGGGTGGGGGCCCAATCAGGAATCGCCAAATCTATTCCCCCGGGGCAAACTGTTTCAGGTAGTCCTGCAATTTCTCATCGAGACTGGCTGAAAAACTGCCAAATATTGAGCCGCCTCCCTGAACTTAGGAAAAAAATACTCAACTTGGAAAAGAGGTTAGCTGCAATAGAGCAGGCGACAGATTCTTAAACGGAAGGGGTGTCTGTGATGATAGATGTTAGAGAAATAATGGAGATCATGCCACACCGCTATCCTTTCTTGCTAGTAGATCGGATCGAGAGCCTAAAAGAAGGGGAAGAAATTGTAGGCATCAAAAATGTGACCATAAACGAACCGTTCTTTGCAGGCCACTTTCCTGGGAATCCAATCATGCCAGGAGTACTTATTATTGAGGCCATGGCCCAAGTGGGAGGCGTACTTGCCTTTCACTCCAGTCCGAAAGAATGGGCTGGCAGCTTGGTCTACTTTATGGGCATAGACAAGGTAAGATTTCGCAAGCCGGTAGTTCCTGGTGATCAGCTGCGACTTAAGCTCACCACCATCCGTCAGAAGCAGAGGGTCTTCAAGATGCGAGGTGAGGCTTATGTGGAAGACACCCTAGTTGCAGAGGCTGAGCTGATGGCCGCTATTGAAAGAGGAAAAAATGAGACGCCAGCAGATGACAGCTGAGGGAAGCACAGGGCAGATTCATCCTACTGCAGTCATTCATCCTGGGGTTGAACTGGCAGCAGATGCAGTTGTCGGCCCCTACGCCGTGATTGATGATGAGGTAATAATTGGCAGAGGCTGTCGACTTCACGCCCATGCCCATATTGCCCCCTATACAACAATTGGCGAAGGTTGCGAAATATATTCCTATGCTTCAGTTGGGACGCCTCCCCAGGACCTTAAATTTGATGGTCGCCGCACAGAGACCATAATCGGCGACAATAACGTTATTAGAGAGTTTGTCACTATCAACCGAGCAAGCGTCGGGGGGGATGAAGTAACCCGCATAGGGGATAACAACCTGTTCATGGCATATAGTCATGTAGCCCACGACAGCATCATAGGAAACAATGTAATAATGGCCAATGCGGCCACTTTGGCTGGACACGTGACAGTTTGTGACCATGCAATACTTGGGGGACTCTGTGCGGTACACCAGTTCGTCCGCATTGGAACTCATGCCTACATTGGTGGCAAGACCGGGGTAACCAAGGATATTCCACCCTTTATGCTGGTTTCCGGTCATCGGGCTAAGCTGTATGGACTCAATACTGTAGGCTTAAAGCGCAAGAACTTTCCTCCCACGGTACTCAAGATTTTAAAACAATGCTACCGTATTTTATTTCTCACCGAAAGGACGCTGGCGGAGGCACTGGAGGTTGCTGAGAGTCAGTTTGGAGATGTGGAGGAAGTGAAAATATTGGTTGATTTTATTCGTGGATCGCAACGGGGGATCACCCGTTGATAGATTGCGGATTTGGGTTTGGGTGGAGAGGCTTTGGAGACGTGCTTATAGGCTACCCTTTAATACTTCACCACAAAGTACACAAAGAGCACAAAGGAGATTATCGGAGTAATGTTAAACTCTTTGTGTTCTTTGTGACCTTTGTGGTTTACTCAGGTTGTGGTGAAGAATAGCAAGATTAGTGAGAAGTAATTCCCTGTTGGGAGTTCAATATGACCCGAACATTTTTTCTTTGGCCATTGAGGAAAAATGGGCGAAATCGCACCAAGCACGACTAACAGTCAAGCCATGAAAAAGATTGGTCTTATTGCAGGGGGAGGCCAGTTTCCTATTCTTTTTGCCCAAGCTGCACGCAAAAATGGAGTTGAGGTGGTGGCGGTGGCTTTAGAAGGAGAGACCGACAAGCAATTGGAACCTGAAGTAGATGTGTGTGCCTGGGTCAGTTTAGGGAAGCTCGGCCGGATGATAGAGGTCTTTGAAAAAGCCCAGGTCTCCGAAGTGGCTATGGCTGGCACCGTGGCCAAAACCAAGCTTTACAGCAAAATAAGACCGGACTGGAAGGCCGTAAGATTACTTGCTCGGATGCTGCATAAAAAAGATGACGCAATTCTCAGGGGTTTTACCGAAGAGTTGGAAAGGCATGGCATCAGAGTGAGACCTTCGACCATCTTTTTGCCGGAACTCCTGGCTCCCCCAGGGATTCTCACGCGACGAAAACCCAATTCCAGGGAAAAAAAAGACGTTGTGTTCGGCTGGAATCTAGCTAAAGAGATTGGAAAACTGGATATTGGACAATGTATTTTGGTAAGAGATCAGGCTGTGCTGGCAGTGGAGGCTATTGAGGGCACTGATGAGGCCATACGTCGCGGAGGCCAGTTGGGCAAAAGTGAGGTGGTGGTGGTGAAGGTTAGCAAGCCTCACCAAGACTTGCGTTTCGATGTTCCAGCTGTAGGGCTCCAGACCATTGAGACCATGAAGGAAGTAGGCGCTTCGGTATTGGTTGTGGAGGCCGGCAAGACTCTAATGTTCGACAGGGAGGAGATGATCCAGGCTGCTGACGAAGCCAGGATCGTTATCCTTTCCATGTCTGAAGGCAGGGAGGTAGCCCCTGACCTGGATGGCTTCACCACGGAGCAGAATAGTCTGCAACTGGCGGAGGAAGAAATTTATGGAACCCCGCTTCCGGTGAAGCCTCGGGTGACATTCAATCACGGAGCTCCACGAGTAGCAGTGGTGGGGGTCGGATATTTGGGCCAGTTTCATGCGGAGAAATATGCCACCCTCAAAGAGACCAATCTGGTAGCTGTAGTTGATTTGGAAACCAGCAAAGCCCGCCGGATGGCTGAGGATCTATCTTGTAAAGCCTGCTCCTCGCACAAGGATATTATCGGGGAGGTTGATGCCGCGAGTGTGGTGGTTCCAACCCAGGATCACTATCGAATAACCCGAGACCTTTTGGAGGCAGGCATCCACGTGCTGGTGGAAAAACCCATGACAGTCACTTTGGAGGAGGCGGACTCACTAATTGCGCTAGCAAAGGAAAAGGGGTTGGTCCTTCAAGTAGGGCATCTGGAGCGCTTCAATCCAGCGGTGGTGGCTGCAAGAGAATACGTACAACAGCCACTTTTTGTGGAATCTCATCGACTAGGTTCCTTCAATGAACGGGGTACTGAGGTAGATGTGATCCTAGATCTTATGATTCATGATATCGACATAATCCTGAGCTTGATACCTTTCCCGTTGGAAGATATAAGGGTTGGGGGAGCTAAAGTACTCACTCCTCACACTGATATTGCCACGGTAAGATTGGAGTTCGCTAGTGGTTGTATAGCCAATGTCACAGCCAGCCGAATTTCTGCAAGAAAAATGAGGAAAATTAGAATATTCCAGCCGGATAGCTACCTGTCCCTAGACTATGCTGAAAGGGAAGTGGAATTGTTTCGCAAACTGCCCGAGTTAGGCGCAGACGGCTTTCCGGAAATCGAATATAAGCAGCTGCCTGTTGCTGATACTGATCCTTTGGAGGAACAGCTCCGCGCCTTTTCGGACTCCGTGCGTACCGGCAAGAGACCGATGGTGCGTGGAGAAGAGGGGCGTAAGGCCCTTGAGGTTGCTACCCAAGTAAGCGAATTGATAAAGAAACAGATGGAAAGCTTGGGAGTTGCCTTCGGCTTGCGCTGAAATTTCTGACTGAAACGGCGGTTTAG
>JAJDNT010000204.1 GCA_022340515.1 Deltaproteobacteria bacterium
AGCCCCGAGGTTGGAACAATGGAGTTTATTTTTGGGCAGACCCTTGAGCGCTTCGGCAACTGATTTGTTGGTGATCTTTTGCGCCTCTTTGATGGTCTTCCCTTTTGCCATTTCTGTGAGGATGCTGGAGACAGCGATTGCAGCGCCGCAGCCGAAGGTGAGGAAACTAATGTCATCGATGGAGTCGTCCTTGACCTTGATGTAAATGGTCATCATGTCGCCGCATATGGGATTTCCAACTTCCCCAACCCCGTCTGCATCTTTCATTTCACCCACGTTTCTGGGGTTCTTGAAGTGATCCATTACTACTTCTGAGTACATGTGAATACCTCCCTATCTATGTCAGCAGTACCAGACTTAGATATATAAACTAAGTAAGGATTGCTTATTGTCAACCGCAGCCTATCACACGAGCTTCGAGCTAAGGTGAGACCAATAAAGTCTAGCGGTCAACTATGCTTTAATATAACACCAGCGAGAAAAAGATAAAAGGGTGCTGGTTGCGCGGTGTGTTGATTTTTTCTAAAGTTCTCTTGAAAACTTCGGACAAATTCTTACCTTTTACAGTAAGAAGATATTACACTGTATAGTGTATTATTTTGATATGCCAAATAAATGTACATTGAAAGCAGCCAGTCTGGCAGGATCGAAGACCAGCGCAAAAGGGTTTCCATTCCGTGGGGTTGCGCCTGCTTTTAGTGGTCTGCTATGCTCAAATGAATAAGACAATTTAGGTGAAATTATATGTCAGTTAAGTTTCAAGACTACTACGAAATACTTGGCGTGGGCCGTAATGCTAGCGATGCTGAGATAAAGCGAGCTTATCGTAAGCTGGCCCGCAAATACCACCCAGATGTCAACAAGGACAAAGGGGCGGAGGAGAAATTCAAGCAGATCAACGAAGCCCACGAAGTTCTAAAGGATCCGGAGAAACGAAAGCTTTACGACCAGTTGGGCTCCAACTGGCAGGCGGGCCAGGACTTCAAGCCACCTCCCGGCTGGGAGAATGTCCACTTCGAGTTTAGCACGGGACCTGGCGCAGAAGCATTTGATTTCGGTGGCGGTTTCAGCGACTTCTTCGAGACACTTTTCGGTGGACGCATGGGTGGCGGAGGTCGTGCAAGTGCGAGGCAAGGTTCGTGGGTAATGCGTGGACAAGACCAAGAGGCAGAGATCGAAATTGACCTTGAGAGCGCCTATCATGGGGCCACAAGAACATTGACTTTGCAGGGACATGAGATAGATGCGCAAGGGCAGGTGCGTCCTAGGGTGCAGAATATTCAAGTGAAGATACCGGCGGGAGTCACCGATGGTACCCGCATCCGCTTAACAGGCAAAGGTGGGGAGGGGATGGGTGGTGGACCCCCGGGCGATCTCTATCTCAAGGTGCATATCGAACCCCATCCACGCTTTACCACAGACGGGCACAACCTCCAAACGGAGGTAGCCTTAGCCCCTTGGGAGGCGGCTCTGGGTACCACGGTGCAGGTGGTGACCATGGACGGCACGGTAAACCTCAAGGTACCTCCCGGTAGCCAGAGCGGACAGAAGCTTAGATTGCGCGGAAAAGGATTCCCCAAGAAAGGTGGACAGCGGGGGGATCTTATTGTCCGGCTAAAAATTGTGGTTCCTAAAGATTTGACGGCGAGAGAAAAGGAACTTTTTGCAGAAATGGCTAAGGTGTCCAGTTTTAATCCGCGGAAAGTAAAAGGGAATTAGGAGAGATGAGTAGCATTCGATACCAGATTGTGCATTATCGATATGAAAGCCGACCCGCTTCGGAGGAGCTTCTTTCTGCAGGAGATCTGGCCCGTCTCGCCCGTTTGCATCCGGAGATGGTGGATAGATTGATAGATTGGGGATTGATTGATCCCGTGGAAAGTGAGCCTCAGTTACTATTTCCGGAAACTGCGGTGCCCAGGATCTGGCGTATTATGCGATTGCGCCGCGACCTGGGCATCAATTGGGCTGGGATTGGCGTGGTTTTAGAACTGCTAGATAAAATTGACCAACTGGAGCGAGAGGTCGCCAGGCTTCGCAGGCAGTTATGAGGAACTTGGCGATAAAGCTTGTGAGCAGACTGAGGCATCAAGGAAAGGGCTGCCCTGGGGGAGAGCTCAAAGCCCGGTCCTCCGAGTTTGAATTTTTTAATTTTGGGAGGAATCTTAGGATATGGACCCGAACAAATTAACGCAAAAATCGCAGGAAGCAATTCATGACGCCCAAACCAAGGCTTTGCGCTACGGTCATCAAGAGGTTGATGGTGAGCACCTGCTTTTGGCGCTGCTGGAGCAGCCTGAGGGGTTGGTGCCTCGTCTTTTCAACAAGATGGACGTACCCGTTGAAAATTTAAAGGCTGAGGTGGAAGGGGAGCTGCAAAAGCAGCCCAGTGTCTCAGGATCAGGGACTGAGGCGGGAAAAATCTATGTGACCCAGCGACTCAACCGTCTTTTGATGAAGGCCGAGGAGGAAGCAAAAAGACTCAAAGATGAGTATGTTTCAGTTGAACACCTCACTCTCCCCTTAATTGATGAAGGCAATGCCACCGCCGCTGGGCGAATCTTAAAAAATTTCAAGGTCACCACTGATCGCTTTCTACAAGCACTCACCGAGTTGCGGGGTCATCAAAGAGTTACCAGTGCCACGCCTGAGTCAACCTATGAGGCTCTAGAGCGCTATGGGCGAGACTTGGTTAAAGAAGCGAAGAAAGGGCGGCTTGATCCGGTAATCGGACGGGACGGCGAAATTAGACGAATCATTCGCGTACTGTCCCGCAAGACCAAAAACAACCCGGTTCTCATTGGTGAACCCGGCGTAGGCAAGACCGCCATTGTCGAGGGACTGGCACATCGCATAGTGAAAGGGGATGTGCCTGAGGGGCTCAAGGACAAATCCATATTTGCTCTCGACCTGGGCGCCTTGGTTGCTGGGGCTAAATATCGCGGTGAGTTTGAAGAACGCCTCAAAGCGGTTTTGCAGGAAATCAAAGAGAGTGAAGGCTCCATTCTGCTCTTCATTGATGAGCTTCACAATATTGTCGGTGCTGGTCGGGCCGAAGGCTCTATGGATGCAGGCAACATGCTAAAACCCATGCTGGCCAGGGGTGAACTCCACTGCATTGGCGCCACCACCCTAGACGAATATCGCAAGTATATAGAAAAGGATGCTGCCCTGGAGAGACGCTTTCAGCCTGTACTAGTAGATCAGCCCACAGTGGAAGATACCATAAGTATTCTACGGGGTTTGAAAGAGAGATTCGAGGTGCATCACGGAGTAAGAATTCAGGACAGCGCCTTGGTGACAGCAGCAATACTTTCCAATCGCTACATCAGTGACCGCTTCTTGCCTGACAAGGCCATTGACTTGGTGGACGAGGCCTGTGCCACCATTCGTACGGAGATGGATTCTATGCCGGCGGAACTGGATGAGGTGACCAGACGGGTAATGCAGTTAGAAATCGAGGAAGCGGCTCTAAAAAAGGAAAAAGACGCAGTGAGTCAGGAGCGGCTTAAAACCCTCCGGAAAGAGCTGGCTGATCAGCGTTCCATGGCTGATACCATGAGGGCGCAATGGGAGGCGGAAAAGGCTGCCATCCACAAGGTCCAGGCTTTGCGAGAAGAAATTGAAAAACTACGCTATGAAATCTCGGTGGCCGAGCGCAAATATGATCTAAACCGGGCGGCAGAGTTGAAACACGGCCGACTTCCAGAAATGGAACAAAAACTCAAGGCGGAAGAGGCTAAGCTATCGAACCAACAGGGCAGTGGCCGCCTGCTACGGGAAGAAGTTACCGATGATGAGATCGCGGAAATCGTCTCCCGTTGGACCCGCATCCCCGTAACTAGGCTGGTGGAGGGAGAGCGGGAAAAGCTACTGAAGCTCGAGGAACATCTCCATAAGCGGGTAGTTGGTCAGGATGAAGCAGTGGCAGCAGTGGCTGAGGCGGTAATGCGATCTCGCGCCGGAATCAAAGACCCCAATCGCCCTGTGGGCACCTTTATCTTCCTTGGGCCCACCGGAGTGGGAAAGACCGAGCTGGCTCGTGCGCTGGCGGAAAACCTTTTCGATGATGAGAACAACATGGTGCGGATTGACATGAGCGAGTACATGGAAAAGCATACCGTTGCTCGTCTCATTGGAGCTCCGCCGGGCTATGTGGGCTACGAGGAAGGTGGTCAACTCACAGAGGCGGTGCGGCGCAAGCCTTACTCGGTTATCCTCTTTGACGAGATCGAAAAAGCCCATCACGAGGTATTCAGCATCTTTCTGCAGATAATGGATGATGGTCGACTAACCGACTCCCACGGTCGCACCGTGGATTTCAAAAACTGTATTATCATCATGACCTCTAATGTGGGCAGCCAATACATCCTTGACGCCACCGGTGAGAGTTACGAAAGCATGCGGTCGAGAGTGCTTGAGGCCATGCGCCAGCATTTTCGCCCTGAATTTCTTAACCGGGTAGACGAGATTCTGGTATTCCACTCCCTAACTCAGGAGCAACTGGCGCAAATAGTAGACATCCAGGTGCTCTGGTTAAAAAGACGCCTTGCAGACAGGAGAATTGAACTAGAGTTTTCCGACCAGGCTAAGATTTTGTTAGCCGAAAGAGGCTATGACCCCGTATATGGAGCGAGGCCTCTTAAACGGGTTATTCAGAAAATAGTGGAAACACCACTGGCAAAAAAGATCATGGCCGGTGAGGTGCCGGACGGCAGTAGTGTGCGCGTGAGCAGTGATGAACAAGGACTTGTCTTCGAGGTTACATTGCCGGAGCAAAGGAAGGGAGACGTTTTAGAGGCAGTCTAATCCTGCTTGCAGCTAACAGCAAGCAGCGGGCGGTAAATGAAATGGCTTTGCTGTCCGCTGCCTGTTGCAAGCTGCCGTCTTGGTGTTTTCGCAGTGGTACTAGCCGTTTATTCGCTTAACTGCTTTCTTTCTTGAGCTCTTCGATGGCAGCCTGATATAAGTTGCGCAGTTTATTCTCGTTGCTTACCATGGTGCGGCTGATTTTACCGAAGTGGTTTTTAAGAATTTCACTGGCCTCACCCCAACTCCCCCGTAGTTGATTGAGGTCAGTTTTTGCCTCCTGGAGTTTTTTCTTGAAAAGATCGATCATCATCCGATCTTTCATCTCGCCCACGTCGGTGATCAGGTCATTTTTTTCCATGACTAATCTCCCCTTGTCTGAGATTCAGATAGCGGTGCAGCATTCCGTAGCCATTTTCACAAGAAGTCCTGGGCCAGAGTGTTAGGTCTTGTTTCGGCAGAAAGTCTTGATTCAAGCGCTACTGAGCTAGAAAGGGCCAATATTGACTCAATAATGTTACCTTAACTAAGGAGGGATGTGCAATACTTTTGTGAATACCGTAACAATCGGTATAGTTAGATGTGGGATCTGAGATGGGAGATAAGGGATGGATCAAACAGGGTGGACCCACAAAATAATAGAATGCACCTTTAAGTGGACATAGAGCATGGGACTAGATTATTGCAGATTGCGGATTTCCGGCTTTCCACCTCAGTCGGCAGTGATGGTGGTGCCGGCGCTCCCGTCCAGGAGTTTTTCCGCTCGTTCCTCCACGTGACCAACCATGACCTGTCCATCAGGGTTGGCTGCCAGAAACTTAAGTGTGGCCTCAACCTTGGGTCCCATGGAACCGGGGGGGAATTCACCCTCAGCCAGCCAGCTTTTAATTTGGGAAGACTTTATCTCTCGATGAAACCTCTGAACAGTAGTGCCGTAACCTGTGAACACACCTTGCTCGTTTGTGAGGATGAGCAATTTCTCCGCTGCTAGACTGCTGGCCAACAGAGCAGAGGACAGATCCTTGTCGAGAATACCGTTGGTGATTTCCTTGCGGCCGTAACTATCGAGAAATACCGGTATGCCGCCACCGCCAAGGGCCACCGGCACCTTACCGTCCTCGATGACCTCACGGATATCGGCAAGATTCAAAATTTCTAGAGGCTGGGGAGAAGGGATCAGTCTACGTTTACCCTTGCCATAATTGGTGAAAAGGTATTCAGGGTGATATCTCAATAGTTCGGCTACCTCATCGGCGGAGAGTTGTTGGCCCACAGGTTTACTAGGATTGGAAAAACCGGGATCACGGGGATCTACCTTGACCCATGATAGAACAGGTTCCATGGGTGGAAGACCTTGCAGATTGTTTTCTATTATTAGTTCCTCGTAGGCTCGTGTAATGGCCGAGCTTATCTGTGAAGTGGTGATGAGGGTCACTACCCCGAAGGGAGTAGTGGAAATCATTTGCTCGTAGACCAGACCAGCCTGTGGTCCATTACCGTGGGTGATGACCAGCTGGTGATGGTTGAACAAGGAGATCAAATTCCAAAGAGTTCGCTTAGTGTGCACCAGCTGGGCAGTGAAAGACATCTCTGCGCCAGGCTCAGAAGGGCAGATACCATTGCCACCAATGGCAACTACGATAATGGGTTTTGCAGTCATAACTCCAGAGTCGCGTCAGTGAAGCATCGACGATCACCGCCCGCCATCGCGAGGCTTCAGCCCAGGTGGGCGGCCGAGGCGAGGCGGGTGGACTCCGTCTAAAATCTCGAATCTAAAATCTGTAATCTTTTAATAAATATACCGGAATGGGGGGTATGCTGGTACTGCTTTTTATTGCATGCTTCGATAATGGCAACTCAACCGGCGGAAGAAGTCTCAGAGCAAAAGAACACAACAGAAGTGCTATAATGACATAGATGCTATTTCCTCTAGATCGATCAAAGGAGTCAAGGTGCTGATGGCGGAAAGGCAAAGTGACAGCAAACATCAAGCCGCGATCCTGGCTGCTTTTAGCAAGCCTGACTTCTACCCTCATCCAGTCAGCGCGATTCAGGTTGAAGAGACCCACATTTCGACAGTTTTTTTAACCGGTGACTTTGTTTACAAGGTTAAGAAAACGGTGGATTTTGGCTTTTTGGATTATACCACTGTGGAAAAACGACACCGATACTGCGAGCAGGAAGTCTTGCTCAACAAACGTCTCAGCAAAGATGTTTACCTGGGCGTGGTGCCCATTACTGAGGAACCAACGGGGTACAAGCTGAATGGTTCGGGCGAACCAGTGGAATACGCCGTCAAGATGCGCCAACTACCAAAAGAGAGGACGATGCTGCAACTGCTGCGACGGGGTGAATTCAACCTGAACATGTTGGGCGAATTGGTCCGGATATTGGTGCGGTTTTACCAAGGGACCGACAAAGGGCCAGAGATTGATGCCATGGGGTCCAGGGAACTTATCTGGGTCAACATCGAGGAGGATTTCGTCCAGACAAATCCTTTTGTTACCACCGTCCTGGACAGGGTGCAATTTTCTGAGCTACATCGGCGGGTGAGGACTTTTCTCAACGCACAAGCGGACCTCTTTGACCGCCGCATAAAATCTGGGTGCATACGGGACTGTCATGGTGATCTCCGATTGGGCCACATATATTTTGTGGACTCCATATCCATCATCGATTGCATAGAGTTCAACGAACGGTTCAGGTACGGTGATTTGGCTTCTGACTTGGCTTTCCTGGCAATGGACCTTGACTATAACGGCTTTGCAGATATTGGGCACGAATTGCTCGCCGCGTATGCACGCTCGGCGGATGATCCAGAGATATTCCTGCTTATTGATTTCTACAAGTGCTATAGGGCTCATGTGCGCTGCAAAGTTGAGTGTCTGAGATATGGGGCAGGAGACCTTTCAGCACCAGAGGCAGGAATAGCTAAGGCAAGAGCCCAGAGCTATTTTGAGCTTTCCTGGAGGTATGCAGACAG
>JAJDNT010000221.1 GCA_022340515.1 Deltaproteobacteria bacterium
ACTACTTGCCCTGAGCCCGTCGAAGGGCTGGCTACTTGACTATGAATCGACCTCCTCGGTGCCAAAGCCTGTAATAGTGACTTCGTCTGGTCCGGCTGGGTCCTCAACATCCAACAAGTGTGCCATTTCCCTGAGGACGCGCAATGATTCCATGGCCGCTGCTTCATCTATTTTGTGTATGCCAAAGCCGGCATGAACGATGACATAATCTCCTACCTGGGCATCTTCTAGGAGGATCAGGCTCACTTTTTTCTGAATCCCTGCCATGTCCACCGTGCCCATGCTCTCTTCAATATTAACAATCTTCGCCGGTATCGCTAAACACATGAGTCACTCTCCTGGAACTCCCTATTTTCTCCTCCCCCTTTAGCCGAGCTTGGTAAATATTGGACATAGGGGGGTAGTGTAAGCATTGGCTACTAATGAATTTTTAAACCGCAGAATATCGAACAAGGAATATCGAATGTCGAAGTGATCATTTCATCATTCTGCGGTTCCTCGTTCTGCGGTTCGATATTCTATTGTCTTTATTAGCATAAAACGGGCGGGCATGAAGTCCGCCCCTAAATTTTTTGCTGAAGATGCTTTATTTTTAGATTCTTCTGACAAATTCTGAATCAGCGCAACTGTCACCCTCTTCTCTGGTGCAGTAGCTTCCCCCGAGATTGGTCAATTCCTCGAGAACCGCTGCAACTAGGTCGTCTACTCTGGCACCTACAGTTGCGGTGAGTTCTATGCCCATAGTAGTAATATCTTCGGGCTCAACTCCCACTATCACCGTCTCCGGAACCTTGTCCAGAGCCTGACAACAGGTTAGAGCTTCCAGAAACTCCACCTGGTGCAGAGAGTTTTTCGCCCGGATACGCTTGGGAATTGCCTCTCCTGCCAACCGGTAAAGAGAGCCAGGCTCGCCACCTTGCCGCACTGCGTCAACCACAATGAGGTGATCGGCCTCAGAAATGACTCCCAGGAGATTTAGTCCCAGGGTCCCGCCGTCCACTATTCTGACGTTTTGCGGAAACTCGTAGCGGTCTTGCAGCGCTTCAGTAACCCGAATTCCCACTCCCTCATCGGTAAAAAGGAGGTTGCCTACTCCAAGGATCATTATCTGTTTTTCTTCCATTTTCATACGATTCATCTTTAAGGAGTCAGGAGCCAGAATCCAGGAGCCAGTTTGCAGCGGACAGCGGGCAGCAGAATGCGAATCTAGAGTATGAGTAAAAGCTGCCAGCTGCCAGTTGCATGCTGTCAGCTATAAATCATCGGGGACTGCAAAAGTCAAGTGCTCATCAGCCTCCATGGCTCTCAAAAGCTCCTTGGTGGCCCTGCCAAGAAAGTCAGTCTCTGTCTCATCGGCCTCAGCTTGAAACTCCACCAGGCCAGTGGCGACCCTGACTCTGATCTCGTTATCTTCGTGGGTCTCCCCTTGCAGCGAACCCCACAACCTCTCACTGATCTGCTCAGCCTCTGAAGCAGAGGCATGAGGAATAATCAGGCCGAACATGTGGGTGTCTACCCTGCCCAGGGTGTCGCTCCTGCGGACGGACTCTGAAATAATTCCGGCCAGGAGTTTGAGCAGTCCATCTTGGTCGTCGTGGTTTAATTCTGGGTTGGAAGTATGGAAGTCCAACCGTATCAAACATAGTGAAAGTTTAGAATCGTAACGTTTTGCTCTGTGAACTTCACGCCCCAGTATTTCCACAAACCCCCTTTTGTTAACTAAGCCGGTTAGATAGTCAATGCGGCTTATCTCGGTGAGGCGGTCGGTGGATCTTTCCAAACGATCGGAGAGTATGGTTATCAAATTATAGAAAAACTTGTGGGCAGTCGGGGGGTATAACCATTGTAGTCTTTTAATCATGCGCCAGTTGATTTGGAGCAGCTCCCCAGGTTCCTTACCTACGACAGTGGCAGAGCGGGGAACGGAGCGAATAAAACCCATCTCACCCAACAAGTCACCGGTTTTCAAACGGGTGATGAATCTAGCTGTGGAGGATTCATCTGGTTGACCATCAACCATCACTGGATCCACCACATCCATTTCGCCGGAGAGTACCGCGTACATGAAGTCACTGGGCTCGCCTTTGTGAAACAATACCTCCTCAGCCTGAAATTCCCTCAGGGCCCCTGCCATTAAGACATAGTGAGCCTGGGTACGGGTAAGACCGCCGAAAATTGGAATGCCCAGATGCGGGTCCCTGCCGATCTTTAGCCGCAAGAGATCCCACAGAGTCACCAGCTCCACATGGAGCATGAGAGAAGGGAGGATAATCAGATCTCCCACCAGAGCCGAGAACATGGTTATTACCATCAAGATGCCAAAAATGGCCGTGGGCTTGAAGCTCGACAATGCCAGGATGGAGAAACCAACCCCAATGGTCAGGGTGGTGAAGACTATAGGCCGCCCAACCTGCTTGATAGTCTCCCTGAGAGCAAGTTTGTCGTCCAGACTCTTTTTGAACTCCCGGTTATACCGGACCAGATAGTGGATGGTATCATCTACGGCCAGACCAATGGCGATGCTAGCTATAAGACTGGTTACCATTGAAAGTTCGATACCGAGCCATCCCATGACCCCGAAGACAACGACAATGGGAAAGATGTTGGGGACTATGGCGATCAGACCAACCTTGCTCGAGAGAAAGAGCATGAACATAATGGAGAAAACCAGGGCCACAGTAATAGACAAACTCTTTACCTGACCTTTGGTAAGGAGATCACTGCTAGCCGAAATCACCATACCAAGTCCGGTGACATCCCACTTCAGGTCTTTGGAGAAATTCTCTTGCACGTGAGCAAGGATAGCGTCCCTGGTTTTAAGAAAGTCCCGGGAACTGGCTATGTGAGTAAAAAGCAAAATGTTTGCCTTGTTCAACTCAGGATTCATAAAGCGCGAATACATGTCATCGCCCAACATGATCCTGTAGTTGTTCATCAACATCCTGACCTCAAAGCTCTCTTCGGGAAGAGCGTAGAATTTAGG
This sequence comes from Deltaproteobacteria bacterium, assembly GCA_022340515.1. Taxonomy (GTDB): domain Bacteria; phylum Desulfobacterota; class Syntrophobacteria; order BM002; family BM002; genus BM002. The sequence goes on from JAJDNT010000221.1 coordinate 2,984, forward strand.
ATCGAACTGGTTCATGGCGTAGTTGACCAGTTTCATGTATTCGGCGAAAGATACGGCCTTATCTACAAGGGGCAGGGTCTCGAGGAATTGCTGCACAGTTCCGATTTCTGCGAGATGCTCAGAGTCCTCGAAATAGTCCTCTTCCTCGCTCGCCATGACCACATTTACCGGAAAGCTTCCAGACAAATCCCGATAGATGTCATGGAAATTGCGGCTCACCTCGGTGTCTCTCTTGAAATATTCTACCGGGCTTGTCTCCACACGAATGCGCAAAATCCCTATAACGCAAAACAACGCGAGAGCCCCTAAAATCGGCAGGGTGACTTTTTGTTTGTGCAGGTCCAGATTGACTACCCAGTCCAAAAAGCGATCGAAGCGATGGGGCTTGATGCTGGTATCAGCGTCCTTTTTCTTGGGCAAGGGAAAGATGCTCAGCGCTGCAGGGAAAAAAGTTAGGACGATAACCAAGAGACTGAACATTCCAAAGCAGGAGAATAGGGCGAACTCGCGGATTGCAACAATTCGGTTAATCAAAAGCGAGCCGAGGCCGATAGCTGTGGTAAGCACGGCGAGGGCCGTGGGAAAGGACACCAAGGAAAAAGTGGAGACTGCCGCCTCGGTTCGAGACTCTGTCTCTTGGGCTGAAACGAGATACTCGGAACCGATGTGGAGGCAGTAAGCTGTGCCAACCGCAATGAGAAAGACCGGGACGATCATGGTCATCATGGAAAGAGGTGTCTTGGTCAAGGCCATGAGCCCGAATGTCCATAACAGCGCTAGAGTCACGCTGATGAGGGGCAACAGCAGGCAAGCCAAGTTCCTGAAGAGAAAAAAGAGAATGACTGTAATGATCAAGAAGGTTATGGGAGGAAGGCTGAAAAAATCCTTCTTAGTAAAATTGGCCAAGGCCTCAGAGACCAGGGGCATACCGATCTGATAGAGAGAAAGGTCCTTGCTCGCCCCGGCTATCATCTCCCTTACCCTTTGGATCACCATGTCCCTATCAGCCCCGTCCTCCAGAACAAGGGTGAGAACACTAGCCTTGTGATCCTCGGAAATGAGATTTTTCCTGAAGATGGCAACGGGAGTCACCATGTTAGCAAACCTATCCAGGCTCCAGTTACCGCCGGGGTCTACGTCCCTTTTAATCCCGGGTAGGCTAATAACCCTCCTTACTCCTTCCATCTCCGTTGCGGTGGACACCAGTTCTTCAATCTTGCGAAAAGTTGCCGGATCGAAGACATTTTCTGCCTTTACCACAACTCGAATAATCTCGTCGGAGCCGAACACTTCTTTGAATTCATTGTAGTGGGCAGTCTCGGGAAGGTCCTCGATGACGAGGTCGTAGATGGAGGTCTTAATGTGGAGTTTCGGCACCTGCCAGCCGAAGAAAAGAGTGACCAGGGCAATGGCCAGCAAGACCTGCACCCGCCGCCGGACAATACTCAGAAGTATACTGGTGGAGGATAAATTTCTCAGTTTTTTATCTGACATTGGCTAATAGAATTAAGTTATTATCCATCCGGAAACACAATAATCCCGTGTGCAAATTCCGACGAATCTAACAAATTTTCTTCACACTGTACAGAAGCAATTCAGCTGGCAGCTAGCAACTGGCAGCCAGCAGCTTTGACTCCGACTCTAGATTCGAATTTTGCTGTCTGCTGCCCGCTGTCCACTGCAAGCTGGCCCTATGCCCATCACAAAAAACCCCCAGCCGCAACTGTAGGCGGCTGGGGGATATAAGTGTGAATCTGGCCTGCTTATGTCACCCTGACTTTATAGACCTGGTTGGAGTCGGGATCGATCACATGCACCGCGCAGGCAATACAGGGATCGAAGCTATGAACGGTCCTCAGTACCTCCAGTGGCCGTTTTGGATCGGCAATGGGCGTACCAATCAAAGACTCCTCCACCGGACCCATTTTGCCTTTGGCATCACGGGGTCCCAGATTCCAAGTTGAGGGAACCACATACTGGTAATTCTTGATCTTCCCTTTCTCGATCTGGACCCAGTGACCCAGACTACCCCTGGGCACGTCATTGAGGCCGTATCCCATGCCGTCTTTCATCTTCCATGGGGTATAGGTCTTATCGTTTCCTTTTTTCAGATTACCCACCAGTTCGTTGATCCACCCCTCCATGGCCTGGCCGATGACGACGGTCTCTAGGCCTCGGGCAGCCGTCCTGCCGAGAGTGGAGAATAAAGCGGTGACCGGGATACCCAAATCTGCCAGGGTCTTATTCACCACCGTCTGAGTGGCCTTGTCACCCTTGGCGTAGGCCACGAGAACCCTAGCCAAGGGCCCCACTTCACATGGTTCGCCATCGTATCTGGGTGCCTTTAACCAGGAGTATTTCTTATTTGTGTTGTAATCGCCATGCTCGGGCTTGGTTTCTCCCTTGAAGGGGTGTCTGTCCTTACTACCATCGTACCAGGAACGGGCCACGTGTTCAGTGACCTGTTGCTGCTGAGCCATTTTTACCCCTTGGAGGTTCCGCTTCATTATCACTCCTCTGGGCATTAGGAGGCTATCGGGCTCTTTGTCGGTTACGGGAAATTCACCCCATGCCAGGAAGTTGGAGGTGCCACCAATGGCTCCCCAGTCTTTATAGAAGCTGGCAACCGCGAGAAGATCCGGTATGTAAACCTTCTCAATGAAATCTTGGCTCTCCTTCCAGAGGTACATGAACTCTGCAATTCTGTCGGGATTCAGATCCTTGACACAGGTCACCCCGCCTATTGCCAGGCTCTGGAGATGGGGATTCTTGGCCCCAAATACAGCGTGCATTCTGGCAGTTTTGGCCTGAAGGCGAAGTGCCTCGATGTAATGGGCAGCGGCCATCAGGTTGGCCTCAGGCGGCAGTTTGTAGGCAGAATGTCCCCAGTAGCCATTGGTGAAAGGACCTAATTGACCACTGTCCACGAAGGTCTGGAGCCTCTGCGCTACCTGTTTGTAATAAGCAGCACCACCCCACGGAGCATTACTGACGCTGTCCGCCAAGGCTGCCGTCTTTTTGGGATCTGCCTTCAAGGCATTGACCACATCAACCCAGTCCAAAGCATGCAAGTGGTAAAAGTGGACGATATGATCATGCTGAAACTGGGCGCCCATGAGTAGATTTCTGATAATACGAGCATTATCGGGGATCTTTACGCCAAGAGCACTTTCAACTGCCCTCGCCGAGGACAGGTAATGAGTGTAAGTTCAGACCCCGCAGGAACGCTGGGTGAACAGGGGGGCATCCCGGGGATCACGCCCCTGAAGAATGATCTCGATACCCCGGAACATCTGACCAGAGCTCCAGGCATTGACAACCTTGCCTCCGGCCACCTCCACTTCGATCCGTAGGTGGCCCTCTATTCTGGTGATCGGATCGATCGTGATTTTCTTAGCCATATGTAATCTCCTCTCTGTCTCTGGAATCTAGCAAACGATTCATAGTTGTTTTTAGGTACTCTCGAAAAATGGGCTCATTTTGTCCCAGAAATCAGGCTCACTGCACCCGATGCAGGGATGGCCCGCCTCGATTGGAAAGCTGGTGCCATCGTTGAACTTAGCAATGGGGCAGTTGTTGTAGGTTGATGGGCCCTTGCATCCCATTTCATACAAGCAGTAGCCCAATTTGGCTTCCTCGGAGCCGAATTCCGTGACGAACTCGCCATTTTCGAAGTGGCTTCTTCTTGGGCATTGATCATGAACCGTTTTTCCGTAAGCAAAGAGGGGACGGCCAAGGCTGTCCAGTTCCGGAAGTTTACCTAACAGAAGATAGTTAACTACGGTGCCAACAAAGTTTATGGGATTAGGTGGACAGCCAGCGATGTTGACGGTCTTGATCCCAATAGCCTCACCAACCCCCTTGTAACCACCTGGGTTGGGAGCAGCCGCTTGGACACCGCCGAAAGTAGCGCAGGCCCCAATAGCGATGGTGGCAGCAGCCTTCTTGCATACGTCGTTGGCAATTTCCAGGAAGGTGCGACCACCAATCTTGCCATAGGCCCCGTTGTACTTGGTTGCCACGGCACCCTCCACCACGCAAATGTATTTGCCCTGGTACTTCTTGACAGCGGCGGCCAAGGCGTCTTCTGCCTGGTGGCCGGCAGCGGCCATAACCGTTTCATGATACTCCATGGATATAATCTCCAGAACCAGCGTATCGATCCACGGATACATGGTCCGCAAGACACCCTCCGAACATCCTGTGCATTCGGCAAAATGAAGCCAAATGACAGGCGGTCTCTGCATGGGAGCCGCAAAGACTTCAGCTACCTTGGGCACCCAGGTGGCGCTGAGGCCCATAGTCGCTGTCAGGGTGGTACAAAACTTCATGAAGTCTCTTCGTGAGACCCCATGCTCCGACAGCCTTTGGTAAAAGTCCTTTTCTTTTTCCATCGCGTCCTCCAGTTAAACGCCTTGAGGTTTAGTAATTATAAGTACTTAGACAAACGTTTATGCGGGTGGGTAGAATCGAATCGGACATGCAAGCTTCCGAAATCAATTCTTCCCTTAATCACCATGTATTGCCCAAAACTAGCAACACTGTTTAGGAGTTTTCACCTAAAGAAGAACGCAAACCTGTGCTCTTGATTCAGGACTCCTGAGTCAGGTTTTCTATTTCCTTTTTAACAGAGAGATAAGGACCCGACAGTGAATGTTCTTTTTCACATATGTTTACAGCTGTGAGGCGCTGCAATGCTGTTTACCATCAAGCCAGAGAAATCTTCTAATTAGATTTCCTGTTTCAACGATATGCTACTGAGGACTTTTAGGTAGCGATCAGAAATTGAAAAAAATCTTTAGCTTGCTTTAGCTTGTTAGAAAAATGTTGGCAGCATTATACCTACCTTGGAATCTTTGTCAACAAACCTTTTAACCCCAGCCGGATAATCCCTTTCAAGAGTCTGGCTTTTGCCTGCAGACTGAATTGCGCCCCTTAATTAGTCTATTTTTTGACCAGAATGTTTCATCAATCCGGCTTAAGGCTCTTTTCCACTATGGAAGCACAGGTCTTCTGTAGCTTTTCATCGATGGAGTGGAAAATCTTTATCAGTTGACTAGCCCTCGGAGTTATTTTCATACCCCGTTTGCCGGGCTGAGTTTCCACAAGTGGTTCGCCCAAGCGATCTTCTGAAGCCTTAAGCTTACCCCAGGCAGCACGATAGGAGATGCCACAAATCCTTGCTGCTTCACTGAGTGAACCCCCACGGTCGATGGCCTCTAGCAGCATACACCGACCCTTACCGAGCACCAGCCCGCCATCTTTTTCTAGCCACCATTTGACTTTTAAGTCCATATGTCACTCCCAATTTAGGGATTAAGAAATTAGGGAATTAAGGTATTGAGGAATTCAAAATCAAGAGAGCCATGGATATTTCAATGGTGCAGTCCAATAATCCCATAATTCCTAAATCCCCGAATTCCTGAATTCCTCAATTCTTGGTAGTTGACAGTCACTGTAAAACCAACTACAATTCTGTTTCTCCAAATAATTTATTTTATTAATAATTTTCTCTTTTCGCCACAGGAGACAACTAAAAATGTTCGGAATTGGTATGCCAGAACTTCTCCTGATTCTGGCCATAGCCCTCATTGTCGTTGGGCCCAAAAAACTGCCTGAGTTGGCCCGAGCCTTGGGCCGAGGCATCGCCGAATTCAAGAAGGCCACCAACGAACTCAAAGAAAGCCTGGAAACGAATACCGAATTCTCAGAGTTAAAGAAAAGCTTCGATGAAATTCAGAACACAGCGATAGACGCAACTATTCCTTCCGAGCCTGTGGAAGAATTCGATACCCCTCAAGATGACACCGCCAGCATGGATTCCGACCCAAAAAAGGAAGAAGACGTCGAGCTAGCCGAGGAGAAGCCTCCCCATGGCGACAAATGAAACCGATGCCAAAATGCCCTTCACCGAGCACCTGGAAGAATTGCGCCGCCGGCTAATTATCTGTTTTGTAGCCGTTGGAATCGGTTTTGTCATCTCCTATTTCTTCGCCAAGCAAATATTTGAAATTTTAATGCGGCCCCTAATTAAGGTAATGCCACCAGGAGAGGGGTTGATTTTCACCGCCCTTCCAGAGGCCTTTATTACATATCTGAAAGTAGCGCTGCTAACCGGTATCGGATTGGCCTCTCCGGTGATCATTTACCAGTTCTGGCGCTTTTTAGCCCCTGGCCTTTACAACCGGGAACGGCGGGCCCTTCTTCCCATCGTCCTCTTTTCTACGGTTTTTTTCCTGGGAGGAGCTCTCTTTGGTTACTTCGTAGTTTTTCCATTTGGTTTCAAGTTCTTTATTGGTTTTGCCAGCGACAGCATCAGGGCTTTGCCCAGTATACGCGAGTATCTGAAATTCGCCAGCAAATTGCTCTTCGCCTTCGGTTTCATCTTTGAATTGCCCCTGTTTGCTTTCTTTCTTGCAAGGCTTGGTCTGGTAACGGCGGAAATGCTCAGAAAGAAGCAGAAATACGCTATCCTCATTATCTTTATCCTGGCCGCCATATTGACGCCCCCGGACGTAGTAACCCAACTGATGATGGCCGGCCCCCTGTTAATTCTCTACGAGTTAAGTGTCTGGATTGCCAAAGTTTTTGCTCGAAAGCCCCTGGATGTCGAAGACGAAGAGGCCTCCGCAGGGGGCATGGAGCATGGGGCATAGATTTAAGTTCCAAGTCTCAAGTTTGAAAATGCAGCTCAGATTTGTCAAAAACTTGGAACCTTGAACATGGAACTTGGAACTTGACTCTATGCGAATACAGCTTGACAAAACTTTCACATGCTGCTATAGACCTAACTCGTGGGATTTAAGCTTCAGCCCAATAATACGGAGTGGGCTGAATCTTTTTTGGAACCTAAATAGACCAGTTGTTGTCAGTATGAGGAGAAAGGGGGTGGAACCTTACCATGGGTAAACGTTTCCTTACAATTCTAGCTGTTGCGGTCTTGATGGGTACTGTGGTTTTCTTAGGTTTGAGCGGTGCGGCTCAAGAGGTACCAGACCACTTCGTTATCCTATCAAAGCTCTGGAAGGACCATACCAAAAGTGGGGTTGAATTTTCACACAAAAAGCATTCCGCAGAATACGGCGCAAAATGCACTGACTGCCATCACGTTTACGAAAATGGCAAGAACGTCTGGAAAGAAGGAGATAAAGTTCAGAAGTGCATGGAATGCCACAATGAGCCTACGATCAAAGGCGAGAAGAAGCTGCCCGAGGACAAGCAGAAACTCAATCTGAAAATTGCTTTCCACGACAATTGCCAGGGGTGCCATAAGGATATGAAGAAGAAAGACAAGGCGAAATACGGCAAGATCCCTACCACCTGCATCCAATGCCATCCCAAGCAGTAGTAAATCCAAGAAGAGCTTTTGATGGTTTGGACAGTGTGGGTTTGAATTCAATAAGCCGGAGCCCAAGTTGGGACTCCGGCTTTTTTTGATGCTCGATTCTGGATACTGGATGCTAGATGCTGGATGCTAGATGGATAAATGAAAATACCCAATGATGTATCGAGTATCTAGTATCCAGAATCCAGTATCTAGATCTCCTCAACTGTAATTGCACCGAAATCGCAGGCCTCGATGCAACTCTCGCATCCCAGGCAGTCATCTTCATTTACAGGTTCAGCCCTGCCTTCAACCAGTTGGTAAACATCCACAGGACACACGTCTACACATTCACCATCGCCTGTGCATTTGTCCTTGTCCACGGTTACTTTCCACATTTGACCACTTCCTCCTTGATTGTCCAAGCGACTTTAACTCGCAATATCTATTAGAATTCAATCGCTGAGACTATGGAGCCACACTTGATTTAACCACAAAGAGCACAAAGATCACAAAGGTATTTGAAAATTAAAAAATCTGCTTTGTGCACTTTGTGACCTTGGTGGTTGAATTTTTTGCCCCTAACTCTATCTGGCATGTGCAAGCTTTGAAAAGAAAGCCGGAACTCCTTTTCTCGGGAACTCCGGCTTGAATCTTTAGGCAAAATAAGATACGCCTTTCTCTAAAATTGCTAGACCTCTTCCACCGTGATAGCCTCGAACTCGCAAACCTCAACGCAGCTCTCACAACCCAGGCACTCCTCAGCATTAACCGGGTCAGCCTTGCCATCAACCAGCTCAAACACATCCACAGGGCATACTTCTACACATTCCTCGTCGCCTGTGCACTTATCTTTATCCACCGTTACTTGCCACATAGACTTGTCACCTCCTACCGTAATTAATTAACTAGTACCTAACCACGCTGCCGAATAATAAGGTCCCCAGGCAAACTAGACCACTCTAATGCCGGGATGGGTTGGAGACACTCGAGGTCTTCTCTCTTCACTTGCAGCATGAAATTAAGACGAGCTATTTTCAGCAGTCGCTAAATCTCCTCGACAGTGATGGCCTCAAACTCGCAAACCTCAACACAGCTCTCACAACCCAGGCACTCCTCAGCATTAACCGGGTCAGCCTTGCCATCAACCAGTTCAAACACATCCACAGGGCATACTTCTACACATTCCTCGTCGCCTGTGCACTTATCTTTATCCACCGTTACTTGCCACAT
>JAJDNT010000222.1 GCA_022340515.1 Deltaproteobacteria bacterium
GTCGGGCTCTGCACTATTATGGACAGTTTGGAGGTGAGCTAATGCCTACCACTATGTTTGGTAGTAAAAGGTTTTCTGTTTACATTCTTATTATTTTAGCAGGCAGTTTCATTGCCTTTGGCTGCCGCAAAAAGGAAGAACCGCCGGAGGTCATCCGCTCCATCAAGTGGATCAAAGTAGCCGAGACCTCAACCAAGCAGGTAAGGATGATCTCGGGCACCACCAAGCCTGTTGACCAGACCGCCCTCAGTTTTGCCGTGGCCGGTACGGTTGAAAAGGTTGAAGTTAAATTGGGCGAAGAGGTCGAAGAAGGGCAAGTTCTGGCCGAACTGGATCGACAACCTTTCGTGCTGGCGGTCAGAGACGCAGAAGCCGAACTAGCAAGAGCCGAGGCCAGAGTAGTGGAGAGGCGAGCCAACTACGAGCGCTATGTTGCTCTCTACGAGTCAAACAATGCCAGTAAGGCCGAGTTGGACGAGGCCAGGGCAAGTTTCGATAGTGCCAAGAGCCAAGTAAAGGCGGCAGAAGCTCAACTGGGGCTGGCACGGCGTGATCTGCGCAAAACTAAATTAAGGGCTCCATATAACGGTACTATCTCGATGAAAGAGATTGAGCCATTCGTGGAGGTCCCAGTGGGCAGAGCCGTTTTTGGCTTGGACGGAGCGGAATCAGGCTATGAGGTCTCTGCGGCCGTGCCTGACTCGGTTCTGATCAATCTTTCCGTGGGTGATGAGGCAGATGTTGTCTTCCCCACCTTGAACAACCGCAGGGTGCGAGGGGTGATAACCGAGTTAGGGTCGAGATCACGAACTGCCAGTACCTATCCTGTTACGGTTCAATTGCGGGAACAATTTGACGATTTTAGATCGGGAATGTCAGTGGAAGTTGTCTTTGAGTTTATGCCGGAGTCGGAAACAGGGGAACCAATAGTCACTGGCCTTGCAGCCCCTCTGGCAGCGCTTCTTGTGGGAGACGAGAAAACATATTTTGTTTTCATTTATGATGAACAGAGCTCCACCGTCAAAAAGACTCAGGTCGAGACCTTGGACATTCGCAAAAACGACGTGCTCATTAAACCTGGTACTCTCAAGGCTGGTGACATCATAGCCACTGCCGGGGTCCAGTTCTTGACCGACGGGCAAAAAGTGAATCTGATGAAGGAATAAGAGTAGGTGGATTTTAGATTTAAGATTTAAGATTTGAGATTGCAGATTTGTTGTTGGAAGATTGTTGATTGCAGGATGATGAAAGGGGGCACCAAAGATGAATCCTGCGGCAATTAAGAATAAAACAAAGGAGTTTGCTAAGAAGGTTATCGAACTGTGCCGTGAACTCCCAAATAATCGGGAGGGGAGACTAATAGGAAACCAGCTGTTTAAATCAGGAACTTCTGTGGCTGCGAACTATAGAGCAGCTTGCAGAGGAAGGTCCAAAGCGGAATTCATCTCAAAGCTTGGTATCGTTTTGGAAGAGGCAGATGAAACCCTGTTTTGGTTGGAGTTAATAGATGAAATGGCAATCCACAAAGGGAGTTCTCTTGGATTCTTAATACAAGAATGCGATGAAATTACCGCTATCATGGTTACCTCGATCAAAACAGCAAAGCGATGCAAAAAAGATAGGCAATCAAATCCTTGATTAATCGATCTCCAATCTGCAATCAGCAATCTACAATCTAAAATCGAATGGGGGATACTTGATGAACCTGACCGGTTTCTCGCTCAATAACTCACGTCTGGTAATGCTTGTGGTAGCACTGCTCACTGTTGCCGGCCTCGGCATGCTGGCGAACTTCCCCAGTAAGGAGGACGCTGTCGTCACCATCCGGGATGCGGTGGTGACCACCTATTATCCTGGGATGTCGCCTCGACGGATGGAGGATCTCATCACCCGCAAGGTGGAGGAATACATCCGTCAGATACCTGAGGTGGAGAACATCTACAATGTCAAGTCCACTACCGGGGTGTCCATCGTCTACGTCAAGGTATGGGACAAGTTCTTCGACATGAACCAGATCTGGCAGGATCTGCGCAATAAAATGAATGACGTCAAGGTAGAGCTGCCAGAGGGAACCATCGGCCCTATTGTGAACGACGAGTTCGGCGACGTGTCTGTGGTCCTGGTGGCCCTTACAGCCCAGGGCTTTTCCATGGCTGAGATGCGTGACGTTGCCCGGGACATGCGGGACGATTTTTACACCATCGAGGGTATCCGGAAAGTGTCGCTTCATGGCGTTCAGGAAGAGCGGGTATTTTTGGAGATATCCAACGCCCGCTTGGCCCAGTACGGGCTCAGCCCCGCTGAACTTTCTCAGACCCTGATGAAGCAGAACATTATACTTCCAGGTGGATCCATTGATACCGGCTTGGTGGAATTGGTGGTTGAACCTTCGGGAAATTTCGAGAGCGTGGAAGACATCGGAAATGTTGTCATCAAACTCCCCGCCACCCATGAGGTTGCCTATCTCAAGGATATTGCCACGGTGAAGCGAGCCTATATCGACCCGCCGCAGCAAAAAGCCTACTACAATGGAAAGCCCGCCATCATTCTGGCGGTAGAGCAAATGGAAAAGGGCGTGAACGTCTTGGATTTCACTCCCAAAGTGCAAAAGAGGGTTGCGGAGTGGCAGGACCGGCTGCCCATCGGTTACCAGGTGGAGGTTGCTTTTTACCAGGCCAAGTATGTCAAAGAATCAGTCCGAGGGGTATTCATGAATCTGCTCCAGACACTGGTCACGGTGCTCGCTGTGGTAATGCTTTTCCTGGGGTTGCGTACCGGGCTCATCGTGGGAACTATTGTTCCCCTTACCATGATTGTAACTCTGGTCTGGATGCGGGTCTTGGGCCTGGAGCTCCACCGGATAACCCTGGCCACCCTGATAATATCCCTGGGGCTTTTGGTGGACAACGGCATCGTTATGGCCGAGGAAATTGGGCGGCGCATGCTGGAAGGGGAGGAAAGAAGGGATGCGGCCATTAATGCGGGCAAGACCCTGGCCCTGCCGCTTCTCACTTCCTCACTGACCACCATCCTGGCCTTCGTGCCCCTGGCCATTGCTCCCAACGTCACCGGAGAGTATTTGAGCTCCATGGCCACGGTGATCGCCATCACCCTCCTGACCTCGTGGGTGCTTGCCAATATGGTAACCCCGCTAAGCTGCTACTGGTTCTTGAAGCCCAAGGCTCTTAGTGAGGAGGAAATCCAAGCGCAGTACCAAAAGCCAATGTATCAGAGATATAAGGGGCTTTTGACCTTCGCTTTGAACAACCGGATAGTTGTTCTCGGGGTAGTGGCAGGTCTGATGTTTGGGGCCATTACCCTCATGGGTTTGGTGCGGAAGCAGTTCATGCCCGACTCGGAGCGGGATCAGTACATGATCTATCTGGATGTTCCAGCGGGTTACGGCACCAACGCCATGGACCGTACAGCAGTTCGTTTTCTCAAATGGCTCCACGACGAAGAAGCCAATCCTGAAGTAGTCAGTAGCCTTGCCTACGTGGGCTACGGCGGACCACGGTTTTTTCAAACATTTGGTCCCCGGGCCGCGGCAGCTAATATTTCTTATATTCTGGTGAACACAAAAGACTTTGATTCCATCTTCCCGTCTATGGACAAGGTCCGCGATTATCTTGCTCAGAATTTTCCCGAAGTCTATCCTCGTATCAAGAAATTCTGGTTGGGGGCAAATGAGACAGGACTGGTGCAGGTAAGGATTTCCGGACCGGGCCACGATAAGATTTACGATCTAAGTCAAAAGGTGGAAGGGGCGCTTCGCGATATCCCCGGAACAGTGGGCATTTACAATGACTGGGAGAACCGGGTTGTCAAAGTAATTGTTGACGTGGATCAGCCCCGGGCCCGGAGGGCTGGCGTCACCTCAGAGGAGATCGCCAACAGCCTGAATGCCTTTTTTAGCGGTAGCCCCATAACCGACTTCCGAGAAGAGGACAAGGCCATCCCGGTTATGCTCCGCGCTGTAGGGGCGGAGCGCAAGACTTTAGATCGACTGCGTACAGTGGAGGTGTACTCCTCGGCGAGAAATGAAAGTGTACCCTTAACCCAGGTGGCGGATCTCACGACTGAAGAGATGTACAATCAGATTTATCGGCGGAATCTTCTCCCCACGGTGACCGTAGATGCCAAGAACTTGGTGATGCAGGCGGCAGAGCTGGAGCAGGCGCTGATGCCGGCTCTGGACGAGATAATGAAGGATCTCCCTACCGGATACTTCTGGGAGTGGGGCGGGGAGTCTGAGAATTCAGCCAAGGCTCAAAACGCCCTCAAAATATTTATCCCCCATGCTCTGGGTCTCATGATTTTGCTCATGGTCTGGCAGTTCAATTCCTATGCCAAGCCGGCCATAATCTTTATCACCATTCCGCTGGTTCTCATCGGGGCCGCTCCGGGGATGTTGCTTACCGGGGCCTTTTTTGGCTTCATGGCGATTCTGGGTTTTCTCAGTCTGGCGGGGATTATTATCAACAATGCCATCGTCTTGCTGGATTCCATTCAGAACGAAATAGACGCTGGGGCAAAACCCTACGATGCGGTGCTGAAGGCTTGCCTCACCCGATTCAAGCCAGTGCTAATGACCACCCTGACAACTATTCTCGGGTTGGTCTCTCTGATGATCCCGCCCGATCCACTATTTTTCGGCATGGGGATAGTGATAAGCTTCGGCCTTGCCGCCGGCACCTTGCTGACCCTGGTCCTGGTTCCGGTATTGTACAGTTTGTTTTTCAAGGTAAAACCTGCAGGCTAGAGATTTCGGATTTGTGAGGGCAGAGAGCATGGGGCA
>JAJDNT010000236.1 GCA_022340515.1 Deltaproteobacteria bacterium
ACGATTTGGTCATCATCGGCTCGGGGCCTGGTGGATATGTGGCAGCAGTGCGGGCGGCGCAGCTGGAGATGAAGGTGGCCTGCATTGAGAAGGAGCCACGGTTGGGTGGTGTTTGTTTGAATGTGGGCTGCATTCCCAGCAAGGCCCTCCTCGATTCCAGCGAATACTTTCATCTTGCCAAGGCTCATTTTGCCGAGCACGGGATCAAGACAGGCAAGGTGAGTCTGGACCTCCCTGCAATGATGGCGAGGAAAGAGCAAGTAGTCCAGGAACTGACCGACAATGTGCGCAAACTTCTAGAGGGCAATAAGGTTGACACTTTCCACGGCTTCGGTCGCCTTGTGGCGGAAGATCAAGTCGAGGTGTTGAAAAAACCGGGTTCCCGCCGAAAGAGTGATGCCCAAACTTTAAAAGCAAAAGCCATCTTGTTAGCCACTGGCAGTGAATCTCTAGCCGTGCCCGGTCTTGAATTTGACGGCCAGCGAATCGTCAGCTCTACCGAGGCCTTGACCTTCGATTCTGTCCCCAAACACCTTGGTATTGTGGGCGGCGGCTATATCGGCCTCGAGTTAGGATCTGTCTGGCTGCGACTTGGATCCAAGGTTACCACAATTGAGATGCTACCGCAGATAGCCACCCTCCTGGACGGGCAGGTAGCTCGAGGTCTTGAGAGGATTCTTACCAAACAGGGCTTGACTTTTCGCCTGCAAACAAAGGTCTCAGGGGCAAAGGTCTCGGGCAAAAAGGTCCAGGTGAGCCTTGAAAAGGACGGGAAAAAAGAAACCATGAATTGCGACCGCTTACTGGTCGCCGTAGGGCGGAGACCTCTGACTAGAGATCTTGGTCTGGAGGGAATAGGGGTGGAATTGGATCTCAGGACCGGCCACGTCTTGGTGGACGAACAGTTTAAGACCAATGTCAAATCAATTTATGCAATTGGCGACCTGATCCCTGGTCCGGCACTAGCCCACACCGCCTCTGCCGAGGGGATCGCTGCGGTCGAATGTATGGCCGGCCTCCCCGGAGAGGTCAATTATGATGCCATCCCTTCCATAATATACACCTGGCCTGAGGTGGCGAGTGTGGGGCTCACGGAAGAACAGGCAAAAGAGCGCAACGTTGATTACTGTGTCGGCACTTATCCCTTTGCCGGTGCCGGTCGGGCGCGCTGCATGGGTGAAAAAGATGGGTTTGTTAAGATAATTGCCCACTCCAAGACTGACCGCATCCTGGGCGTGCACATCCTCGGACCCCGTGCCTCCGATATGATAGCAGAATGTGTTCTGGCGGTGGAATTCGGTGCCAGTTCTGAAGACATTGCCCGAACCGTCCACGGCCATCCGACCTTTGCCGAGGCTTTGCAGGAAGCTGCCATGGCGGTGAGGAAGTGCTCAATCTATGCATCGTAACTGTGCGGTCAATAGACCGCACAGGGCTTGTTGTCAGTTGTCCATCCTCCGTTGCCAGCAAAGCACAGAGCATGGGGCATGGCTGCTTATTCCTTGGCTCCGGCATTCTTGAGTAATATAGCGATCTCGAAGTTGCCACATCTCGCTGCGCAGCCCATGGGGGTCTCGCCAACTTCATCTTTGGCGTTCACATCGGCGCCTTTACTGACCAGTAGTTGCACCATGTCTTTGTCGCCTCTCTCCGAGGCCAGGTGCAGAACTGTGGTGTCGAAATATTGTTTTGCGTTGATGTCGGCACCATTGTCTACGAGCAGTTCCACCATGTCCTTGTTACCCCATAAAACAGCAAAGAATATTGGTGTTCGGTTGTTAACCTCATCTCTAATGTTTACGTTGGCCTTATTGGCAATGAGCACTTGCGCTATAGCCTTGTCGTCTCTTTGAGCTGCTTGATGCAACGGCGTCCAACCGTTAACCTCGTCCTTGGCGTTTACGTCGGCACCGTTGGCAATGAGCAGTTCCACCATGTCCCGGTGACCCCTTTCCACTGCGAGATGAAGTAATGTCCGGCCATAAATCATATCCTTGGTATTGACATCAGCACCCTTAGCCAGGAGATCTTTCATGGTAGCTGTGTCGCCTTTCAACACCGCTCTGGTAAGTTCGGCATTTATGTCTGCTGTATAGCCATTGAGCGGGATAAGCATTGCAACCAGCAAGATTAATATCAGCCGGATCGGACTTAATACTTCCTTTTTTGTTACTTCATTCTGACTTAACATGAGAACCACCTCCCGGTCTTTGTTTTGCAGCCAAGAGCTAACCTCCTCCGTTGCTTGTTCCTAATCAGGCTTGTCTATTCTGCCGTTGACTACGGCACACATTTAATTAGATAGGACAGGGATTCTTTCAAATCAGAAGATTTGTCTTATCTTGACTTAATATAGCTTCAGCAAGAGCTTGTGGGTGAGGCGGTGCAAATGACAATCTGCTGCTGGAGGATGAGACTCTGACGAAAGGCGGAGTCTATGCGCAGGCCAATAAGAGTGGGATCTAGTAATGCTGGCAACATCGATGCCGCAAGAAGTCACGGAGAATCCCGGTTAAGACCGTATACTCCCAACAGAGGAAAGTAAAATTCTGGTGGGAGTCAGCTCAGCACAGTTTTAGATTCACCTGTTAGACCTTAGAAAACTAGGGTTAACATTTTAGAAAGGAAATCATCTGACAACAGAATACAATCGGGTCAACGACTTGGTCAATCAAAAAAACATCCAGATGCAGTTTAGTTGAGCCTCTCGAAATGACTTTGTGTCTTTAGATAAGTTGCAAGAAAAGTGATCCAGAGTACCTACTTATGTGTACTGCCTTCTACCTATCGCTAGCTCCTATGTTACCCCCCTGAACTATTAAGAATATCTATTGGACATATCGAAAAACACCATCTATTTTATAGCAACTTGTCTTTCTGCAAGAGTGCTATCGAGGTGACTTACAGCCACAGGCCAGATTTCTTTGAGGGAGGTTTGCCATGGTGAGACCGTTGAACTGCATTACTTTTGTCGCCATTTTCTTTTGTATGTTTATCGCAACTGGACACGCAGGTGATCTTGATGTTTTCACAGGGCTTTCCGGAACTCTCAACATCGCTGGAGGCACCGCCCACATAAAGTGCGAGACGGAAGCTATAAAAGAGATCATGCGAGCCTATACGGATGTAAACATCTCCCTCGCGGGCGGGGGCTCTGGCGTAGGTATTAAGCAGGTATGCGAGGGATTGATCGACATCGGCAACACAGGTAGAGCCCCTACCCCCGAGGAGATCAGTCGCTGCAACCTCAAGGTGCATAAATTCGCAGTGGATGGCATCGGAGTTGTGATCAACCCGAAGTTAAAGATTGATAATATCTCGAAGGAAAATTTGAAAAAGGTATTCGCCGGGGATATAAGCAACTGGAAAAACCTTGGTGGTTCTGAGGGTTCCATAAATGTATATACCCGGGATGCAGAAAGTGGTACCCGCAAGGTCTTTTGGGGCAAAGGTCTCGAAAAAGGTAAAATTGCTCATAAAGCCAACTTCGTTCCATCGAATGCGGCAATGAAAACTGCCATAGCCAACGATCCACAAGGGATAGGCTACATCTCTCTGGGCGTTGCAGATTCTTCGGTGAAGCTCCTCGCAATAGACGGAGTTTTCCCCTCAAATGAGAACGTAAAATCTGGTAGATATGAGATTGCTCGTGGACTCTACCTGAATACCAGAGGTGAACCCAATCCCCTGGCCAAGGCTTTCATCTCTTACATGCTCAGCCCAGAAGGTCAAGCTTTAGTAAAGAAACACGGTTTTCTGCCGGTCAAATGATATCCGGACATGACAAAGAGAGGGCGGTCAGGAGAGCACTGTCACTGGCCGCTCTTATAGCAGGCTCCATTTCTGGCCTAATCTTTTTTTTCCTCTTCTATTTCTCCCTACCCATTATAAGCTCCGGGCTCATAGGTGAGTTCCTCACTCGCGGCTGGGATCCTGACAAAGGGGTGCTCGGCATTTTGCCTATGATTGTAGGAACTGTCTATATAGCAGGGCTGGCAATGATTTGGGCAACTCCAATAGGTATTGGGCTGGCAGCCTTCATCCAACTGTTTTCTCCCAAGCCACTGGGAAAGATTCTCAGATGGACCGTTGAATTTATGACTGGCATTCCAACTGTTGTATACGGATTCGCAGCACTTTTCTTCCTAGTTCCGGCAATGCGTAAAATCTTCAGTTACGGCACCGGTCTCAGTGTGCTTACCGCTTCTGTAATGCTTGCCCTCCTGGTACTTCCCACCATTACTTTGATAGCCCAGGACCGTCTGGCCACTGTGCCGGAGAGCCAGGTGCTCGCAGCACTGTCCCTCGGAGCTTCTCGAATGGAGACCTTTCTCTACGTGCTGCTTCCCGGTGCTTGGCGAGGATTGATCTCGGCAGTGGTCCTAGGTGGAGGACGGGCGGTGGGCGACACCCTAATAGCGCTAATGTTAGCAGGAAATGCGGTGGCTTTGCCGGGTTCTCTGCTGGACTCGGCCAGAACTCTGACAGCACATATCGCCCTGGTTACCGCGGCTGACTATGAATCGCTTAGTTTCAAGGCCATATTCGTGTGTGGCCTCGTACTCTTTATATTTGCGGGATCTAACATTATACTTCTCCGGCTTGTGGAGAGGCTGAAAAGATGAAATTGTGGTCACATAGAATACTTCTAGGGTTTTTCTGGCTCTCTGGATTTCTGACACTGGCTGCAGTGGGTACTCTTTTGATCTTTCTTTTTACAAGAGGAGTTCCGAGCCTCTCTTTGGAGCTTATATTTGGGGATACTGATCCGTTAAAAGCACTCTTTCTGCAGGAGCGGGTTTTTGACGGACTTTTCCCCGCAATAGCTGGTACCACCGCTGTCGTCATCCTTTCGGTTTCCTGGGCGATTCCGGTGGGAATTGCTGCTGGGATCTATTTGGCCGAATTTTCAAGCCAAAAAGTCAAGAAGACTTTTGATTTCTCCTTTGACCTTCTCGCTGCGATCCCATCCATTGTCATAGGCCTTTTCGGTCTTACCGTGGCGATTTTTCTGCATCAGCATTTTTCTCATCGGATATACCCCTGCCTCTTGATATCAAGCGTTGCTCTGGCGATTTTGGTTCTTCCTTACATTGTTCGCACCACGCAGCTCTCCATCGAGGCGGTACCGCATCCTATGAGAGCAGCCGGGTTGTCACTCGGAGCCTCAAAACTTCAAAATCTCTACCATGTGGTTTTGCCCCACTCAATTACGGGAATCTTAAGTGGTGTTATTCTTGCTCTCGGACGTGCTGCGGAGGATACGGCGGTGATCATGCTCACCGGTGTTGTAGCTACTGCGGGTATACCTGGATCTTTACTGGGAAAATACGAGGCACTCCCTTTTTACATCTACTATATTTCCTCGGAGTATACGGATCAAAAGGAGCTCATGACCGGGTTTGGTGCAGCTCTCATTTTACTGACAATCTGTGCCTTGCTATTCATTGCAGCACATTTGTTAAAGAATTTGCTGGTGCGCCGTTTATCTAAGCACTGAGGTTGAACCATTGGCAGAAGATAACATCAAAATAGCCATTAGGGATCTTGACGTTTACTACCATGACCGACCCGTCCTGCAAAAGGTAAATATGGTTTTTCGGGACAGGGAGCTTACTGCCATCGTCGGACCTTCAGGGTGTGGTAAATCTACCCTATTGATGGTGTTAAACAGGTTGTTGGACACGGTGCCCCATGCCCGGGTGGAGGGGTCCGTTAAGCTCAGGTCGAACGACCAGGGATGGCTGAATGTCCTCCGCCTTGGAGAGACTGACCTTCCCTCATTAAGAAGGAAGGTTGGACTGGTATTTCAGCATCCAAACGTCCTGCCTACGAGTATATTTAAAAATGTTGCCTTTCCCCTGCGTCTTCTGGGACTTTCCCCCAAAAAAGTTGACGCAAAAGTGCGTAGTGCTCTGGTTGACCTCTTTCTCTGGGATGAGGTGAAGGACCGGCTTGATAGCCCTGCGAGCGAGCTCTCCGGGGGACAGCAACAAAGACTATGTCTGGCTAGAACTTTGGTGCTGCAACCAGAGATATTGTTGCTGGATGAACCCACATCCTTTCTTGACCAAGCTCTAGCCCAGAAGATAGAAGCCCTCTTGCTCCGACTCAAAGATGAACGAACTGTTGTCGTGGTATCTCACTACAACGATCAGGTTATGAGGCTTTCAGACAACGTATACCGGCTGGTGGGAAACCGACAGGAGCCAGGCTGATAAATATCTAGAAAACATCGATGAAAAATCTCTTGTTAAGATTTAAGCTTGGCCAAAGTTAAAGGTATGAGGGACATGGCTGAAACGGAATTAGTTTCTGTCCTGGAATAAGCTTAAATTTATCCATCCTTGCTTTTATATTTCCAAAAACTTCACTGTTGCGTTGCACTTGGGCAAATACAGTCTTTGCAGGCTTAATTCTAATCGCGCCAAATCTCTAAGATGGTCAAATCGTCATTTGCGGAAGAATTTCCTCGCCAGTCACCTATGAAATCCAAAAGACCCTTGCCCCAGGGCGGCCCTTTTGCCTTTTTTATATAGCTGAGCAGGCGATCATTACCAAATAGCTCATTGTTTTCATTCTCTGCTTCCACAACCCCATCTGTAAAAAAAAGAATCGATTCTCCCGGAGACAGCAAAATTTCTTCTATCCCGTAACGAACATCCGGTGTAACTCCCAGTGAGATTCCCTCTATTTCTGGCAGGTTTCTAATATCGCCTTCCCCTATCCAAAGAGGGGATAAATGGCCCCCCAGTGCGAGGTGCATTTTTCCACTCGAGGGCCAATACCTGGCCAGAGCAATGGTAGCAAAAAATCCTTCTTCGGACGCCAGTTTGTACATGCTCTTGTTGACGGTTTCAAGAAGCTTGTCCACTTCACTTTCAACTTGCGCTTCACTGCGTATTTTAGTTGACAATGCGGCCATGATCAGGGCAGCCGGAACACCTTTATCCGCAACATCGGCTACATATGCAATTAAGCTGTCGTCTGGCAAGGGGATCACATCGTACAAATCGCCGCCCACATAGGTGGCAGGAACAGATACAGCCCAGATATGGCCTCCCCCTTTCAGCTCTGGAATTCTTGGCCAGAATAGAGATTGAATCTTGGTTGCCGTCTCGAGTTGAACTCTGAGCTGAGCCGACTGCTCAAGGACCGTGTCGTGCAGATCTTTGATCCGCAGCATCGACTTGACCCTGGCAACCAGCGCCGCGTGGTCTACGGGCTTGGTGAGATATTCGTCCCCACCTGCCTCGAGACCGGCCACCACATCTTTTGAATCGGCCTTGGCAGTCACCATGATGATCGGCATGAATGACATGGCAGGATCATCTTTGATCCGCCGGCACACCTCGATGCCGTCCATCTTGGGCATCATAATGTCCAGCAGCATCAGGTCCGGCTGTTTCTCTCTCGCCACGGCCAGCCCGGCTTCGCCGTCAGCCGCTGTGATGACCTCGTAGTTTTGGGCACTGAGGCGAGCCTGGAGGATGTCCAGATTAGTGGGGTTATCATCCACGATCAGAATCAGTGGTGGGGTTCGCACAATTTTTCCTCTTTAGCAAGCTATTCCAAGTACTTGCGGATCTTTGCTAGTAACTCACGGGGACTAAAGGGTTTCGACACATAATCGTCGCAGCCAGCCTCGTAGGCCTTTACATCATCACCGCTCAGGGCGTAGGAGGTGACCACGATGATAGGGATATGGCGGAGGTCTGGGTTGGCCTTGATTCGGCGCGTGGCCTCATATCCGTCGAGACCAGGAAGCTGGATGTCCATGAGGATCAGGTCAGGGCGATGGGTCTCAGCCGCGGCCACCCCTTCTTCCCCGGTGACGGCCTCCATCACTTCATATCCGCCGCTGGCGAGAAGGTCGCGCATAATACGCCGGTTATCCTCCTGGTCTTCTACCACCAAAATCAACTTGTTCATCTTTGCTTTCTTTGCCTCTCGACTCTTACCGGTAGTGTGAAAGAGAAAGTCGACCCTTTTCCTAAGGTCGATTCAACCCAAATGCGGCCTCCGTGCATTTCCACAATCTTCTTGGCAATGGAAAGCCCGAGACCGGTTCCGCCCTTTTTTCGAGTGCTGGAAGCATCCACCTGGTGGAATTCCTCGAAGATCTTTTGCTGATCAACCTCTGAGAGACCCGGACCTGTGTCGGCCACGGAAATCACAAAAGTGTCCTTGGAAGTTATCGCCTCAACCTCGACTTTCCCCTCATCGGTGAACTTGATCGCGTTTCCGACGAGATTCAAAAGCACCTGAGAGATGCGCTGTTCGTCGCCTTTGCCACGATCCACCTCTGGAGCTACTCTAACCTGCAACTGGAGATTTTTCTCCGCAGCCAGGGACTCCACCGCAGTAACCACAGTCTGAACGACTTCTTTCATGGAATAGTCATTGAGAGAAAGGCTAAGCTGACCCGCCTCTATCTTGGAAATGTCCAGGACATCGTTTATCAAGCTCAAGAGATGGCGCCCATTTTTCTCCACCCGCTCCAAGACCTCTTGAATCTGCTCGGGCACATTGCCGTATATCTTGTCAAGTATCAGCTCCGTATAGCCCAGGATGGCGTTGAGGGGTGTTCTCAGCTCGTGGCTCATGTTGGCGAGGAACTCGGACTTGTGCTTGCTGGCGATCTCCACCTCCCGTCCCTTTTTTTCGATTTCCCGGAAAAGCCTCGCATTCTGGATTGCCAGGGCTGACTGGGTAGCAAAATTCTGCAAGAGGTCCACGGTTTCTTTTGGGAACTGGCCCGGCGCTCTGCGACGAACAACCAGACCTCCAATGAGCCTGTCTTCGCGTAGTAGGGGAACGGCTAGCAATGCTCGGAAACCATCCCGCTCGATGATTTCGCGGAGCGGGTAGGCTGGCTCTTCACGGATGTCTGGAACTTGCACAGCTTGACGTTTTTCTCCCGCCCGACCCAGAGCGGTCTCACCCAGATTAATCCGACCCTCTCGGATCGCCCGGGTCAGCTCCTCACTCATCCGGTGTGTCGCCCGGAGCTTGAACTGCTTGCTTGTCTCATCGAATTCGTAGATGGCCCCGGATTCCGTCCCTGAAAGCTCGACTGCGTGGGCAACTATGGTAGCGAGAACCTTCTGGAGGTCCAGGGAGGAGCTTACCGCCTGACTGATTTGCCCCAGGGCTTGCAGCTCTTCCACCGACCGGGCCAGCTCTCTGGTGCGTACTTCGACCTTTTCTTCCAAAGTTCGGCTGTAGCCCTCCAGTTTATCTTTACTCTCTCTCAGTTCTGCAAATAAGTGCTTGATCGATTCTCGCATGACATTGAGATCCTTTGCCAGGCTTCCGATCTCGTCATTACTACTCGTATCGATAAAGGTATCGAGATCCCCTTGAGCAATAGACGTGGCCGAGATTTGCAGTTCCGATAAAGGACGAGAAATATAGCGTCTGGTAATCCGAATGGTTGTTACTGTAATGCCCGCAGTTATGAGAATCGCCAGGTTAATGATGACACTAATGTTTCGAAACAACTCATTTTCAATGATCTCACGAGACATGACGATTAAAACTTTGCCGACTTTCCCTTCTTCAAAGTGAATATCGGCAGATTTGACAATAAATTTCGAGGAGTTCTCGAAAAAGGTAAGATCCTTTTCTTCGTACTTCTGGCGCTTTCTTTCAGAGATAATTTGGCTTTCCGCTGAAAAATCCGACTGACGAGGCAAGGCCCAGAGGACCTTCACGTAAACAATAGACTTATCGAGTAATAACGCTTTGACAAAATCATCCACCGTTTCCTTGTCCAGATTCCACAGAGGCGTCGCCAAACTCATTTGCGCCAGGTGTATGGCATCGTCAAGTCTCGTTTCCAGCTCGCTCTCGCTCATGGTGATGTCAAGAAGAATGGCGACAGTGGCAAAGGCGATGAGTACCAAGGTAACCACGCCAATCAAAGCATAACTGAAACGACGGCTAATGCTACTTATTTTTGGGGTGGATGATGAACCGTTCTGCATGAAGACAATCCCATCGGGCTGGTCACACATTGGCTAGGCAGTGGCAGGTTTTTTCTACGGCTTTTCTTCAATCTCTGGGAAAGGATCATCTTCTAATTTCATATTCCATTTTTTTCGAATTTGCATGATTGTTCCATCAGCTAACATTTCAGCAAAAGCACTTCTCCACTTTTCTACAATTCTATCCGAGGTTTTCTTCGAAAAAGCGATGTCAACATTAATTTCCCTGAGATGGTAGACCTCTTCCACTTCCTCATAATCAACCCCGGCCAACTCACAAACAGTTCTCAATCCCGGTATCTTGTAGGCCCACAAGTCTATACGCCCGAGAATAAGCTTTTTGGCATTTAATTGTTCATCGGAAACAGGCTCGAGGTTGGTAAATCCCAGACTTTTGAGTAATCGCTCTCTGGTATCATCTCGAAGTGTGCCAATGCGGTTTACTTTCTTAGCATCTTCTAATCTGCCAATTCTTAAACCTAAACCCTTCTTGGCGACAAGAATATCTCTTTTCGTTGCCAAAGGACCAATCCATTTAAATTGATCATGACGTACTTCAGTGTGGGTCATTCCAAACAACACGACATTTTCTTGTTCCAAGGACATTTTGTAGGCTCTTGCCCAGGGGTAAACTTGGATTTCCTCATTAGAGCCCTCCCTTCTCTGAATTTCTCTTACAGTTTCAACAGACGGCCCAACTAGTACGCCGTTTTCGACATAATTCAGTGGCGGCAGATTTTCAGTCAAAATAGTTAGTTGTTGTGACATTACAGGATTAACTGAAATTAACAAAACTGACGCCATCATTACAAATAGCCTTTTCATTGAAGACCCCCCTTTTTGAGATCTGAATTTT
>JAJDNT010000247.1 GCA_022340515.1 Deltaproteobacteria bacterium
GACTGAGCCAACTTAAAGCTCCAATAGATGGTTTCTTCGCTGAGGTTTTGGTTCTCGATGAGGACTTGACCTTGAGGCAGAACAGATTGGCCTTGCTCACTCGTATAGCCAACCTTTTTCAACAAATGGCGGACTTCTCACGCATTGTCCTTTGATCTTAGTAGTGAATAAACTTTGAGGCCGGAAGAATACTTTCCCCGGGAGAGGTATTCGAAACGGTCTTACCCTCATCTTTGTGCCATCATCCACCATTAAGCAGGGACAAGAAAATCAGGAATTTCCCCAAAATACGGGTGCAGGCTGGAAAAGCGCACAACTACGGACCCCTAGCGTGGAGAGAAGGTGAAATTGTACTTTGTCTCTTCCTCACCTAGGAGAAGCCAGGGGAAGCTCTGGAGTAGAGCGCATCTGGAGCATCCGCCTGGTACCACCTACTGCAGCTTGATGCTCTCGGGGGAGCACCCCGGTAAGATGAAATCTGCCACGGAGACGAAGCCTTTATTTATGAAAAGGGCAGCGACTATGCGTTCTGTGTAAGAGCTTCCCCTGGCTTCTGTCAATAACGGCTAGCCCGAATATGATAGAGTTTCTGACCATGGTGGCTATTGGCGAATGTAGATTTTGCTGGCCCATGAAACTCAACGGTCGACCACAGACAAAATGGAAAAGCTCCTGAAGAAGAATCCCTTTACAAGGTTCTGCCTTTTTGTTAGCATTCGGTGATTTTTTTGAAGAATTGGCCAATCCACCATGAAACCTAAAAACAGCCCACACCGGACAATCCGTTTGCACTCGGATCTGTCCTTTTGTCAAAAGCCCCATGCACATTAAACAGCTCGAACTCTTCGGATTTAAGTCCTTCGTCGACAAAGCCACCATTACCTTCTCCACCGGGATTTGTGCGGTAGTAGGACCCAATGGTTGTGGAAAGAGCAACATTGTTGACGCCATTCGCTGGGTTTTAGGAGAGCAAAGCGCCAAGCAGCTCCGAGGCAAATTAATGGAGGAGATCATATTCGGCGGAGCCAATGGGCGCCCGTCATTGAATTTTGCTGAGGTCTCACTTGTTCTCTCAAACGAACAAGGCAAAGCGCCTCCACCTTACCACGAACACACCGAGATCATGGTTACTCGTCGCCTTTTTCGTTCAGGGGAAAGCGAATATCTCATTAACAAAGTACCCTGCCGTAGAATGGACATTAGCAGACTGTTCATGGACGTGGGTGTAGGGCATCGTCACTACGCCATTATTGAGCAAGGCAAGATCAGTACAGTGGTAGAGTCTAAGCCAGAAGACATTCGCTCTCTCATTGAAGAAGCTGCAGGGATCACCAAGTTTAAAATAAGGAAGAAAGCCGCTCTTCGAAAAATCGAGCTTACCAGGCAAAACCTTCTTCGCCTTGGTGATATCATCGCAGAAGTTTCCCGCCATCTTTCGAGCCTTAAACGTCAGGCCCAGCGAGCAAACCGTTACCGAACCCTTAGAAAAGAAATCAAACAAATTGAAATCACCCGAGCCCTGCACCGCTATGGGCAACACCTCCAGGACCTAGGCCGTCTGGAGCAAGATCTCAGCTCTTTCAATGACAGGCAGGCTGAGCGGTCCGCCCTACTGGCGAGATTGGACGCCGAACTGACAGACCGTTCCACCCAGATGCACGAAATAGGGGAAAATTTAAGGCAAAGAAGAGAAACACTTTTTCAGACCAAGAACTCGATTAGCAGCGACGAAAACAGCCTTCTTCACCTACAACGGCAAAGTCAAGAGCTCAAGGAGAGACAACAGCGCTTGACCAAGGAGATTGAGCAGCAAGAGGAGCGCCGCAAGCACTTGGCAGAGGAAAGAGATAGTCTTACTAAAAAACAGCTTAATTTGGCAGAGGAATGTTCTAAAGCAGAAGTTCTAGCCCATGAACTCGAAGAGGAACTTAACCGAGAGAAATCGCGCTTGAATCAGTTGACAGATGAGCTGGATGTGGGAAAGGGAGAACTTGTTGATTTGCTTGGTGAGATGGCCCAGGTGCGAAATGCCCAAATGTCAATGCGCAAACAGCTCGAGGATCTTGATCGCCGCCAAAGCCGGCGCAAGTCTGAATACCAGGAACTCAAAGAAAAACATGACCACTTGCTACCATTGAAACAAAGCCTTGAAAGCAAAAAGTCTACCGTGGAGAAAGAACTCGATAAGCTTTCTGCTCAAGCTGAGTCACTCAACAAGAAAAAGCAAGAACTTGATCAGGACCGAGATAAGTGTAGCGAAGTTATAAATAGTCTGGAAAGCACCTACCACCAGCAACAATCTCAACTGCAAGTGTTAGTGGAGATGGAGAGTTCTTATGCCTGGTTTAGCGATGCAGTTCGGGAGCTGATGAATGCTAAGGATCAGGATGAGCTCCAGTGTAACATCAAGGGAGCAGTAGCAGAAATGCTGGACGTAGATGCAATCCACCGACAAGCGGTTGAGTCGGTTCTCGGCGGTCGTTTGCAGGCTTTGGTGGTGGATTCGGTCGGTGATGCTTTTGCTGCCTTGGAACACCTGAAGCGTACTGGCACTGGTCGGAATCATTTCATTCCTTTATCGGTCACCAATCAAAGTCCAAAACATGAACCCAGCGAAGACGGTCCGGTACCACTTGCCAGCCTAGTAAGACCTAGGCCGGGATACGAACCAGTTGTCAACTACCTGCTGTCCAAGGTCATGCTCTGCGACGATCTGAAGCAGGCCCTATCATGGTGGCAGTCCCATCCCAATGCCTTTGTCCTGGTAACGCCTGAAGGGGACTTGCTAGCCGAGGATGGAACCCTCTGGGGAGGAAGCCCAGAGCAGCAAATAAGTATCCTGGAAAAGCAGGAACAGAGGAAGGAACTTGAGGAAAAGGTTGCTGAGTCAGGAAGTAGATTAGGCACGGAACGGTCCAAGCTTGGGCAAATAGAGGAGCAACTTACCCAGACCGCTTCTAAGTTGCAGTCAATTCAAGAGGACAAACAGAAACATCAAGATCAGGTTCTCCAACAGGAAAAGGAACATTACCGTTTAGAGACAGAGGAGCAAAGAATTATTGAGCGGCTTGCCGTGCTGGAAATTGAGAGGGACCATGAAGAAGAGGAAGTCTCTCAGTTAAATGTGGAACTCAGCGAAAGTGACCAGGAGCTCGATTCGCTAGAAAAAAGGCGACAACAATTGGAGGAAGACCTGGCTGAAATACGGCATCAACGACAAGAAGTGGAAGACACAGTGGACCAGCTTCAAGAAAAGGCCACGGCTCAGCAGGTCTCAGTTGGGGCACTAACCGAGAAACAAGAGGCAGCCCGCTCAACTTATAAGCAGTTGAAAGATTATTACGCTGAAACTCAGCGGGGAGTCGAACAGCTTCGAGAGGAAAGAAAAAACTGCCAGGGGCAAATAGAACTTCTTTTGCAAGAAAAGGTGGAAATTCAAGAGCGCCTGGAGCTAGCGCAGAAGCAATCGCTGGAGCAGGAGGCAAGTCTCAGGACTGAAGAGGATAAATGGCGTAAATTCGAAGACCAGCAGCACGAGATGGAATCACGGAGACTCCAATTGATTAAGGAGGACAGAGAAAGGGAGCAAGGTATTCAGAATCTGCGCCAAGAAATAACCGAACTCAAACTGAAGATTCAGTATCTCGTCCACCAGATTCAAGAGCATTACCATGTGGATATCACCGCTGAACCCCCGCCAGATTCAGAACAATCAGTGGATCTTGAAAAGCTGGAAGTAAAACTGCAAAGGCTCCGCGATCGGGTGGCACGGATTGGCGAGGTGAATCTGACAGCCATTGAAGAATACGAAGAACAGCAACAGCGTCACCAATTCCTCACCGACCAGAGGGATGACCTTGTTCAATCACTTGAGGGGTTAAACAAGGCCATATCCCGCATAAACCGAACCACCCGGAAGCGTTTTATTAAGACACTAGAGGCCGTAAATCGTCAGCTCTCTGAGATTTTTCCCCTTCTTTTCAATGGAGGCACCGGTCATTTGCAGTTGTCCTCCGACCAAGATCCCTTGGAGGCTGGCGTGGAAATATTTGTGCATCCTCCTGGCAAAAAGCTAACCAGCATGAGTCTGCTTTCTGGTGGAGAGAAGGCTCTGGCTGCAGGAGCACTCATTTTTTCCCTGTATATGATCAAGCCCAGTCCATTTTGCATTTTAGATGAGGTAGATGCGCCCCTGGACGATGCCAACATTGACCGCTTCATCGAGGTGCTCCAGAAAATTAGCCGGGAGTCACAAATTATCTTGGTGACACACAACAAGAGAACCATGGAGATCTCAGATATCCTACTCGGTGTTACCATGGAGGAGCCTGGCATCTCCAAGATAATTTCAGTCGATTTTCAAGGGATACCTGAAAGTTATGGTCAGATGGTTCAGTAAGAAACCCAAAGACGATGCACCTGAGAGTGCAGGTGAGAATGAAGCTGATACCCAAGAAAAAGTTGAAGTCTCAGCCTCAACTGTAGATTTGCCACCTGACAGCTCTTTAGAAGAAGACCCTGAGAAATCTTCAGGGTTTTTTTCTTACATGCGCTCCCGTCTGAGGAAAACGCGACAAGCTTTTATAGGCCAGCTAGACCGTATTGTTCTCGGCAAGAAAGAAATTGACCAAGATGTACTGGAAGAATTGGAAGAGGTTTTAATCACCTCGGACCTCGGGGTTGAAACCACCCAAAAACTTATTGCCTCTTTGGAAAAAAAGCTGCATAGGAACGAGCTGACCGATACTGATCGCTTGCTCTTGTACCTGAAAGAGGAGATCTGTCGATTTTTGAAGGTTGAGGCACCTCCCCTGAACATCAAAGCTCACAAGCCTTTCGTGGTCATGGCCGTTGGCGTTAATGGCGTAGGCAAAACAACCACTCTCGCCAAACTAGCCGCTCACTACCAAGGAGCGGGCTTGAGGGTAATGCTGGTTGCAGCCGATACTTTTAGGGCTGCAGCAATAGAACAGCTCATGCGCTGGTCTGAACGGGTGGGTGCGGAGTTGATCAAACAAAGCAGTGGTGCTGATCCCGCCGCAGTCGCTTATGATGCCATAACTGCGGCTCAGGCTCGGGGTGTGGACCTGGTGTTGATAGATACAGCGGGCCGTCTTCACACCAAGGTAAACCTCATGGAAGAACTCAAAAAGGTAAAGCGGGTCATTTCCAGACAGATAGACTCTGCGCCCCATGAAGTTTTATTGATTCTCGACGCCACAACAGGACAGAATGCAATTTCCCAAGCACGCTTATTCCATAAAGAGCTGGGAGTCTCAGGATTAGTGCTTACCAAATTGGACGGCACTGCTAAAGGCGGCATCGTTGCGGGAGTTTGCCAGGAATTTCAAATTCCTATCCGTTTCATAGGGTTGGGTGAGCAATTGGATGATCTCAAAGAATTCGATCCGGAACAGTTCGCCGCAGCTATTTTTTGACTTGGCTCTCACCGGTTAATAATTCCCTTGATCCCCAGTAGGTCTATTTTTCCTTTTACCTATTAGTTCGGTCCTTCACCTCCTACTTTTTTTTAAAACCGTAGACAAAAAAAACTACCATGATTAAACTGAGACCTCATTTATTGATAGGGACCAGATAATACCCAACACTAACACTTACCTAGAGGATATTTTTATGAAGGATGTCTTAGCCTTTGTTATGGCTGGGGGTAGAGGGGAAAGGCTTATGCCACTTACAGAGGACCGCACCAAGCCTGCAGTCCCCTTTGGCGGGATTTATCGGCTCATCGATCTACCCTTGAGCAACTGTGTCAATTCACAAATTTACAAGATTATTGTGCTGCCCCAATACAAGTCCCAGTCTCTCCATGACCATCTGGAAGACGGTTGGAACATATTCAATCACAAGCTTGGTCACTTTCTCAAGATCGTCCCTCCTCAGCAGCGTATAGGTCTGGACTGGTACAGGGGGACCGCCGACTCCATTCGCCAGAATCTCTATCTCGTTGAGCGCCATAGGTCTAGTCATGTCTTGATTCTTTCGGGTGACCACATTTACAAGATGGACTATAGCCAATTTCTAAACTACCACAAAGCAAAGGAGGCCCATATTACCATCTCCCTTCTCGAGGTCGGAACTGAATTGGCCCAAGAGTTCGGCGTGGCCGAAGTGGATGAAGAATTCCGCATTCTTGGCTTTCAGGAAAAACCAAAAAAAGATCCCAAAACCATTCCTGGCGATCCTAACCATATCCTCGCCTCCATGGGTATTTACATCTTTCAGACTGAGGTTCTCCTTGACATCCTGAAATCCGGCAACCAGGACGACTTCGGCCGTGATATTATTCCCAAATTACTGGATTCTTACCGGATCTATGCCTATCCCTATCGAAGGCAGAACAAAATTGAAGACTATGTCTACGAGACCTTGGCGGACGGCGAACGGAGATTGCAACTAGAAACACATACCCGAGATTCTGCTTATTGGCGTGACGTGGGCAACCTGGATGCCTATTGGAACGCCAACATGGACCTCACCGGAGTAGATCCATATTTCAATCTCTACGGGCAAAGGTGGCCCATTCACACCTATCAGGTTCCTGCGCCGCCCGCCAAGTTTGTATTCGCCACCGAACGGGCCGATGGTTTTCGGGTGGGTAAAGCCCTTGACTCCCTAGTCTCTCCCGGGTGCATTGTCAGTGGCATAGTGCGAAACTCTGTACTATCTCCCAATGTGATTGTTCGGAGTTGGGCTCAAGTTGACGAGTCAGTTGTTATGGATAGAGTCGTGATCGGGAGACAATGTAGGATCAAAAAAGCGATTATTGATAAAAACAACGTAATCCCAGCCAAAACTACCATCGGCTACAATCCGAGCGAAGACCGGAAGCGTTTCACCGTTACCCCAAGGGGTATTGTGGTAATACCGAAAGGGTACTTCAGGGAAAAGGAATGAACCCCCTCTCACTACCCTATGGTCTCTTGCAGATCTTTATCTGCTTCCTCTGGGGTGCAAATCTCGTAAGCATTAGAATAAGCAATCAGGGGATTCCACCCATGCTGGCCGCTGCCAGCAGGTCGGTTATAGCCGGGTTGCTCTTATGGTTCTATGCCCGTTTAAATGGGTTGTCCTTGTCTCTAGAGCGAAAGGACATAATCCACGGGACCTTCATTGGCTGTCTTTTTGGCACTGAATTTCTCTTAATCTATTGGGGCCTCTCCTTCACCACCGCTTCCAGGTCGGTAATTTTTCTCTACACCCATCCCTTCTGGGTAGCCCTGGGAGCACACTTCATCTTGAAAGATGATCGTCTCACCCCCAGAAAGATAACTGGTTTGTTTCTTGCCTTCGCAGGTATTCTAGCTGTCTTTCGAAGCCGCTCCGAGCAGTTGCCCCCAGGTTATTGGATAGGGGATCTCATGGAATTGGCAGCCGCCTTCTTTTGGGCGAGCACTACACTATATATAAAAAGAATGACTCAAAAGCGACACATAACCCACTACCAGACTCTTTTCGCTCAGCTCCTCTATTCCATCCCCATCTTGGCAGCCGGTTGGGTCATATTTGAGAAGCTAGAGGGTCCCCACCTCAATGGACTAGTGGTGACCGCCTTTGTCTATCAGTGTTTTGTGGTTGCCTTTTTCAGCTACGTACTGTGGTTCTGGATGATCAGCCGTTTCTCGGTTAGCGTGCTCACGGCATTCACCTTCTTTGCTCCTCTTTTTGGGACGGTCTTGGGTGCAGTCCTTTTATCTGAGCCTGTAACCACAATGGTGTGGATTGGGATGGCTCTTGTTGGAGCCGGAATATACTTGGTAAATCGTTTGCCCAAAACCAATGCCAATTCATCACGCGCATAGTGCGGAAGATTGACTACAGAGGGCGGAGAATCGTTTTCCACATTCACCATACCTCCTATTTTCTCAAGATCTCAAACCTCCTAAACTTTTTAGCTAATTTAATAGATTACTTTAATTTTGGATATAAATGTAATGTAATTTTAGTAACTCAAATATATCCAAATGGCTAAGTAGCTACCTACACACCTAGTGATATGGTCTAATCTTTGCATACTTTTACTCAATCCTATGTCTAACAATTCGGAATTAATGATCTATGAGCAAGAAAAGAAAAAGCTACAACACCACTCTTAGGTCTGACCTGACCAGAGGGCTCCGTATCCTTGCAGCCCAACACGGCAAGCGTCAAAACGACCTTCTGGAAGAAGCCATCCAAGACCTTTTAATCAAATATGAAAGAGCCCCACAGCAGGCACCGTCCTCCAGTTCACTGGCAAAAGCAGAAAGGCGCGATAGTCCTAGAGCTGAAGTCTCATGGCCAGTAAGTATGATTACTCCTCAAGGCTTATTTGAAGGACAAATCAAGGACATCAGCAGAGGTGGCGCTCTTATCCAATGCGCTGAGCTGCCTAAAACGGACGAACCCCTCGAATTATCCATCGAGATACCCGACCACCTCCTAGGCATCTCAGCAACTGTAGAGAAGGTCAGGCTAAATATTGACGATAGTGAGAAAGACTTTCCTTCCTATGACCTGGCTGTCCGCTTTCTGGGCATTGACGTTGATCAACGCAAGCACCTTTATAATGCTATCGAAGACAAAACCAGAAAATCTGGTATCTAAATGGGGGTCCGGTATTTTCAAGGACTGAGAGGGGAGCTTTACTCCAACAACAATTCTCCCTTAAAGTGGTGGGCGGCGGCAGTGAAAGTCGGTATTCTGCTCGAAATTGTAAGCCACTCGCAGGGCCAAACCTTCCTCGAAGTGTGGCGCAAGTATCTGCAAGCCAATAGGTAAGCTTTCATTAGTAAAGCCGCATGGTACAGAGATGCCTGGAATACCGGCCAAGCTAGCCGGCAAGGTGAAAACATCGGAGAGGTACATTTGCAAGGGATCATCCACCTTGGCACCCAGGGGGAAGGCTGCCGAAGGCGCCACCGGAGTAACCAGAACCTGGCACTGTTCGAAAACTTTAAGGAAATCCTGCCGGATCAAGGTGCGCACCTGCAAGGCTTTCTTGTAATAGGCATCGTAATAGCCAGCTGACAAAACATAGGTTCCCAGCATTATTCTTCTTTTCACCTCGGCGCCAAAACCAGCCGATCGGCTTCTTCGATACATCTCTAGTAGAGTCTTTCCTTCCCTGTCGCGATGGCCGTACTTCACCCCGTCGTAACGTGCCAGGTTGGAGCTGGCTTCTGCCGGAGCGATGATGTAATAGGCTGCTACCCCATACTCGGTGTGGGGAAGGGAGACCTCAATGGCTTTTCCACCCAGCCCCTCCAAGGTCCTGATTGCATCCCGGACAGCCTTCTCCACCTCCGACTCCAACCCCTCAATGAAGTACTCTCTGGGGATTCCGAAGGTGATGCCTTTCAATCCTTGCACCAGGCTCTTTGTATAGTCCTGAACCTCTTTGGGGACAGAGGTAGAATCACGTTCATCATAGCCTGCGATTACCTGCAGCAACAATGCAGCGTCAGTGACATCTTTGCTGATGGGGCCAATTTGATCCAGGGAAGAGGCAAAGGCCACTAGTCCGTATCTAGATACCCGCCCATAGGTAGGCTTAAAACCTACTACCCCACAATGAGAGGCTGGTTGTCTTATCGACCCTCCTGTATCCGATCCTACAGCTGCTATGCACTCATCTGCTGCCACTGCTGCTGCTGAACCACCGCTGGAGCCACCAGGTATGCAGTTAAGATTCCAAGGGTTTCGCGTTGGCCAGAAAGCCGAATTCTCATTTGAGGATCCCATGGCGAATTCGTCCATGTTGGTTTTACCCAAAAGGATACCACCCGCTTCCTTGAGCTTCAAAGCAACGGTGGCGTCGTAGGGCGGCACAAAATTGGCCAGGATGTTCGACCCACAACTAGTGCGAATTCCTTTAGTACAAATGACATCCTTCACGGCTAACGGCACGCCGGCCAGGAGTTTCGTCTTATCGCCAAAGCCCCGTTTATCCCAGCCTCGTGCTTCCTCCATTGCTCGCTCTTCAGCGAGCGATAGGTAGGCAGCAACCTTGGGCTCCAACTTCTTAATTCGCTGGTAGATGGAAGCTGTCACCTCTGTCGCCGTAGTCTCTCCCTGAGCCAGTAGACGCCGGAGTTCATGTATTGTCAGTTCATATAGCTTCATGGCAAGCCTTTACTACTCGGTGCAACTAACATAGCTAAATCACCTCTGGATTATCGATTGGGCCGTGGAAACCAGGGGCACACTATGCACTAGGCAGTATGAACTAAGCACTAAGCACCATTCAATGAGTCGGGTTAGAAACTCAGAGTCCAAGCTTCGCATGTCCAATTTAAGTCTCAAATTTTTACATAATTTATTTAAAGTGATTTCTAATAAATTAGAATTTTTAACAATATCTTCGAATGGTTAAATATATCACTTATAAGTGCTTGGTGCATAGTCCCTAGTGCAT
This sequence comes from Deltaproteobacteria bacterium, assembly GCA_022340515.1. Taxonomy (GTDB): domain Bacteria; phylum Desulfobacterota; class Syntrophobacteria; order BM002; family BM002; genus BM002. The sequence continues at coordinate 10,415 of JAJDNT010000247.1, forward strand.
AGTAGGCGAAGCGTCTGGCCCCTTCGCCCTAAATGATCCGCGGTACGATAAACTCTGCCTCATTCGCCTCTGGGGCATTATTCAGTATTTGCTCTCTGGGAAAAGACTCCTTGACAGCGTCAATCCGGAAAGCGTTGTGTAGATCAACCACATGAGAGGTAGGTTCAACCCCGGTGGTATCAACCTCGTTGAGCTTTTCCATGTAGAGCAAAATCCTGTTCATTTGCTCTGTGAGGTTCCTCTTCTCCTCAGAACTGATCTCCAGCCGAGCAAGTCTGGCGACATGTTCTACCTCTTCAATCGTAATTTTCATCTATATCTCCCCCAGGTATTCAAATGCCTAAAATATCTAAAATAAACTAAAGATGTGCCAGTCAAATTCAGGAATTCAGGGATTGAGGAATTAAGGGATTTTTCGAGACCAGGCTCAATTCCATAATATCTTAATTCGCAATTCCTGAATGTCCAGATCTCATATTGCACATCTCATATTTCCAAATTTCGCAATTCGAAATTATGACGTCTGACTTTTCTGCTGGCTGGCCGCGGCCTGCTGTCGGCTGCTCACTGGCCAATCGATGATATGGGCGGACTGAGAACAGACTTGGGTTTTTCTGGGGATGGCAATCCGTCCTTGCTGAAATATTCCAGATATTTCTGCCGCCTTTGGCGTAGCATCTCAAAATCCACCTGGATCTCCTCCATCCGCCTCCTGTAAATAGTAATTAGAAAAGGAGGTTTGCTCACCTCTCCATCTGGACCAACCGAGGCTGTACCCGCCACTCCTGGTAAAGACTGTATTCTTAGCAAAGCATCGCGGAGCATGGGTCGAGATGTCACCTCGGGCTGACGGAGGCCCTCTATAAGTAAACGCATGGTATCGTAGGCCTGTGCCTCAGGGTATCCAGGCTTGCCGCCAAAAGTCTCCTCATAACTTTGGACGAACTGGCTGGTCAGAGGCAAGCCGCTTCCTGAAAAAAAACCATCCACGAAAACAGCATCCTGAAGATAGGGTGCGGCCATCTCTACTAGCTTCGGAGAATTCCACAGATTCGTCCCCAGCAGTTTTACACCTGTGACGTCATGATATGCCAACTGGGGGGCAATTAGTCCAACTTGACTGTAGCGATCTGGAATAAAGATAGCATCAAAGTCCACTATGGGAATCTCCTCGCCCTCCTGGTCTTCGGAAGCTTCTCCCCGCAAGCCCGTTGACGAGATTTCTCTAGCTTTTTCTCCTCCCACTATATCGGTGGCTCCACCCTCGGGTCGAGGGTAGTAAAGACCAACCAGCTTCTTAATCTGATCGGCAAAATCTGTCTGAGAGGGATCATAGGCCTCGATCCCTCTTACCTCAGCGCCTAACCTCTCCAGTTCATCCCAGAACAGATTAATCAGCCGATTACCGTAACTGTCATCAGGATAAAGAATGGCAAAACGTTTGTAATCAAGGCCAAGTACAGCATACTCCACCAGCGCCCTTGTCTGCTCCTCATTGCTGAGAAAGTAGCGGAATACGTAGTTACCAATGTCGCTTACACCCTCCTTTTGAGTGAGTGTTATTATGGGAACCCAGAGTTGCTGTGCTTCCTCAGCAGCCGCCTCGGCAGCAACCCGACTCAGGGGTCCAATGATGGCAGCAACCTTGTTATCCAGAACAAGGTCACGCACCGCAGCCACGGCAAGCCCTGGATCGCCCCCACTATCTTTGATAATCAACTCAATATCACCACCCTTATTCTTGAAATCCTGGGCCGCCATTACTAACCCCCGCAAAATCCTGTCCCCATAGGCTTGATAGCGACCACTCAGAGGCAGCACGCAGCCGATAGCGGTCATATCCACTTTCAGCCACTCTTCAACTTTTTCACTCATCCCTTTCCAGGTATCGACAAGTGGATGGTCAGGCCACTTCTCTCTCAGAGATTTTAATTGCTCTTGCGCCACACCAAACCGCCCACCCTCCATGTCTATTTCCACCAGACGGGTCTGCAGTTGAAGATTGGGAAAGGTATCTGGATACTCAGCCAGCAGGGCAACTACTTCGTCTCTACCGAGGTGCTTGAGGACTATGTCCACCTTCGCCGCCAAAAAGATATGTTTGTTTTCCTCGGCGAGTTCGTATGACTTGACGTACCACTTTAATGCCTTGACGTAGTTGAGTCGCGCCACCTCAGCGTCACCCACAACCTCAGCGGCCACAGCTTTTTGAGATTTCTCAGGCAAATACTTTATCAAAGATCTCCCCGTCTCCACTGCGTCATTGAAGCGTTCCAGCTTCAGATAGCAACGAAGTAGCCACAGACGGGATTCATCCCCCTCTGGCCTGACGGGGAATTCATTGATCACTTGTTGAAACCAAGAGGCTGCCTTGTCGTATTTCTCCAAACCATAGTCAATTTCTCCCTGTCTAAGCAACGCCCTCGCCGCCTGAGGACTTCGCGGAAAGGCCAGAGCAACTTCGCGGTAGCGCCGGGATGCCTCCTCCAGATTGCCTGCCTTAAAGGCCTCTTCCGCCATAGCCAACTGCTGGAGGGCCTCTTTATCGGCCACCTCTATCTTAGCTACCTCCTTTTTCGCCGGCAACAATGCACAGCCAAACAGAATATACGGTAACATGCACAGGGCTATGTTTCTGACTATCTTCACTGTGAGCCTCCTAGCCATTTTCCATCTCGGTGGCCCTCGTAGAACATAACGCTATCCTCTTTGCGCCATGCTCTATGCGCCAAACAAAAAAGGGTGCCATAAACCTTCAAAATGAGGTCTTTGTAGCACCCTTTGGCGGAATTAAGCAAGTGCCTATTATCAATTACTTCTTATCTTCATTAACCTCTTCAAATTCTGCTTCCACTACTTCTTCGTCACTCCCAGCAGCGCCTGAGGCAGCCTCACCCGGCTGTTGCTGAGCCTCTCTTGCCCCAGCTTGAGTTGCCTGCTGATACATGGCCTCCGCCACTTTATGAGAGGCCTGCATCAGTTCCTCCGAGCCCCGCTTAATGGCTTCGGTATCATCTGCTTCCATTGTGGTCTTCAGCCGTTGAATATGCTCTTCTATGTTCGCTTTGGTAGCTCCGTCAACCTTGTCTCCCATCTCTCTTAAGGTTTTTTCGGTTTGATAAATCAGGGAGTCGGCTTGGTTCCTAGCCTCAACCAGCTCTCTCTTTTTCTTGTCCTCTTCAGCATGCATTTCCGCTTCCTTGACAGCTTGCTCGATCTCCGCCTCACTCAAACCACTGGAAGCAGTTATGCGGATTGACTGCTCTTTACCCGTTCCTAAATCTTTGGCCGAGACGTTCACGATGCCATTTGCATCGATGTCGAAGGTCACCTCGATCTGTGGGATTCCCCTTGGTGCCGGCGGAATGCCTACTAATTCAAAACGGCCCAAGGTCTTATTGTTTGCTGCCATCTCCCGTTCTCCCTGCAACACATGGATAGAAACAGCCGGTTGATTGTCAGCAGCCGTGGAAAAGATCTGGCTCTTCCTAGTGGGGATGGTGGTGTTTTTCTCGATGAGCTTAGTCATCACTCCGCCAAGGGTCTCAATCCCAAGGGACAGGGGCGTAACGTCCAGAAGCAGCACATCTTTCACATCACCCTTCAGCACACCGGCTTGAATGGCAGCTCCTACGGCAACCACCTCGTCAGGGTTCACGCCCCTGTGTGGTTCTTTACCGAAGAAGTCTTTTACCTTTTGCTGCACCCGCGGCACACGGGTCATACCGCCTACCAATATGACTTCGTCAATGTCCGAAGTTTTTAAGCTCGCGTCTTTAAGGGCGGTTTGCATGGGAGGTACCAATTTTTCGATTAGGTCTTCCACCATTGATTCCATTTTGGCTCTGGTCAATTTTATGTTGAGGTGCTTTGGCCCACTAGCGTCGGCGGTAATGAAGGGCAGGTTGATATCGGTTTCCATGGAAGTGGAAAGTTCCATCTTTGCCTTTTCCGCAGCCTCCTTCAAACGCTGAAGCGCCATTTTGTCGCCCCGTAGGTCGATCCCTTGGTCCTTGCGGAATTCATCGGCCAACCAATCAATGATTCTCTGGTCAAAATCCTCACCGCCCAAGTGGGTGTCGCCATTTGTTGCCTTTACCTCGAAGACGCCGTCGCCAATCTCCAGAATAGAAATATCATAAGTGCCGCCACCCAGATCAAAGACCGCAATCTTTTCGTCTACTTTCTTGTCCAGACCGTAAGCCAGTGACGCTGCCGTGGGTTCGTTAATAATCCTCAGGACATTCAGGCCAGCGATTTTTCCAGCATCCTTGGTGGCCTGGCGCTGACTGTCGTTGAAGTATGCCGGCACGGTAATCACAGCATCAGTAATTTTCTCTCCGAGATAGTCTTCGGCGGTCTGTTTCATTTTTTGTAGAACCATGGCAGAAATCTCCGCCGGACTGTACTCCTTCCCGCGAATCTCAATATGGGCATCTCCATTTTTAGCCTTGATA
>JAJDNT010000250.1 GCA_022340515.1 Deltaproteobacteria bacterium
GAAAAGGCTTTGGATAGTGAAGAAGTGGGTAAGGCAAAATCGAGAAAATCTGTCATATTAAAATGCGATGTTCAATTACTCGACTCCATAGCTCTTCATCTTGCCAATAAGCACGAGATTAAATTCGTAAAAAAGCCAAACTCCGCTTCAGGTTTTATCCGTCTCGACGCTGTATGCCGATGGGAACAATACGTAAGTGTAGATATTAATATTTATGATCCCGAACAAAATCTGCTGGCAAAAGTCGAGATTAAAAACGGAGAGGATATTTTTGTCAAGAATGTAGAAGAATTTGCTGAATATTGTGCTGATATAATTGCCGGAACTGTCTTAAGCCACTGAAGAAATAAACAAAGGAAACAACCCTTCTCCTAGGGGGCCCCACTCGCCTCCAGAGCCATTTGAATCTTCTTTTTTAGTTCAGTCAGATCGAAAGATTTCACCACATAGAAATCGGCGGCAATGGATTTCATGTCCTCTTTAAAGGTGTCATAAGCAGTGGAGAGAATGACTGGCAAGTCGTAAAATTTGTTACGAATATCCTGTAATAAATCCAAACCGTTGTAGTCCACCATCTTTATATCCAGAACAACCAGATCAGGCTTTTCCTGTTCAATGCGTTCCAGTAATTGATGCCCCCCCTCTGCCGTTATAACGTCGTACCCCTCTTCTTTAAGCTCCTCGGAGTAAAGCAATCTGATGTGCTCTTCATCGTCAACAACTAGTATCTTGGCCATAATTCAATCCTCCAAACTGCGTGAGCGGTTCTTCAATCGAGCAGTCAATCGACTTATTCGGCGTTTAGCCACTGGCTGAGTAAGTAAGGCTTCGCCTCTTCGAATATCATACATTCGTTTTCAATGTATTCCTCAGCTTGCTGGATGGACATTCTCTCCGTTTTTTTGATCAATGATAACGTTTTACCAACGAATAGAGGCAATAGTGACTTCAGCAAAGCCTCTCGCTCCACTACCTCGTTCTTGTAGGCGACCGAGCAACTGTAAAGTAGGCGAGCCCAGATTTCCGATGGAAAGCTAAAGTGCGCCTGGGGAAGCTCTTTGATTTCGCCTAATTTATTATTAATGTTGTTTGGTAAAAAGGTCTCCCATAAATCCTGATACTGGGTAAAACCCTGAACAAAAGCTTGGTGAAGCTCCTCCTGTGAGACCTCAATGGGTGCGGGAGTTTCCACTTCACCCATGCCAAAACCGTATATTGCTGTGGGCTTACTCCATTTCACCCTTTGCCAGACATCCTGAAAATGAATCATAAGGTCAAGCACAGTCCCCACCACTTGGGAGAAAGTCGGCTCATAAGCAACCCCATTGCCATCATCCTGCGAAATTCTCGGTTTACCAACAAAAGCCTGACAGATTGGAACACCTTGACAGATGGCTAGGGTGGTCATCCAGATATCAACACCGAATTGCGCTACCCTATCATTCCAACTCGGATGGTTCAGATAAGTTTCAGCCAACTCTGCCGCAAAGGCAAAATCGCCGCCGATGGGCTGCCGAACCCGGCGACCATATAGAGCTCGTGTCAGTGGATATACTATTCCGTTTGCCACGGCGTCATCGTACTTGTGCCTCACGTACAATGGGGCGACAAAACCGAACCCGGCAAAAATGGGCTCTCCAAGGTTCTTGATCCACATGGGGGTAATACTCTCCACCGCCGCGTCCACCACTATCACCGCTTGCGCTTCTAGTTCAGTTGCCTTGGCTGTTAAGTTTCTCAGGTTATAGCCCCGTCCGATCATTCCCGGAGGTGTTGATAGGTATATTTTGGGAACCTCGATAGCCGTTTGCAGAAATGCTTCTTTGGTGCCATCCTCTGAGTGGTTATCACAGTTGATGATCACAGAGTTCTTCTCACCAAAATGATCTATGAGACCTCTGGCAGCTTGCTCCGTTGGAAGACGGATATTCCCCGCGTTATTGTGAGAAGATAAGCCGACAACCAGGTCAGCCCGTTCCACTTTCTCCGGATTTTCCTCGTGTGCTAGCATATTTGTCTCTTTTCCAGCCACTGCATCTACCCCAAAAACATAGTAATTACAGATTATTGCCTTGCCTTTGCCTTATTACACCATCGGGCATAAAAAGTAAACTGTTTTTCCCTTTGCCTTGCCCACGGAGCCTGCAGAATCTACCTTATCCCAACCAAAAAGAATTATTGCCTCAATCCTCAGCCCTGTCTTGACTCATCCCACTCCCCGCATAACCACTCAAGGTTTCTCAGGAGTTCAGCATATTCTTCCGGGTTCTCCCGGCAAATCTTCAATAAATCCCTGCATTCCTCTTGGAGTCTATCGAAGTCTTCAATCAATTGCGCTGCCCGTTCTGCCATTAGATCCTTGTAGTCTTTTTCCACCTATTTCACCCCCTTCCTTTCAAGTCTTCCGGCTTGTGTTTTTGATTACTAATATTTTCATTATAATCTTCTCCACCTCATCCTGCATCTTGCCCCTGTGGTGGAGTTCTTAATCTTTGAAACTCCACCAAGGCAAAGTTGGGGACTTTTTTCCGTAGACAACCAGTCTGGACATTTTATCAATCCTGGCTAGGCACGTTTCTTGCCTAGAATGCTCTCAGAAGCCTTAAGACCTACCGAAGAAAGCAAAACGATTCCAATTGGTTGTATAAGTTTACCCAATGTTGGATCTTTGTTTCCCACATGGGAGTAATGGGAGGATCACTTGATACCTTCGCCTACCCCAAAAGATATGACCGTCATGATTTTCGTGGCTATTGCCTGGTGGTTATTGCTGGTGGGGATGATCCTCTGAAGAGGAGTTTCGATAATTGCCCCAACCTGGTTTATGGTTCGTTGGCGTTTTTTCTTGCCATTTTGCATATCTCAAAGAATGCCCCGCCCGACAGAAGCACCTTTCCTGGGGTCAAAATGTCAGGCAAGAATAGTCCATAGTCTGTGACCATCCAGTGGGCCGGAGCATGCAAACCCCCCCTCTGATTAATCTATGCTCCTCATACCTTAAATGCTGGCCAAGTTCAGATCTTGGCAAGATATGGTTAGTCATTACCTGGATAGTTTTGCCCCAGCATTCTGTAGTAAGTTTTTTTGGGGCGAAATTCAGGATGCATTCTAAGCTTTTATTTTGATACAGGAGAATTTGCGGCTACCGAATGTCATATCGACTCCAACCCTTCTTACTGCCCACCTCAATATAAGGAAATTCTTCGATGAACTTGTAACCTTTTTCGTTTCTCCCTCGATTATAATATATAAGGGAAAATCAAAATGAAAAACTTTTGTAAGTTTATAGTAACCCCTCTTTTGATTATAATTCTGGTCGGTTGGGTGTCTCTATCTGAGGCTTTGTTCAACAACCTACCACAAGGGAGATGGGAGGGCACGAGCACGTTTGTGAAGTTGGGCGATAACCACAACCATTTCATTGACGGAAAAAACGGGGTCTCGCGACAATCATTCCAGGGTGACATCAAACCGCTTTTTACCCACAAATATGAACTGAGTTTGCTCTCTATGAAGATGCAGGCAGATTCAAAGAAAACCAAATCCAAACAGAAGGAATTCCATAATTTGAGGTGGCAACTCCAGGAAAAGACGGCAGACTATAGACCAGCCTTCCGTCACATTTTGACCCCAGAACAGTTGTCAAAGTTCCCTGCTTTGGGACTTGCTAGGGATCGTTATTACCCAAGGGACAGAGGTGGTAGAGGTGATGATTGCACTAAAACAAGACCTCTGCCTTGCTATTAAGTTACTGATCTGTTCGAAACCCTCGATGGTGGATGGACATCACTGACCTCTGATGAAGAGAAAGAGCTTCTGAACCGGAAAGAAAAAATGAAATCAAAAATAGATGCACAACCCGATATTGCTCGAACCTTGGGCATTGATCACTCTTTGGACCGTGGTAACTATCTAAAACGGTGGCTTGTCGTGACTGCACTAGTGCTGATAGTGGTGGCTGTAGCTGTAGTGATCATCTGGAAAACAGCCGGTAAGACCAATTCGATGCACTACAAAACTCAGGATGTGCAGCGTGGAGACTTAACCGTAATCGTTACTGCCACAGGCACCCTGGAGCCCATCAACCAGGTGGATGTGGGCAGCGAGGTGTCCGGGACGATCAAGACCGTCGAAGTTGATTACAATGACCAAGTAAAGGTCGGCCAGGTCCTGGCAAGGCTTGACACTTCGAAACTCGAAGCGCAGGTTCTGCAATCAAAAGCCACCTTGGAATTGGCTCGAGCAAAGGTCTTGGAGGCGCAGGCCACCGTCAAAGAGGCGCGTAATGAACTGGAGCGCTTGAAACACGTTCGGGAGGTGAGCGGTGGAAAGGTGCCGTCCCAGCATGACCTGGACACGGCGGAGGCGGAATTCCAGCGAGCCCAGGCCGGTGAACGCAGCGCCAGGGCGCAAGTCTCCGAAGCCGAGGCCGCCCTCGAAGTCAACGAGACCGATCTGTCCAAAGCGGTCATCCTCTCACCCATAAACGGCATCGTCCTTGCGCGAAGCGTGGAGCCCGGTCAGACCGTTGCTGCCTCCCTACAAGCCCCGGTGCTGTTCACCTTGGCCGAGGATCTTACCCGGATGGAGCTCCATGTAGCCGTGGACGAGGCTGATGTGGGCCAGGTAAAAGAGGGGCAGGAGGCTATGTTCACGGTCGACGCCTACCCCGATCGCACCTTCCCGGCGCAGATCACCCAGGTCCGGTATGGCTCCCAGACTTTAGAGGGCGTCGTCACCTACGAAACCTTATTGAATGTGAAAAACTCCGATCTGTCACTGCGGCCGGGCATGACTGCTACCGCGGAGATCACGGTGAAGAAAGTCAAAGACGCCATCCTGGTGCCGAATGGTGCACTGCGCTTTACACCGCCTACGAAAGAAAAGCAGGCCTCATCGAACACCAGCATAATTAGTACACTTCTCCCCCGTAGGCCCAGAGGCAGATCCCCCTCGAAAAAGCTGGGTAATGCAACCGCCCATAGAAAACAACAGCGCGTCTGGACGGTGCGCAACGGACAACTCGTCGCCATTTCGGTCACGACCGGATCGACTGATGGAATCATGACTGAGATAACAGGCGGTGATGTTGAGCCAGGGCTACCGTTGGTTGTCGATACAGTGAGTGTAGGCCGATGAATACCACAGGATCCAAGGGAATCGGCAAGCATCCGCTTATAGAGATGCTGGGCGTGACGAAAGTATATGGTACAGGCCAGGCGGCCATGCACGCGCTGCGTGGCATAAACCTGCGCATAGACCAGGGTGAGTTCGTGGCAGTCATGGGGCCGAGCGGCTCGGGCAAGTCCACCTGCATGAATATCTTAGGGTGCCTGGATACACCGACCGCCGGGGCCTATCTCTTTGAAGGCATTTCCGTCGGCAAGCTGTCCCGCGGTCAACGCGCTCTGCTGCGCCGGCACTATCTGGGCTTTGTCTTTCAGGGCTATAACCTGTTAAACCGCACCTCGGCACTGGAGAACGTCGAACTGCCATTAATCTATCGCGCCATCCCTGCCGGCAGGAGGCGTTCCCGTGCCCTCGAGGCAATGGAAGCGGTGGGTCTCAAAGGCTGGGAAACCCACACCCCGAGTGAGCTTTCTGGAGGACAACAGCAGCGGGTCGCCATCGCCCGTGCTATGGTTACCGCCCCCATGGTCCTGCTGGCCGACGAACCCACCGGCAATCTGGATTCTGTCCGCAGTAAGGAGATCATGGACTTGCTCACCACGTTCAACCAGAAGCAAGGCATAACAATTGTGATGGTGACCCATGATCCTGAAATTGCAGTGTACGCGAAACGAACCATTCGCTTCCTTGATGGCGTCATCGACTCCGAGGAGCAAAATGGGGGAGTTGGCTAATGTTATGGGAGACGGTGTTACTCGCCCTGCGGGAAATTCGCCGCAACGTCATGCGGTCATCCCTGACCGTTCTGGGTATTGTCATCGGGGTTGCCGCGGTCATCACCATGGTAACCTTGGGTGGTGGGGCCACCGCACAGGTGACCAGCGATATCGCCAAGATGGGGACTAATCTGCTTCAGGTCAGGCCCGGCCAACTGCATCGCGGTCCTGGAGGCACACGCTCAACCGCCAACATGTTTAAGGTGGACGATGCCGAAGCCATTGCCCGAGAAATCTCGGGAGTGGCTGCGGTAGCACCGGTAGCCTCTGAAATGCTACAAGCAATTTACGGAAACGCAAACTGGTCCACCACAGTCACCGGCAGCACCAACGGTTTTCTGCAGGTCAGGAATTGGACGCTTGATTCAGGACGCCAGTTTAGTGAAGGCGAACTTCGAGCCGGCAAGACGGTGTGTATCCTTGGGAGCACCGTGCGAAAGGAACTCTTTGGCGCTCAGGACCCGCTGGGAACTACGGTCCGATTGCGCAATATTTCCTTCAAGGTGATCGGCGTGCTTATATCCAAGGGACAGTCTAGTTTCGGCACGGATCAGGACGACTTCGTACTCATACCCTTGCGCACGCTCCAGCGGCGTATTGCAGGGAATATAGACGTGAGCAGAATTTACATCTCGGCACAAGATGGAATTTCCACTAACAAGGTGCAGGAGGATATCGAGCGACTGATGCGCGAACGTCGCCGGATTTCGTTGGGTAAAGATGATGATTTCCATGTGCGGGATATGGAAGAACTGGTCAGCACCCTGACGGGTACCACCCGTGTGCTCACCGCTCTGCTGGGAGCCGTGGCAGCGGTGAGCCTGATTGTGGGTGGTATCGGCATCATGAATATAATGCTTGTGTCGGTAACGGAAAGAACCCGGGAGATCGGCACCAGACTTGCCATCGGCGCCCTGGAACGGGATGTGCTGATGCAGTTTCTGGTGGAGGCCGTGGTGTTGTCTTCCTTCGGTGGACTGTTCGGCATCCTTCTTGGGCTTGCGTCCGCCGCCGCCGGCGCCCGGTTTTTAGCTGTGCCCTTTGTATTAAACATAGGTATTGTGGTCATCGCCTTCCTGTTTTCCGCAGCAGTGGGAGTGGTTTTTGGCTACTTTCCGGCACGCCAGGCGGCGCGACTCGATCCCATTGAAGCACTGAGGCACGAATAAGATGGATAAAAGACAAGAGGCCCTCACCAATACCTTGCTCAAAAAGAAAATCGGAAGAACGGCCTTGCAAATCTTGACAGCGCTTTTGCTAGCCCTCTTGCTGGCAGGATGTTTTACCGTGGGACCAGATTACCTCCCACCCGAGACCTTAACTCCAGGCAAGTGGAACACTGATTTGAAGGATGGCTTATCCTCCGAGCCAGCTGATCCTCAGACCCTAGCCTCTTGGTGGCAAACTCTCGATGATCCGACCTTGACAAATCTCATTGAACGAGCCGTCGAGGGCAACTTGGACCTCAAACAAGCACGGGCCCGGGTTCGCGAGGCACGAGCGCGCAGGGGAATCACCGAGGCCGACCGTTTTCCCATAATCGACGCCACTGGCTCCGCCAGGTACAGCCGTAGCAGTGAGGACAGTGGTAGCGGTGATACGCGAGACCTTTATGCTGTAGGCTTTGATGCCAGTTGGGAACTTGATTTATTTGGAGGTGTTCGGCGCTCCATCGAATCGGCCCAGGCGGCCCTTGAAGCAAGCGAGGAAGATTTAGCTGATGTTCTCGTAAGCCTGCTTGCCGAAGTCGGCCTAAACTATGTTGAAGCGCGCACCTTGCAGACTCGCCTTGCGGTGGCGGAGGAAAACCTGAAGGCCCAGGCTGATACTTACGAAATTACGGTTTATCGCGCTGAAGCAGGCCTCACCACAGCGCTCGATGTGGAACAGGCCAAATATAACTTAGAAGACACGCGATCAAGGATACCCACATTACGGAGCAGCCTCGAGGAGGCTAAGAATCGTCTTGCAGTGTTACTAGGCACACAGCCGGGCGCCATGCACGGGGAGATGGCAGAGCCAAAATCGATACCGGTGACACCCCTTGAAATCGCCGTGGGTGTGCCAGCGGATGTCTTGCGTCGCAGACCTGATGTCCGTAGGGCCGAGCGAGAGCTGGCTAACCAAACTGCCCAGATAGGTGTGGCCACAGCTGACCTTTATCCCAAATTTTCCCTACTCGGCTCGATTGGTCTTGAGGCGCTGTCATTTGGAAAATTGTTTGCTGCCGGCAGCCGGACCTACGGCGTCGGCCCCAGTTTTTCGTGGAATATTTTTGATGCTGGCGCCATACGCAAGAACATAGAGGTGCAAAATGCCCTGCAGGAACAGAAACTCATTCAGTATGAGGCCACCATACTCACAGCTCTCGAAGATGTGCAAAATGCGCTTGTGGCCTACGCTGAAGAGCAACAGCGGCGGCAATCACTGATGAGTGCGACGAAAGCTGCTCAGATCGCCGTCGATCTCTCAGTCTTTCAGTATTCATCAGGACTGATCGATTTTCGAGATGTCCTGGATGCCCAACGATCATTACTGTCTTTCCAGGACCAGTTGGCGGGCAGCGACGGGACAGTAACATCCAATCTGATAAGACTGTACAAAGCGCTCGGTGGTGGGTGGACTTCCATGGCCAATGGTGCTGGCAAACAGAATGCGAAAAAGTAGGATTTCAGACATAGTGGCTGCGAGCTAGGAGAAAGTGAGCTACCCCATGCCAAGGTGGGATGGAAGATGCTAGCCCACAGCTCAGGAAAGGGAAGCTTTTGGGGCTGAGTGGCACAAAAGGCTTCAAAGCATGACACCGGAAGGAAGCAGCAGTTGAAGGGGAGACCAGATAAGGAGTATTTTGAGCGGGGTGCAGGTATGATGCAGGGCAGGTGGGCTCAAAAAGATAGTATGAGAGAGGAATTTTGGGAGATTCCTACTAAGGAAGGTGCGGTGTAAGATGATGCGGCGAAAAGGGTGATTCATTTTTAGTCCTGAATGTACTGAGCCAACATCAGCCACGGATCGGCAACCTCAATAGGTCGAGGAGACTTCAATTAATTAAAAGGGTTGTTAGGAATGTCATTGATGAGCTTGAACTGGTTAATGTATAGTATGACTAAATCTGAAAAAAGCAAAAATGACTAATCCCTGGAGAAGAACCTCATGGGACATCGAAAAGTGTCCTATATAATTGTCCTGCTTCTGCTTATGGGTATTTGCACAAACAGTGTTATGAGCGAGGCCTGCTTGTGCGGCCAAGCCTGCCAGCATAGCCTGCAAAGCAAGCTAGGGGCAGGAGTAAATTCTTTATTTCATATGCGTTGCTGTGGGACTAATTGCAAGAGCTGCAATATCGAAGAAGGACAAAAACTCAAAGCGGCAAATACTTCCACACCAAGTGGTAGTGTAAAAAACTTTGATACGATACTCGTCATATCTATTTTAGTTGATTATCCAGCCAGCATCCATATCCTCAAGGATTTTGATGTTTTTTATGCCTGCAGAACAGTACCATCTTTTCCCATTTACCTGCAAAACCTCTCCCTACTCTGTTAATCCTTTGCTAGCTATCCCTGACCCTTCTCAAGAGAAAAGATTATCCTTTTAAGGGCCGACTTCATTCAGGTAAAGGACGGGAAGGCGGTAGGTGGTTAGGATCTTGATCAGTTGTCAGTCCATGAAATTTTATCTTAAAGGGAAAATTATATGAATGCGCAAAAGTGTATCATTCTTCTTGTAGCGCTTCTATCCATGGCAAACGGGGCATTCTATACTGCCCTGGCTGACCATAATGAACATAAACAAAGAAAACGATATCAAAAACGCTATAGAAATAGCTCTGAACCTGATGGCAACAGTCATCTAAAGTCAGTT
>JAJDNT010000289.1 GCA_022340515.1 Deltaproteobacteria bacterium
TTAGCCTTGTCTGCCGTCGCACTATCCTTCCTTGCACCGATTGTTGACCAAATTTGGCGGTTTGGGACCAAATTTGCCCACCACGGCCAGCCAACCGCAAATCAGCCTATACGTATAAGACATTGTAATAATTAATATTTAAGAGATTTTTTTGCCTTTGGCATCAATTGTGCTCAAGGGGTAAGGCAAGAGCTGAAAAGGTAGAGGCTCGCAACGAAGTCTCCAATTGTTATGGGAGGAACTAAAAATGCTACCAGAGACAAATTCAACAAGCAGAGCACAGGTTAAATGGCCTGTCACCATGGATACGGACGAGGGATCTGCGGATGGGGTTATAACAAATATCAACAACAATGGTGCTTTCATTCGTTGCCGCAAGCCATTACGGCTGACTGAAACCTGTAAACTCACTATTGAATCAGCCGACCGCCAGATCCAGGATGTGCTTGCAGAGGTGGTGTGGACTAACATTTACGGACCGGACGACGAACTCAGCCCTCGGGGTATGGGTGTGCGATTTACCGGCTTGCCTGAACCGGAGGAGAAATTTCTCCGAAAGCTGATCAGAATGACCCAAGATGAAAATAGGGTTGAAGAAGCATCTGAGGTTCCAGAAATAGACCTTGATCAAACTGCTGAGATCTTACATTGATGTTATTAAATTGTTTAAGGCAAAAAAGGACAGCGGGATCTTCGGCTCCCCTGTCCTTTTTTCTCTTCTTTTCATCTATATCCTCAACAAAAGCAGCTACTAAGCCACTCTGGCATGCTTCCTGCAAACATGATCTTCCGAAGGGAATCACGCCTCTCTTCAGATCAGTCGTGCTTTTATCTGGCCCTGTCGCGATTGATCATGGCTGAGGTAGATTGCGAGGAGAAATTGCTCATGAGTGCTATGAAAGACAGACGCTCACATCCCAGGACTGCTGTGGATTGGCCCGCCATGGTCATAACCCCTGGGGCATGCATCGGAGGTGAAATAAAAAACCTAAGTCCATCAGGTGCCTTTTTTCACTGCTTTACTGAACCTGACCGGGGCCAACCTCTGCGCCTTGTCTTCAGGGATCCAATTCGCAAGAAACTTGTAGTGGTGACAGCAGAGTTGGCATGGTCAAACATTGCAAATACCGAAGATATCAGTTCTTGCGGAATAGGTGTTCAATTCACCAATATCTTAAGTTATGAGCAGTTGTTTCTCGATACTCGTACCTCGGAAAATCTCCAAGCTACAGCCTAAGAAATAGATAGTATCTTAAGGTTTCAACAAAAAGTTGAAGTGAAATGGTGCTTTCAGCAGGAAGCTCTCTGTCTCGAGGATTTGGAAATGACCCGAGGAGTTGAAAGGCGGCTGCAACCCCGAATCGAGATTAAATGGCCTGTCACGGTCTTAACAACTCAGACCACAATTGAAGCTGAAATTCACAATCTAAGCCCCTCGGGAGCTTTTATAACCTGTAGGGATGTCCCCCCATTGGAGGGCAGTTTTTTCATAATCATAAAACCTCCAGAGCGGCAGACTATCAGTGTTGCAGGTAGGGCTGTGTGGTCAACCACCCTTTACACCAATGAGAGTGGCACAAGCCTTGGGGTGGGTGTCCAATTCACAAATATCACTTTAGGAGATCGTAGGTTTTTGAGTGAACTGGTTAAAGCTCACATCAATGAAGAAAAGAGTCGCTAGACAAAGTGCCTGAAGAATAGGTCGGCTTTCTAACCCTTCCTACTTTATTTCCCAGATTTTTCCTGAAGCTTAATACTTCATTTCAACTTCAAAGAGCTGTCAAATACGTTGCCCCCATCGGCGAAGGTGAGAGATTGTCAATCACCGCTAATTTTTGTAAAGTCTGTTATATGAATGAAACGGAATCTTTGATTTCTCGCCCTGCCAAGAAAAAAGATCTCGAATTTATCACTAAGCTGTCGGCTCAGGTGTTCTCAAGGTACGGGCATTACGAGGAAATTGTCTCTGCTTGGTTCGAGCAAGGGGCTGTGGTTACGGAGGTTATTACGGAGAAAAATAATACCTTGGGTTTTGCCATGTTAGTTCTAGAGCGCAAAAAAGTATTTGGCTCCAGAGGAGCCCATCTTCTTGCTATCGGTATTTTACCGGAGCATCAAAGGAGAGGAGTTGGCAGAGCTTTGTTAAACCACATGGAGGAAGTTGCGCGAAAATACAATGCGGTTGAAATGAATCTCTGGACTGCAGTTGATAATGAGCCGGCGCTGTCCTTCTTTCAAAAGGCGGGCTTCGAAATCAAAAGGTTTGAAAGTTATTATTATCCTAGAGGTCAAGCGGCTCTGGCCATGAGTAAAGGGCTTGAAAACGCATGATAGACCGCTGACCATGAGATGTTAGATAAACGACTCGAGCACAAAATCTCAAGGTTTTCCGCCGGAGGCGGATCGGGTTTCAGGTTTCGGGTATGAAGAGAAGCAGCACAAGGGCTGGTGAACACTGTTACCCGAAACCTTAGCCTGCGTGATATGGAATTTCCAGTACTCCAGTGGCCAAAATAAAATTACATATTAACCCCAGGCGAGGTCTTTGCTACAATGATGATTATTTGGCCTGTTTAAGCCATTCCGGACAGATTGCTAGCAGAGGTAGGGTAACCCCATAAAGCTAGGTGGCCCGCTATAGCCAAAAATGCGACAAGGAGAAGGGAGATGAACATGAAGCGCTATGTCTTGGTCTTGCTTTTAACTGCAACTTTATTTTCACTTTGCTCTTGTGGACCTTTTGTAAAATCCTATTCTATGCCAGACCTTAAGCTTGAAGGAAAAAGCCTGGGAATAATGCCTTTCTCCAGTAACATTCCCGAGGTTGGCAAGGTGGTGAGCGATACCATCGGAGCCAATCTTCTTAAGTCGGGTTTCAAAATTGTGGATCGCACCCATATTGGAAAAATCCTTCAAGAAGAGGGCATTAGTTACCTTGAAATTGATTTCCCCGACTACAACAAGATTGGCAATCTAGCTGGGGTTAACTATCTGTTGGTTGGAAACGTGGCCTTCTCTAGTGCCACGGTGCGCTTGTTAGATACTGCCACCGGTGAAACTTTGATAGTCGCAGTTTTCCGACCGAGCCGGATCTCCGATAGCGCTTCCGCTGTTGATATGGGACTATATCTTGCCAAATCAATAGGTAAAGAACTGTCCAGAGCCGCAAATCTATGATTCTACAAGGTGTTATCCGAATCTAGGATGCCTGTCACTCCAACTGGGCCAGAAGCCTTAGCGCTGAGAGCAGAGGGCAGAGATAGAAGAATCAAAAACCTCCAATGTTTTTGCTCTATGCTCTATGCGCTATGCGCTATGCCTCACTTGTCACAGCTATGGTGGTCTCGGAGGAGGTCTCAGCAGCCCCACAGGCAGAACCAGCTGAATCCAGCGAACCCTGGGATGTCAAGCATCCCAGTTGCAGCCCGTGCATCCTAATCAATACCTGTCTGAACATAAATTCCATTAGCTTGGAAGCTGAGATCTCGGGTGCAGGTTGATCTAACAACTGGAGCATCTCTGTCTGTGCTTCCAATTGCAATTTAAGTTCTTCCAAATCTCGTAGTAGCAAAATGACGCGAGATTTATCTATTTTCCTTTTCATGGCAACAGGGCCAATTTCCCACTTTTTCCTGAGTTCTTTGGTTTTTTGGTACGAGGATGAGATCAGCAGCTGACAGTCCTTGGCACTCATAGGCAGACTCTGGGAATTGACCCGCCGGTCTATCTCGTCAGCTAAGTACTTCCTTTCACTGGAGACAGTTTCCCTCAACATTTTCTTGGTCTTGGCAAAAATTTGCACATTCACAGATTTAAAGGTCTCTTCGTTCCGAGCCATCTTTTCTTTGAATTCACCTACTGCACTTCGCCAAAAAGCTTCCTGTACGCCGTGGAAATGTTCGTGTTCTCCGCCTTTGTGAGCTCTCATTGTTTTCAATATACCCAACATCATCCCGGCAGTCCTATCGAACAAGGGTAGTCCGGTAATCACCCGGTAGATGATGGCGATAATTGCGTACCAATCCTGTAGGTGTAATACTGTGGTCAAATCGTCATAGTGACTGGCTAGTAGGTTGTTGTCGAAAAAATGGGAGGGTGTGGCGTACTGAGGAGTGCCTCCCAATGGTGGTTGAGCTGCCCCTTTGCCTGATTTGGGTAGAATTACTGCAGTTTCAACGTCGATAAGCCCTATTTTGTATTCCTTGGGGTAGGCGAGGAAACCCGGATATTTGTCTTTATCGCCCGCCACTAATAAATTATCTGGCTTGAGATCCCTCATTGCCACCTTTTTTTCATGTAAATGGGCCAACAGCTCGAGGAGGGTTGTAATAATTCCCTCCATGTAACCTCTGTTTTGGACAAAGGTTGCTTGATGGATTGATTTCTTTACATGGACACGAAAGGCCTTAATGGCTTTTAAATCTTCATCGATAATTTTGTCCAAAAGCCGATTCATCCCGACAATGAATTCTGCGCTCAAGCCTTTTTCGACCTCCCTTACTCTCTCTCCGACTAAATGGGTAAAGAACCATGTCCTCGCTTGCTCGGCAGAAGGAGAAACCGGCAGATTAAGTTGTTTTATTAGTTTGTTTAATTCAGACTCATATTTGCTGTACAGTTTTTCAATCTCTAGAAAGAAATTAATGTTCTCACTGCCGTATCTGTCCTCAAACTTCCGATAGTCTCCCAACACTTCAGAATGTTTTGTGATTTCTCCACGGATTTTTTTCTCCGTGGTGTGAAAAGCTTGGATAATATGACCGAGAAAATAATATTTGGACAAGTCCATAAAAAAAGCGAAAGTGTTGCCTATACGCAAATATTTTTGCAGCTCTGAAAATATGTTCAAAAACTTGAGATAAGCCTCTTCGTTGTCATCGGAAGGCAATTCCCCTTTTTGCTCAAATCGCTGGATCAGCTTTAGGATTACCGAAGCACTAGGAATAATGCATTCCTTCATGGAAAGTGTTTTTACAATGCGTCTTTCATTCTTGAGAATGTCCATGTATTCGGTCAGGTCGTTTATTGGAGTTGGAGGAATCTTGATGACCAGGTGATGATCGTAAATTACATAAAAACACTTGCTTCTGCTGCCAGTAGCCTCTCCAATAGGCCCAATGGTCATGCGCCTCGACTGCCAGTCGCCGTCCTTCATGACTCGCAATTCATAAATGTAATTGGGAGCGAAAGAACTGGAGTCCAAAAGTCGGATTTCTGCCGGGCTTTCTTTTAATGCTCGCAAGCTGTGTTTGTAAATATCTAGAAAAAAATTGACGATCGTCTCTTTAAGTTCCAGGTCCGGGTCGTCAAGGGGCATGGAAATATCTGGAGAGACCGGTGTGTCGATGACGGTTTGTTCATCAACATCTTGCCCCCTTTTAAGACTACCTTTAGTGGTCCGGATGAGGCGGAACCAGATGGCAAGTTCGAGAAGGGTTATCCCTAAGGGTGCTAGCCATAGCCCCTTAGGGAGTGTGGTGACTTGGGAAGCTATTGTAAGTCCAGGGATTAAAAGGATAAGGGCTCGCGCCAGAAACCTAATGTGTTTTTTTATTTTGTCTATGGATTGTTTTTGGGTCTGGAGATACTTTTGGTCTCGCCTGTGCACGTCTCTTGCGGATTTGATCAAGGCTACTTCAGCAAGAGGTTCAAGGACATTGGCAAGAATGAGGAGTAAAACAATTTGACCCGAGACTAGTGTACCGATGTTGAACCAAGTGGAAAGTTCTTTTTCTAGAAACAACCTTCTTTTGGCAAGACAAAATGCAGCTATGGGAATCAGCAGCGTAGATAGATTAGTCAGCCTATACAGGCTCTGCTTGTCGAAGGTGTTTTGCAGGTTGAATGCCCACTCGCAGAGTGTTTTCCGCAAAATTGTATAGGACCATCTCGAGACAAATAGGCTTGTAACGAAGATAGCAATAGCGATTAGGTAGGCTTCTGCGGTGTTTCCATATTTTGTGATGTGAAGAAAATCCATCGGCTGCTCTCCCTCCAGGCCGATCCGCTCTGTGGATCGCACCCCATCGCGAAGGGTAATTGCAAAAAAAAAGCCAAGTCGCAAGGGGGTTTTCGGATTGACAGGATCCACCTAATTCCCCTAGCCTCAGAAGTGGAATATCTGGGTATATTACTTGCAGGAGTGTTCGTCATGGAAAGCAAGCCATACCTATGGAGAAAAGCCTCCAAGATATTGTCCATTGAAAGATCTGCGAAGAACACAGTTCTTTTTTTCATTATTATCTCTCTTCTGCTTACGGCATGCTCCAAAAGAATGTCTTTGGAAGAGGCCAAGGAAGTAACACTTTCCATAAGCAGTAAATCTTTCGTCGCTCCACCTCGCCGCATCGATGACGTTACGAAAATCCTCGATCAGAATGCCCCTGATCAGGCAACTGTTGCACGTTTGATCGCTCTAGGTGACTCCATGCCGCCGGCAACTGCAAGCAAGGTGAAGTTGCAGGATTTTTATT
>JAJDNT010000291.1 GCA_022340515.1 Deltaproteobacteria bacterium
CGCGAAAAATGAAAAATCCAAGAATGATAGTGGCTATGAGTTCCAAATTGAGCCACAGGGATACTGAGGCAGCGGAGGTCAGGCTCAGACCGAAGAGCAGCAATAGAGGACCAAGTACTCCACCCAGACCAATTGCTCCCAAAAGACGGTAACTTGTTTTAAAGTTAATATCCCAGGGCCAGAAAAACTTCCTCTCTCTCATGATTAGAGGAATAACCCCGATGGCAGCGCCTAAATAAAGCAGCCCAGCGAGCTGAAAGGTTGGTAGGGTTTGCAACAGCGCTTTACTCGCTGGGGTCGCAGCACCGAATAACAGGGCAGCTAAAAGAGCTATGGCCAAGGGACGTTTGGGCATATTACGATAGTTTCCTTTGGAGAAATCTACCTGTTTTGAATAAGTCTTATCCCTGCAATTCACTTGGCAGCTATGGGCCCTCCAGGGGTGGACTCCCGCCCTATAGAGCCTTGTTTACTATAACATATTAGCTCAATAACCCCCCTTCTGTAGATCAGGTCATGTCGTTTTCAAGGACCAAGCGGAAACGGGGCTTGCCGGTGCGAAGCCTCTCCAAGGCGTCGTTGACTTTGGACATGGGAAATGTCTCGGTGACAGGCTCAATACCATGTCGAGCAGCGAAATCCAGCATGGTTGCAATGGTTGCCGGGCTACCAAGTGGGGAGCCGCCAATGGATTTTTCCCCGATGATCAAGGGAAAGACAGTGGCAGAAACAGATGGAGCTGCCCCAACGATATGAAGTTTGCCCTTTGGACGCAGGGCGCTGATGTAACCGTCCCAGTCGAGTTCCACATTCACCGCCACTAAGATCATGTCAAAGGAGTTGGAGAGTTTTGCCAGAGCGTCAGGGTCATAGGTGTTGACGAAGTGGTGGGCCCCAAGTGCTTTAGCTTCTGCCTCCTTGTCAGGACTGGTTGAAAATGCTGTGACCTCACAGCCCCAAGCCCGCAGAAAGCGGAGGGCGAGGTGTCCGAGGCCGCCGATGCCCACAACACCAACTCGGTCAGTGGGCTGGATGTTGTTCTGGATAATGGGATTGAACACCGTAATTCCGCCGCAGAAAAGAGGTCCGGCGGTTTTAGGGTTGATTCCCTCTGGCAGCGGTACGATCCAGCCCTGATGTGCTCTTACTTTGTTGGCAAAACCGCCGTGGCGACCAACAATTACCCCTTCAGCAGAGGGACAAAGATTGTGATTGCCTGACATGCACTCCTTGCAAGTCATACATGACTTGGAAAACCATCCGAGACCAACTGTTTGGCCAGGCTGGAGATGATTGACCCCTTCACCAATGCTGGCAATTTTTCCCACGATCTCATGGCCTGGGACGAAGGGGTATTCAGTCATTTGCCATTCGTTGTGCAACATACTCAAGTCACTATGGCAAATGCCACAAAAGCTTACGTCAATTTCAACCTCATGGGCTTCAAGATCTCCGGGGTCGTACTCAAAAGGCTCGAGTAGGCCACCTTCTTTTTGGGCTGCGTATGCTTTTATTACCATAATCTTTTCTCCCTAAATTTTTTGCTTAATTTGTTTAAACTATACGCCGAGTGGTGGAGTATCTATTTTGTCTTCACCACATCCAAGTGGTTTTTTACCTCGTCACAATGATTTAAATTAAGTCTTCTCTGTGGTTGGTGCAATCGGAAGGGATTAATAGGGAGGATTTGTTGATATTCTCAAGCTTGAGTTGATGGCTAATGGAGGTACAGATGTTGCACTATTCCATTAGTGGCTGGAAATTTTTTCTGTTACTTGAGTTATTACACAATCACTGGATAGCTCTGATAAAGGCGTAAGGGCTTTTTCACTGTCAAGGCAAACCGTTTTTGCACCTTTAGCGGGTATCATTTCGGATAAAAAAATGAATGAAAAAACATACAATTATCCGGCAATCAAAGCCCGGTACCCTGTTACTTTATTGACCGCAGAGGGGTATGTCCAAGGAGAAACGCGGCTAATCAATAACCACGGAGCACTTATTCGCTGCCATCAACCTCCAAAGCTGCACGAGGCTGCCACTATAAGCATAGATATTTCGGAAAATGAGACCCTCTTGGTGGAGGCGGAAGTGGTCCGACTGGAATTTTATGAACCGGACAATAATGACGAGGTCGCCCCGCGGGGGATGGTGGTGCGCTTTACCAACTCCTCCACCATTGGTCGTAAGCGCTTGCGCAATTTAATTGCCAAACACTACCTCCAGAAGATTGATCGCTTGGCAACCAAGAACTGAGTCTCATTGGGCCTTCGACCAACGCCAGCTAATACTTCAGCCTTGCCTCAATCCTGCCAGGACAAAAAAAAGGAAAAATCCAAGTAAGCCGGTTGAAAAAATTATTGCTAGCATTTAAAGCACTCCTTACACCAGACGACAAATCTTGTCTTCCTGTTACTCCAGCCTAGATACCAGCCATCAGTCATGAACCATTTTTCGCAATAAGGGCAGTAAGAAAGCATGATTTGTTCTCCCTGATCCAGCTATCGATTGATTAATGAAAAGGTGGCACTATTTGGTGTCGCCCTCGTGAGCATCGGTTGGTTCCATAAGCAGAAGTAATGCCACGACTTGGGTTGGTAAAAATATTCTCTATTTTCAATTGCTTAGTGGTTTGAGGGGCCGATTTATTCCTTTGGTGAAAAAGCCAAAGGCGATGAGAAGGCCAAGTTTTACTTGGCTAATTGGCCAAGGAAAAGAAAAGGGGAATGGACTTGTCTCTTTCGCTAGCAAACAAGACCATCCCCCTTTGGCAACCAAAGAGGAGCTCGCAACTTTCTAGTTGCTATTTTCTACCAGGCTCGTCTCGCCAAAATCTGTAACGCAAGACCTTATATCCGTTTCTAAATCGAATATCTTCCAAAAATAATTTGTCTTGAACGCTGACTTCAAAACACAACTGAGCGTTAGCCTTGTGAAGTTGCTCTGAAAGCGGTAAATTACGAGCCACTTCAATGGTGTAATAAGTAGAGTCTTGGTTTTCAGCAACCATATTAAAGATCCCTCCTCAGGTGGAGAAAGAAATGTCGGGCTAAATATATACTCATAATATTAGTCTACCAAACACTCAATTTGTTTCACCATTAAAATAAAAATAAGCATTTCATGGCCTGAATCTTTCTGGTATCCGCCTAAGCTGGCTCTCGGATATGGTCGCCCTTGAGTGCGTCCTCAGATCTCAGCCCCTGCCAGTTGCTTTTTTCCAGGAGCTTCCCCGTGGCCTATGTTTCTAAAATATTTTTGGGGAAACTCCTGGTGGTTTTTCCTATTTACATGAGTACACTGAGTGGTTATAGTGACATCGCTTAGATGTTCAGGCGTAATAAAAAAGCAAACCGAGGAGGGTTAGCAATGGCCAGAACAAAGCAGAAAAACAAGACGGAGAAAAAAAGAGTTACTTTCAAGTTGGAGGCCGCCGAAGCCAAAGAGGCTATATTGGTGGGAGACTTCAACAGTTGGGATGAAAAAAAGCACGTCATGAAAAGGGACAATAAAGGGAGGTGGACCAAGATTGTTACTCTTGCCCCCGGGAGGTACGAGTACAAGTTTCTGGTGGACGGCCAATGGCACAATGATCCCGGCAATGATCAGATGGTCCCTAACACCTTTGGTACTCAAAATAACATCTTAAAGGTGTAAAACTTTAGAAGCAAAGCAAAAGGCAGGGGAAATGACCTGTGCCGGAGTTTTCCCTCAGGAATAGGAGTGCCAAAGGAAAGCAAGTATATAGTACACTAGTGAAAAACTAAAGCTTAGCGGACGGGAATTCTTCTCTAGATTCTCCACTACTGTTTGTTCTGCTGTGAGCCCTCTTCTTTATCTAGTGCGTTTGGTGGAATTCGCCCTCTTGATACATTTCGACAGTCTCTCTCTGCAGCAGCGGGCTG
Organism: Deltaproteobacteria bacterium; assembly: GCA_022340515.1. GTDB lineage: Bacteria > Desulfobacterota > Syntrophobacteria > BM002 > BM002 > BM002. Next base: position 3,906 of record JAJDNT010000291.1, read on the forward strand.
AATAGTTCTTTTTTGACCCGATCTCGTGTTTTCGAGTCCGGTATTGGTCTAAACCAAGCCGTCCCAAAGGTAAACACTCTGTTCACGTTAGCAGGATTGCCTTCCAAGCACCTTTCGCAGGGGGGCACTGCTCCGTCTTCCACCAATGTTCTGTCAATGCGGACTGCGGGAGTAACTATACCCTCTTCCAGGGAAAAGCCCATTCCAGCCATACAACCGCAATCAAAAAACCACCAAGCTACACCTACTAAGCGCGCTTCTGGATAATTGTTTTGAATCCAATCGCTGGCAGACTCCAGCAATAGCTTTTGTCTTTCAGTTAGTTTCATAACCTCAGGTTTTCCTAGCCCAGATTCCATTGCCTTCCTAGATTACGAAATGCGTTCCTTTTCAATAAAGAAATGCAAATTCAAAATTCAGCAATAAACATGCCAAGGCGGAGTTCAACTACTTTCCATCCACAAAAACACCTTTTCAAAAGTTGCTGTATCAATCTGCGGAAGTTTTATGGCGCCGTACGTTAGTGCCTTTTCGTCCAGTCTCTTGATTCCCTTGATCTACAGAAAGTTGCCTATTTATTGATTGAAAACTACAGCTGATGTGCAACTGAGATTCTTGTATCAAAACTAACAAAAACCTAAAAACTTTCTTTTTTTGATAAAAAAAGAACGTTTATTTAAGTAAAAATTGACTCTATTTACTTGACATGTTTAATTTATTGTGGTTTAAGTCGCAGCAGGTGGTTTGAGAATATAGGAGGATGATGATAATTCATCAAAATATGCATCAGTTCTGACAAGGCTGTCCGGCTCATTAATTTTCTGAGCTGGCGACTAAACAGAAACCACCGAATCGCCTTGGCTTTGACATGTCTCTTCCCCACTCAAGGGAAAGAACCGGGCTGCACCGGCACCGAAGGTGGACAAAAATCTTCTTGTCTGCAAAGGGTGGAGCCGTTCCATTTGCCCCCGATTTAAAAAATCTTCCCCCTACTAGCCCATATTTCTTAACGTTGCTTTCCAGGCAAGACTATTTCCTTTTAAAGCAGCAAGGAGAATATCAGCTATGAGATTCCTACTGAGAAAGGTTGGAGCCCTGTTACGCGAACTGATGGCGAGATTGAAGAAATCAGATGACTTGCATGCGGAATCAATCGAGGAGAGAAGACCGTCTTCTTTCCCCGCCCTAAGACAGAAAGGAGGGAAAACCATGAGAAAAATTGCTCTCGTCAATCAAAAGGGGGGCTGCGGCAAAACGACAACAGCAATAAATCTAGCCCATTTCTTGGCAGGTGGGGGCAAGAGGGTGCTCTTGATTGATCTGGACCCACAAGGACATGCAGGACTTGGGCTTGGGGCAGAGGTTGACCACGCCGAGAAGACTATCTATGAGGTCTTATTGGGGGAAATACCTATCAACGAAGCCATCCAGTCACTGAAAGAGAATCTCGATGCCGTTTTGAGCGATGTAGTCTTGAGTGGGTTTGAGCAGGTCATGGCAGGTGCCAGCGAACGGGAATACAAACTTACTCAGAGCCTTGTGGAAGTTGAAAACAATTACGACTATCTCATTATTGACAGTCCGCCCAGCGTGGGTCTTTTGACTTTTAATGGACTTGTGGCAGCTGAGGAGGTAATCATTCCCGTGGACGCCAGTTTCTTCTCTATTCACGGCCTCGGAAAGCTCCTAGACACTATCCGGATTATTGAAGAAAGGGTGCGTCATCAGCTCAACATCAAGATTTTGGCTACCAACGTCGACCTAAGGACCAATTTCTGCAGGAGTCTGTTAGAGACTCTAAATGCCAGGTTTCCCGAAAACTGTTTCAACACTATTATCAATACCTGCACCAGATTAAGAGAAGCTGCAAGGGAGGGAAAGGCAATAGCCGAATTCGACAAGAATTGCGCTGGCTATCGCGATTATCGAAGCCTCACCAGGGAGATCCTGGATGAGGAGCCTGAAATGCTGGCCAGGGGTTTTACTCTGGAGTCGTATTTAGCAGCTGAAGGACGGCTGAAGTTAGAGGAAGAAAGGGAAATATTGTTTAAAGTTGAAGCGCCTGAGGAGGCGGTGGTGCAGATCGCAGGAGATTTTAATGAGTGGGTGCCACAATCCCTGGAATTTACCGAGTCCCAGGGTAGACCTCTATGGCACAAGACTATTTCCCTCCGGCCTGGCTCCTATGCCTACAAGTACTTGGTTGATGGTTGCTGGATAGCTGATCCTAACAACGAAAGCACAGTTGAAGATGCTTACGGCGGGGTAAATTCACTAATCAGCCTGTGATCTAGCATGGATCTTATATGAAGGTTAGAAAAAACCAGGAGAGAGGGTTAGAGAGGGTGTCTCATCTTTTCCTCTCCGGGTCGAAACCTGCTGTAGAGAGAGAAACAGTCACTATCCAGGTGGCGGCCAGGACCCTGGGAGTCTCCAAAGGTACGATCATTACCTATTTGAACAAGGGAGTGCTCACCCGGATAAAGAAGGACGGCGCCATCTACATCGAGATGGATGAGGTAAAGAAACTTGGTGAGTCTAAAAAAGAATTTAGTCTCACCTCTTCTGATCATACATCCAGTGAGCCGGCCACGGGAACCGCTGGCTTAATGACGAGGGGCCAGCCCAAGCAGCCCTTGAAGCAGTTAGACCAGCTTGCAAAAGAGGGTCAGGGTCAAACTGGAGCAGCACTAGAAGGGAAGCACAAGGAACTGGAGAGACTGAAAGCTGAGCTTGATAACTTGAGGCAAAATTTAGCAGCCCAAAGCAGTGAATTGGCGGAGACCAGGAGCAAACTCAGGGAACTGGAGAAAGAGCAGAAAAAAGGGCTGTTAAACCTGGACAAGGCCACAGAAATTAATGATCACCAAAAAGAAGATACTAGAACCAGACTGTATGCAGTTGAACAAGAGTTAAAGCGGCTTAAGCACCCTTCTTGGAAAAAATTATTGGCTAATACACCTCTGCGGCCTGAGCGGACTGAGAAAAAAAAGATGGTGCTATTCACCATCCTCTCCTTATTGGGAGTTCTGATTCTCTCAGTATGGTGGTCTAATCGTTCTCCGACTCAGCCTCCGTCTCCTGTAACCGAGGGGCAGGTTTATGAGTCAGGCACAGTCCAGGCCAACTCTCAGGCTGCCTTGGCTTCAAAACTGGAGCGAGAACAGTCCGCAATGGGGGTCCAGGAAACATCCGCGCAAGTCAACACCGCGGTAACAGCGAGAAAAGAGGAACCAGAGAAACTCAATGTTCAGAGCCCTCAGCTTTACACCCCCGGCGACGAAGCTTCAGACTCGGTGGAAAAAAGAGCTTTTCCCGGGCTTGAAGAGGGCCAGCAAGTTTCTGGTATCGCCTTAAGACCGGCGGCCTATGTTCTCCGGGCCGAGACCCTGGAGAGAACCTGGCTCCACCTGATTATAGACGACAGTCAAGAACTCGAATATCTGCTTGACTCTGATGAGCAGCATACTTGGAAGGCAAGGACAGGCTTTAAACTTCACGTCGGCAACGCTGCTGGCCTCAGGCTCTATCTAAATGACCAGCGCCTCAGGGCCCTGGGGGAAAGGGGTGAGGTAGTTCTTCTCCAACTGCCAGATCCTTCTCTAATGGCGACCTCCAATGCCGAATACACAGAGACAGGGGGTAGTCCATGAATCTAGATCGCTGTAATAAATGGGGAGATTGGCAGTAAAAGAATTTAGTAATAAGGGATAGTGGAGAACCAATCGGGTCCACGGCTGGGACGAATTCTCCCTTGATTCCTTTTTGAGCTGCAGTTAGTGCGGCTCAAAAATGGAAGAAAGGAAAGTTTGGGTCAATCTAAGAGGTATTTGTTGCATAACTGCCAATAACTGCAATCGTCTTTCGAACAGATTTCAACCGCCCGCTTGTAGCAATCGTGAAATCCCTGGCTTCTCTGCTTCTCTCGGACATATTCCAAAGTGCAATCTTCACACAACCCTCCGGAGTACTCGCCAGAACGACCTCCTTTACCCCACGTTTTTCTGCACTTGATACAAACGTAAGTCATTTCTAATTCCCGGCAAAAGAATCTTTAAGTCAGTATGCATCCGGAAGCCATTGTTTCCAGATGGGCACTAGTCAGTTGTTCAGACCACTGGCTTTTGTAGATCTCGTCGGATATTGTATAGCAATGGATGTGCCAATTTGAGCTTGGCAAATGTTAATGGGCAGAGATCCCATCTTGAGGGCAGAGTATTTGAGAAGTGAGTCCCTCCTCTTGCTTTGGAAATATTGACAAAGCCGCATAGCGTGTCTTAGCTTACAGAGCAACCTGCTTTTTCACCCTCAGTGAGAATGTTTTGGCCGCGAAAAAATAGAGTGGTCTGTTAGTTAGCCAGGAAAAGATACTCTGGGCGCAAAGGGAGTTATATTTTACGCCAAAGAGGGTTACTGATATGTCATCAAAAAGGGGCATAATTGCGCTAATGGGCTCTGGTGAGCTGACAGCCACAATGGTTGAGGTTCACAAGGAGCTGCTGGGGAGGCTAGCTTATCCTCCAAAGGCCGTATTTTTAGACACGCCAGCAGGGTTTCAGCTCAATGTGGACCAACTTTCCCGAAGGGCCGTGGCCTATTTCCGCAAGCACGTTCAGGAGCACATGGAGTTAGTCTCTTTCAAGTCGAAAGAGAGTTGTACGGAGTTTGAAGCAGAGCAGGCCTTTCACAAATTGCGGCAGGCAAATTTCATTCTTATCGGTCCTGGTAGTCCTACTTACGCTGTTCACCACTGGCAAGGTACATCTATTCCGGAAATCATCAGCAGCCAGGTGAAAGAGGGGGGTTGTTTGGTGGCTGCCAGTGCTGCGGCCTTGACAGTAGCCCGCTTCACCCTACCTGTTTATGAAATTTACAAAGTGGGTCAGGACCTGCACTGGGTGGACGGGACGAATATTCTAGGGGGCTTCGGTTTAAATCTTGTGGTGATACCTCATTGGAACAATGCCGAGGGTGGGACTCATGACACCCGCTTCTGTTTCATGGGGGAATCTCGCTTCAATAAGCTCGAAGCCATGCTACCGGAAGAGGTCTCTGTCTTTGGTCTAGACGAACACACAGCCTGCCTTATAGATCTCGAAAATGAGGAAGCTCTAATTAAGGGCCTCGGTGGCGTTACCCTGCGACGCAGAGGAGAAGAGGTTGTCTTTGATAAAGGAGAACGTTTTTCTCTCGAGGTTCTTCGTGGTGGCGATGTTGGTAAAGATATAAGAGAGAAGATTTCGGAGCCGGAGACTGCCTCACTGGCTCTTGGTCCAGTGGGAGAGTCTTTCTGGGAAAAAATTCATGGGATCGAGGAGGCCTTTCGCATAGGTCTTGAGAAGCATGACTCAAAAGCAACCACAAATGCCCTTCTAGAGCTTGACAGGGCTATATGGAAGGGTAAGGAGGATCTGGAGAACGAGGAATTTATCTCCCAGGCAAGGGAAGTACTCCGAGATTTGATAGTTCTCTTTGGCATGAAACTCGAGACTTCCCCAAAAGACAAGGCCGATTGCCTTGCCCCGGTAATAGATGAGCTCCTGAGCTTACGCCAGAGATTCAGAGGCGACAAACAGTGGAATGAGGCCGATGCTATCAGGGAGAGCCTCGAGCGAGGGGGCGTAATGGTGGAGGATACAGAAGAGGGTTCCCGCTGGCGACTCAGGTCTTGAGACGATTAGGATCTCTCGCCCGCTCACCCGCCCTGCGGGCTCGCTTGAGTGCTCTGTGAACTCTGTGAGAGATAACCGGCAGGTTCAAACTGAGGTAGGAAAAAGATGATACTTCATCCTCCTATAAAAATACTCTTCGTAGTGGATAAGGAAGATTCATCTCTCCAGGCTTTGTTGTCGTATCTGGGATCGATCCATCACGTGGACCTGACCCTGGAAGTCCGATTACCTCGCAATTTGAGTCCCTATGATGTTATTGCCACTGCCAATACTGCTGCTTTTGCCAAGAACAATGAGCAACTGGTAAAATTTGTTCACCGGGGAGGTGGATGGTTAGGACTGGTTCGACTCTCTGATAGGCCTATACCCCAGATATTTGGCGCACAGCCAGATTCTGTGGGATCTGAGGCCGAGTTACGGGTTCTGTTTAAGAACAGCAATCATCCCCTGGCCATAAGGTTGGCCGAAGCCATTTATCTGCAGGGGTTTTACCAGGCGCTGAAGAAGACGGCTGAAGAGACAGAAACAATCCTTTACGCTGACTGGCAATACCAGCACAGCCCCGTGCTAGTGCATCGCCCTGCAGGTGACGGACAAGTCGCCTGCACAACACTGCAAGCCTGCGACCATCCTGCTTTCCAACAAATTCTCTACCGCTTGTTGTGCCAATTAGCCGGACGACCGCTCAGTCGTCGCACCCTAGAGGTTGCCCTTTTGGGGTACCCTCAATCTATAGGCAAGACTCACGGCCTGGGCATCGAGGCGACAACTGGTCTGAGTCTGCACGGTGCTTGTGATTTGGATGAGCGAAGGCTTGAACAGGCGCAACATGACTTTCCCCAGGTGAAGATCTATGACTCTGCTGATGCATTGGCGGCGGACCCTGAGGTAGATCTGGTTATCGTCGCCACGCCGCCTAATAGTCATGCCAATCTGTCTTTGCAGATGATGGCGGCGGGCAAGCACGTGGTCTGCGAAAAGCCCCTAGCAATCAACGGGAAAGAAACAGCCGCTATGGTGCAAATGGCTGAAAAACAGAAGGTTCACCTCAGTTGCCACCAAAATCGGCGATGGGATGTAGATTACTTGGCGATCAGACAAGCCCTAAATGAAGGCCTGATTGGTGAACTCTTTTATCTGGAGACCTTTGTTGGCGGCTTCAACCATCCTTGTGGTTACTGGCATTCCCATGATGAGATCTCAGGAGGCTCGGCTTATGATTGGGGCGCCCATTATTTGGATTGGTTAGTGAGCTTGATTCCCCACCAGGTCTCAGCAGTTATCTCCACTAGGCAAAACCGGGTTTGGCACGATGTCACCAATGCCGACCAGGAGCGCATACAAATAAGGTTTGCAGGGGGACAGGAAGGGGAGTTTATTCACTCCGACATTGCCGCGGTGGGCAAGCCAAAATGGTATCTCCTGGGAACAGAGGGCGCCATCGTTGGTCATTGGCGGGAGGTGAGCACTTACGAGATTGATCCTGTACTTTACTTCCACCAGCACGATATCCCTGCCACCGAAATGGTGCCTGATTTAACTTTGCACCGCCGTCATCATACCGGTCAAATAGTTGCCCAAAAGCTGGCACTTCCCAAAAGGGAGCATTATCTTTTTCACCGTAACCTGGCTGATCACCTCCTTACAGGAGAGCCGATGGTAGCCCCACTGGAGGATTCAGTGCGGGTAGTAGAAATTTTAGAGGCGGCCGCAAGATCAGCGTCCAAGGGGGGTACGGTAGAGGTGTTTGATGGCTGAGCAAATCAAGTGGGGGGTTTTGGGCAATGCGGAGATAGCTCGGGTGTGTGTTATCCCTGCCGTGCAGAAATCCAGAAACGGCATGGTTCATGGACTTGCCACCCGCTCTCCAGAGAATGCCAGGCAGGTGGTGGCAGACAACAACATCAATCAGGTCTACTCCAGTTATGATGATCTTCTGGCTGATCCGGTTATTGATGCAGTATATATCCCACTGCCCAATAACTTGCACCACACCTGGACTTTAAAGGCATTGGCGGCGGGAAAACACGTTTTGTGCGAAAAACCGCTGGCGTGCAACGCCCGGGAAGCTCAAGAAATGGCAGATGCGGCTGCAGCTGGAGGTTTGCTTTTAATGGAGGGAATGATGTATCGCTTCCATCCGCGCAACCAGCTCATTAGAGATATGGTAACTCACGGTAAGATCGGTACAGTAGCTTTGGTCAGATCTTCCTTTTGTTATCCAATGGACGAGGAAATTTTGGCAAAGGGTAACAATGCGCGGTTAAAAGTAGAAATGGGCGGAGGCGCTCTTCTAGATGTGGGCTGCTATAGCGTAAGCGTGGCCCGCTGGTTCATGGACATGGAGCCGACTGCTGTGCAGGCACAGGCTGTATATCACTCGAGTGGCGTCGATGTGCACCTGGTGGGATCGCTGAGTTTTGCTGGAAATGGTCTTGCTACTATTGAAGCTAGTTTCATCACCTCACTGCAGCAAACCTATTCAGTGTTGGGTAATGAAGGTGCCATCGAATTGCCTCACGATGCTTTTATCCCCTGGGAGAAGGAGGCGGCCTTTATTGTGAGGGGGAAAGATCAGGAGGTAGGGCAGAAGCAGGTAACGCCGGGTGCGGATGAGTATCAACTCATGGTTGAACATTTCGCTGATGCCATATTGGGTAAGGAAGCATTGGCACTAAAGGTGGAGGAGAGTGTTGGCAATATGCGAGTTCTGGACGGCCTGGCGGAAGCAGCCCGGACCGGTAGAACGGTGAGATTGTAGATTGCGGATTGATTGCCGCAGAGCGCAAAGCGCATAGCGCATAGCGAAAAGGCATAGAGCCTAGGAAAATACAGCAGGCAGCTTGCAACTGGCAGCGGGCAGCAAGCAGCGTCGTTATTAGTTATTGGTTATACGGATGGTCTGCCCTTATGAGCTGGCGTGAAGGGTGCTACGATTTTTACGATTTCTACGGCTTTTACGACTTCTACGAAATGAAGGACTTCAACGTTTTTAACGACTTAAACGATTTGAACGGTTTCTAAACACTTTAGACATTTTAGACACTTTAGGCATTTGTAATTTCAAATGGCATACACAGTTACGCAAGAAACCTTTGAAAGTTTCCACGCCCTGTGGCTGGATAGAAAAAGTCCTCTGGAATGGGATTGCCTTTTTGTTCTACCAGGCTGGTTGAAGGTTTGGTGTAATGTTTTCAGTGATGAATCGTCACCTTACATATCTGCCGTTAGAGATAAGGACAAGCTCATCGGTATTGCACCCCTTATGGTCAAAGGAGAAGAGGCACGCTTTATCGGTGATCCGGATGTTTGCGATTATCAAGATTTCATCGTCGCCCCCGGGAGGGAAAAGGAATTTTTCGAAACTCTGATTAATCATTTCGGTAAGCAAGGTATCCGCAGGTTCGATCTGAACACCGTGCGAGCTGACTCCAAAGTACTCACTGAGCTTGTGGCTGTGGCTGAAAGTCTGGGCAGCGAAATTTATTGCGATCCAGAGGACTTTACCGTGGAATTAGACCTACCAGCTAGCTGGGATAAATTCTTGGCTGAGTTGACCAGCAAGCAAAGGCATGAAGTAAGACGAAAACTCAGGAGATTAAACGAGGCCGGGGAGATCAACTATCGGGTGGTAGAAGGTTCCAAGGAGGTGATGGCTGAAATGGAGACGTTTTTGGCGCTCTTCGGATTGAGCCGATCAGATAAGGCGGCCTTCATGACCAACCAGATGCGTTATTATTTTCGCCTACTGGCAGAGTCCATGGCGAAGGCAAATCTTCTGGAACTCTCTTTTCTTGATGTTGATGGCACACCTACGGCCGCGGTGATGTGCTTTGATTATGATTCCACAATATATCTCTACAATAATGGTTATGATGGCAGGTTCAGTTCGCTGAGCGTAGGTCTGCTCAGCAAGGTGCTAACCATCAAAGAAAGTATCCGCAGGGGGAAAAAGAAGTACGATTTTTTAAAAGGCACGGAAGAATATAAATACCGCTTGGGCGGCAAAGCTGTTCCCTTGTATAGATGTCAAGTTAAACTTGGGTGACGAATCGCATAGCGCCAAGCGCATAGCGAAAAAGAATTCCTTATTGGCACTGGTTAGAATTGGAGAGGTAATTCAGGTGGAAGCAGAGAAGCTACGAATCGCAATGCTAAGCGTCCATTCAAGCCCCATGGGCGAGTTGGGAACGAAAGATACGGGGGGGATGAGTGTTTATGTCCGGGAGCTTGCCAAGGAGCTTGGCAACCGCGGCCATAGGGTGGACATTTATACCCGTCTGAACGGCTCCAGACAAAAACAAATATCCCAATTGAACGATAAGGTCCGGCTTATTCATTTAAGGGCCGGAGAGAATGGGCAGATGAATAAATTGGCTCTTTATGGTCATCTTGATGACTTTTTTAAAGAGCTGGAAAAATTTAGAACCCGTGATTCTCTCCACTATGATCTCGTGCACAGTCACTACTGGTTGTCGGGCAGAGTGGGTAAGTGGGCCCAGGAAAGCTGGGCAGTTCCGCATGTTTTCATGTTCCACACTGTTGGTGCAGTAAAGAACAGTACAGTGGGCTCTGAGAAAGAACCGGAACTGCGCACGGTTACTGAGAAGCATTTGGCAAGAAGCTGCGACCGCATACTGGTGGCTACAGACAAGGAAAGAGAGCATTTGGTCCAACACTACGGGGCATCGCCTCAGACCATCGGCGTGGTTCCCTGTGGAGTAAATTTGGATCTCTTTAGCCCAGGGGACAGGGCGCTGGCTCGGCAGGAACTGGGTTTCGCTCAAGACGAATCGATTATTTTGTTTGTCGGTAGGTTTGCACCCTTAAAGGGAATAGACAGATTGATGGAGGCCATGTGCCATTTGCAGCACCATCAACGGTTACGATTGATAATTGTCGGTGGTGACGGTAGTGACACCCCTGAGTTTCAAGGCCTGCAAAAACTTGCCCGGAATTTTGGAATTCAGGAGGACGTTACTTTTGTTGGTAGGATAGAGCAAGATAACCTGCCGGCCTACTACAGTGCTGCAAACGTGCTAGTCGTTCCTTCTTACTATGAAAGCTTCGGGCTTGTAGCGCTGGAGGCCTTGGCTTCCGGAACTCCGGTGGTAGCAACCAAAGTTGGGGCCATGGAGAGTATTATAAAAGAGGGTGCAACCGGACACGTGGTGAGCAATGGTTCGCCCCGTTTGCTGGCTAAGGGTATAGAAAAATTTATCTCGGGTTCGAATGGTTTGTCAGCCCGTGAACTTCGAGGTTCAGTTCTTCAATTCAGTTGGGCAAATGTGGCCTCTGCCATGATTGACCAATACGCGGCAGTGCTCAGAGAATGGGATTTTCACACCTGCTGCTGCGGAAAAGTCTCGATGCTTTAGCCCGCATTATTCACGAATACAGGTGTTTCGTGAATAAGCGTCTGCAAGAAAGCAATTTGCTTTCTTGCAGATATCGACCGCGGTGCTTCGCACCTTGCTCAAGGCTAACCCTGAGCGGAGGCTCGTAGGCGCTGCAGTCGAAGCCCAAAGGGCGGGTTATTCATGAAGCATCGCAAGCTTCATGAATAACCCGGGTTAGGAGTTCTACCGTGACCACAGCAGTTGATGTCTTGGTTATAACAGCTCATCCGGATGATGCAGAGTTTGGGGTTGCCGGCACAGTGGCCCGCTGGACCAGAGAAGGAAAGAAAGTTGTCTACGTGGTCTGCACCAGCGGGAATAAGGGTACAAGCGATCGCAGCCTGAAACCGGAAGATTTGGCTGAGATCCGCCAAAGAGAACAAGAGGCGGCAGCCAAGACCCTAGGGGTTCGAGAGGTCGTGTTTTTGGGTTATCCTGACCAGGAGCTAGAGGACACCCCAGAGTTTCGCAAAGAGATAGTCCGGGTAATAAGGAGGTATCGGCCTAAGATTGTCGTGACTTCCGATCCCTACCGTCGTTACCTTTGGCACCGTGACCATCGAATTGCCGGTCAGGTTACCCTGGATGCTGTTTTCCCCTATGCCAGGGACCATTTATCATATCCTGATTTGCTGGAGGAAGGCCTGGAGCCGCACAATGTGGAAGAAATATGGTTTTGGGCGGCTGAGGACATAAATCATCGATCAGATATTAGCGACACTTTTGATCTCAAACTTACAGCTCTGCGGTGTCATGAAAGCCAGGTAACGGGCTTTCCCAACCCTGCCAACTTGGAAGAATGGCTCAAACAAAGGTGCAGAGATATGGCAGAGGGGGAGGATTTCGAACTGGCCGAAGGCTTTCATCGGGTAGAAATTGGGTGGTAGGAGGCATGGAGCATGGAGAATGGGGCATAGAGTAGTTCAATTTTTTTTAACTCTATGCTCTATGCTCTCTGCCCTATGCTAACCTGTCCACTCTACATCCCCACAAAGGTTGGGACGGTGTGGTCGGGTGGAAAAAACCTCGTACTGCTGTTTTGCTTCCTTTATGGTCGTAGCCTCCCCATGTCCAGGATGAACCTCAATGTCGTCCGATAATTCAAATAGCTTTTCAGTGATTGATTGAATGATCTGGCGGAACTCCTGGGGAGACTGAGTCCTTCCGGGACCTCCGGGAAATAGAGTGTCGCCGGCAATCAGGTAATTACTTGCGAGAAAACATAAGCTCCCCGGCGTATGTCCCGGCGTGTTCAGTACCCTTAGTTTGATAGCTCCCATAGAAATTTCATCCCCGTCATCAAGGAGTATATCAGGCCTAAGCGGCAAATCGCTGGCATCTGCAAGGTGAGCTGCAACCGGAATATCTAAGGCCGATTTCAGTTCGACCAGGCCGCCTATATGGTCAAAATGGTTATGGGTCATGAGGATGTATTGAGGGCTAGTCTTATTCAATTGGGCCAAAACCAGATCCACCTCCCCTGGGGCATCTACAACCACGCTTTCATTTGTTTTTGGGCAAATGAGGATATATGAATTAGTTCCGAAAGGGCCTAATTCGAGCCTTTCTATAAGAATGTATTCATTTTTGCCAACTATCGCCATGTTTCCTCCATTTCAAATGCCTAAAATGAACTAAAATGTCTAAAGTGTCTAAAATTAAATGGATTTACCTTTCTTTCTAGACGCCACGAAATGACAGTGTAGAGTTCCCGGCTTGAAACTAGATAATCAGCCTCCTTCTCATGAGTTTAATTGCTAAGAAAAAGGTGGCGGCTGAGAAGACAGCAAGGTAGAGAAGACTGAGCAAAAGCTGGACCTGCAATTTCCCCATGGCCAGAGCCCGCACTAGGGCGACAAGGTGAGTGAGGGGAAGAACTTGCGCCAGAACTTGGGCCCACTTAGGTAGGGTATCCAGGGGGAAGAAGGTACCACTGAATAGGAACATAGGCGTGATGAAAAGAAAAATGGGAAAGTTGAATACCTCAATTTGAGGCACCAGGGCAGTAAAGCACATGGCCACGGAACCAAAAGCCAATCCCCCAAGAAAAGCTAGGGGTACGATCAAAATAGCTTGAGGATAGACGAGGAGTCTAAAAAAGCTTATTACCGCCATCATGAGGATAGTTGCGATGAGAGATTTTACCGCGCCCCAGACAATTTCACCGGTAATGATCTCATCCAAGTTTAGGGGAGTGGCCATGATGGCATCGTAGGTTTTTTGGTAGTACATGCGCACGTATGAAGCAAAGGTGTTTTCAAAAAAAGCGTTGTACATAATGTTTATTGCAATGAGTGCCGGTGCAATGTAGGCAACGTAGCTTACAGGTTTACCTTGGTAAGAGATCTCTCGAACCAGTAGCCCCAGCCCGGCTCCAAAGGCGAGCAAGTACAGGACAGGCTCCAGGACTGGCGGCAGAAAATTCACCTTCCAAGTCCGTCGCAGTACCTGGGAGTTTCGCTGCAGTATACGGAGAAATCTCGGCGATATGTCTGGTAGCCAGTTCGTTTCTCTAACAGCCATTAATCTCTCAGCTCCCTTCCCGTAAGTTTGAGAAAGACATCCTCGAGAGTGGCCATCCTCAGGCTACAGCCACGATCGCACAAATCATCTGAGATCTTGCGAAAAAGTGTTTCACCATCTCTGGTATAAATAAGCAATCGATGGGAAAGCTTCTCGTGGTCGAGATTGCTCTCTTTGACAAACTTTAGGAGTGATTCACTGGGTGACTCAATCTCGATTACATTGGCTCCTACATTTTGATGGATCAAGTCCAGTGGTGCGCCTTCAACTAAGATACGCCCATGATCCATAATCACTAATCTGTCGCAAAGGTGTGCCGCTTCTTCCATATAATGTGTGGTGAGGAGAATACCCAGTCCCTGAGCTCTTAGCTCTGCCAGCCGGGCCCAGACCTGATGCCGAGACTGGGGATCTAGACCTGTGGTAGGCTCATCAAGAATGAGGAGTTCAGGTTTGTTGATAAGGGCACGGGCGATAACCAGTCGCCGCTGCATACCACCGGAGAGCTCTAATATCTTGGCCTTCTTCTTGTGCTCCAGTTGCATGAAACGCAGCAATTCAGTGGTTCGCTGCCTGGCTGTAACTCGCGGTATGTCGAAATAGCTGGCGAAGGTGACCAAATTTTGAAAAACGGTGAGATCTGGATCCAAATTGTTTTCTTGCTGGCACACACCGCTTTTTGCCTTGATAAGCCGAGCGTGCTTCTGAATGTCCATGCCAAAAACCTTGAGAGTGCCGGAACTGACTGGACTGAACCCATAGATCATTCGAACGGTCGTTGTTTTTCCAGCCCCGTTGGGGCCGAGGATGCCGAAGCACTCTCCCCTGGACATGCGAAGAGATATACCATCTACAGCCTTGAATCCATTGTAAGTTTTGCAGAGATCTTTGGCAAAGATGAGATCTTCCGACATGTTCTTTCACCTTACCCTACCTAATAATTATTTCTTTTGGGACCATAATAATCACTTTGCAGCGAGAACACCAGAGTAACGGTCCACTGCCTATCACTAAGTCCCACCTGAGCATTCAAAAGTAAGGTTTCAGGTTTCAGTGTTCAGGCTTATCTTTTCTGAAACCTGCCACCTGAAACCCTGAAATGTGGAATTGGACCCTCCAATCACCCTCTGACGCTATGCCAACAAAAGATATACAGAGCCGGAGGAGGTAAGGCAGGTAGGACTCTTTGGCATAATTGACATAGCCTTTGTTTTGATCTTTGGAGGAAAGCTCAGGCCGTCGGAAAAATAGGGCCGAGAAAAGGTTTTATCAAGGGTTGTGGACAGGTTTGGATGCAACCATTAATAACAGAGAAGTTATTTTTTAATTCAATTCTACTACATTTGGTAGATTAGTGACTCATAGAGAAGTGTATATTAAAGTATGTAATGTACAGTCAGTGCTAGGAAGTCAACTAAACTGTCAGCCCCGTCCGTCTGCAGCGAGTGGTTAGGCATTCTCTCCGCTCGTTTCGGCAAATACACCATCCGAATCAGTGACGATATCTGGAGCAAGCTGCCTCAGTGCCTTTCACTCTATCTTTTCATCACAAAACTCTGGGTAAAGTTTTTTCTTACAATCCGGGCAGATAGAGTGTGAAAATTTAGCTAACGAATGGTCTGAAATGTATTTTTCAATTTGATCCCAGCTTCCTTCATGCCTGATTTTTTTACAGTTAGCACATATCGGTAAAAAACCTTCTAAAATTCTAATTCTTTGGTAGAGATTTTTTATTAAAATGACCTCGATTATCATTATAATTGTCAAGATAGTCAGTTCGATAATAACTTCCCCAATTCGCTGTTCAAAGGAAGTAGGCTTGTCCCCAAAAAAGAGATGGGGAAGGTCAAAAATCTCATTGCACATTGTCATGGCAATAAACAAGAATAGTATTGTTAATTGTGAAATCACCAAGAGTCGTAATGTCTTACTTTTAATGTTGAACATAACCCTGCATCTCTATTCTTTGGCCTAACAATGATTAGATAGAATTTTTTCTGCCAAGTATGTCTCTAATATTATACGAAAGCATATACCACAAAACATTACGTACACAGCCCTTGCAATCAAACCAATCTTGCAAGATCCACACCGAGGAAGTCAAGTAGTCAAGAAAGAGTGGGATAATGGAGTGGGTGAGTGCGAAAAGAAAGATTGCATCCCTTAAT
>JAJDNT010000300.1 GCA_022340515.1 Deltaproteobacteria bacterium
TTTAACTCCTCGGAAAGTTGGGAAAATACCCTATGGAAGAAACTTTTCATCTCTATTACGTGAACAGGCAGCCGGATAGTATTGGTCTTTTCGTAGATTGCTCGGATAATAGACTGTCGTACCCACCAAGTTGCGTAAGTGCTGAAACGGTTGCCCTTGGTATAATCATAGCGGGAAACAGCCTTAAGGAGTCCCATGTTTCCCTCTTGTATGAGGTCAAGAAAACTCAAGCCCCGGCCGCGGTATCGCTTGGCAATACTGAGCACTAAGCGCAAGTTGCCCTTAACCATCTCATCCTTGGCAATATCGATTTGATCAGCCACACGACGAGCCTCAACAGCAAGTACCTTGCAGGTTTCAGGTCCACCCTCCAGAGCAGCAACAGATTCAAGAGTAGAAACGATGTGTACAACGATTTTCTCGCGCAGCCCAGGATAAGTACCCACCTCACTCTGCCACCTGGCTATTTTGTTACGAAGGTTGCCAAAGAGCTCTGCGGAACCGCAGTGGGTTAAGACCAGATTAACCAGCCCTTCTTGACATTCCTTTATGGTTCGGGCCAACTCAATCTCTCGTTCGGGACTAAGAAGCTCAAATCGAGAGACATCTTGAAGATAGAAACTGATCAGATTTGATTGAAAGAGTTCCTCTTCTTCCTCTTGAGGAGGAGTCAAGGGATCTGGCTCTTCTTGTAGATCGAAATTCCCTTCTATTCTAGTTAGTTTTCGATCTGAATCAGAGTCTTCTGTCTGGTGAGATTCCTCTCTGTCCCAAACATAATCTGGATATAAATCTTGAATGGCCAGACCATGAGATGACTGATTTGGGGAAGCCGACATAATTCAACTCCTAGGTGAATGGTAAGAAGCGAAAAAGTAGGCGAAACTTAGAGGATGTTTCACCAAAAGATCTCTTCTCTGGGATCTAAGAGAAGGAGAGTGGCTTTGTTTCCCTTAAGCTACAGACAAATGGGACAATGTAAATTAGGTGAATTGTGTATATTAGAGAAAGCAATACTGTATTTGCGGACTCTACCTTAGGTAGGGATCGTTTGGGATTCAAGATTTAAGCTTGCAGATTTTAGCTTGAGTCAAATCGGAACTATTGAAATCCGCCATCCACAATCTAAAATCCAAAATGGTAATCACTTCATTGCATCAGCTAGGATACTCTCGACCAAGGCTAGAATTTCCTCTCTACTCGAAGAAGCTTTTGAAAGAAAGTAGTCCGCGCCGTAGTTCTTGGCAGCCTCCCGGTATTCAGGCAAGTCATAGCTAGTAAGAATTATCACTCTTATGCCAGAATATCGTGCTTTTATTTCCCTGGTTACCTCAAGGCCGCTTTGACCTGGCAGCTTAATGTCCATGAACACCACGTGGGGAGAGAAGGTCTCTATTTTTTCAAGAGCCTCTTCGCCGTTTTCAGCCTCCTCCACATCCATGCTGGGAAATTGCTCGCACAGCATCTCCCTAAGAGATTGTCGAAAAGGGGCATTGTCTTCAACAAGAAGTGTCTGCAACATTTACTTCCACCCCACAGCGGGTGAGGCCCTGGGAAAGTATGATATTTTGAGAAAAAATATTCTAATGCACTCTACAACAACCGACTCTAGGCTAGAAATGGGGTGAATACAGTAGATGTCTTAATATTTCACTGTATTTTGCAGAGGGGCGATAAAGGAACCAAGGGGTAATTGGGTTACAGATGCTTTACAGTTATACGTGCAAGATGTATTCTGACAAAAAAATCATTTGTTTGGTTGCCCCATGAGAGAAAAAGGCAGAATTGTTATTGCCGAAGATCATACGATTCTCAGAGAAGGCTTGCGCGCCCTGCTGTCCTCACAGGAGAGTCTAGAAGTTGTGGGAGAAGCAGGGGATGGCAGGGAAGCCATTCGGCAGGTTGAAGAGCTTACGCCCGATCTAATTCTAATGGATCTCTCAATGCCGAAAATGAACGGAGTAGAGGCCATTAGAGAAATCAAGCGGCGGGTCCCAGAGACGAGGATTTTGGCTCTAACAGTTCACAAGGCAGAGGAGTTTATCCTGGAAGTCCTCCAGTCTGGGGCAGATGGATACCTTCCAAAGGATGCCTCCTCCAACGAATTGATGATGGCCATAAGAAGCATCCTCATGGGAAAGAGGTATCTGAGCCCATCTGTGTCAAATGTTGTAATAGAGGGCTACTTGGAGTCCAGACGGACCTCTGAGTCCATTACTCCCTGGGACAAACTAACCAAGCGGGAGCGAGAAATCCTCAAGTTGATTGCCGAGGGGCACAAGAACAAGGATATCGCTGAATACCTGTGCATTAGCGTGAAGACAGTAGAAAAACACCGGGCCAACCTTATGAAAAAGTTGGATCTCCACAGCGCGGCGGCCTTGACCGCCTATGCCATGGAGAGGGGGTTGGTGACCAGATAGTTCCATTGCGGATTTCGGATTCCGGCTTTAGCATTTCCAGGATCCCTTGACAGCGGTTCCTTTACCTCTGCCTGTTTCGATGGAGAAATGCCCTCCAGATAAATCTATTCGCTCTCGCATACTGGCCAGGCCAAATCCCCTCCCAGACCTATCGACAGAGAGCGCCTCATCCAAGTCGAAGCCGCAGCCATTATCCTCGATGGCCAGTTGGATGGTGTTGTTTTTCTTGTCCAGAGAGATGGTCACCCGGCCTGCACCACTGTGTTTTACCGCGTTATTCAAGGCTTCCTGCAAGACCCGATAGATTACGATCTTCAGGGGCTCAGGAACTTCAGTCTCTTTTATAGATATCTCCCTCTTTACTTCCACCCTTGAGTAGGTCTCTTGCAATTCACGGCAAAACCAAGCGATGGTTGCCAAGATACCCAGGTCATCAAGAGTCGAGGGACGGAGATCCATTGTTATTCTTCGTACCTCTTCAACGGTGTTCTGAATAAGGGGAATGAGGTTGTTCAGGCTTTTTACACCTGAAGCGGTCAAATCTTTGTTTATCTGCCCAAGGGCATCCTCCACCCTGAATTTGATCGAACTCAGAGATTGACCAATGCCATCGTGAAGTTCCCGGGCGATCCTGCTCCTTTCCTGCTCCTGGACGGTGAGGAGTTGAGAAGAGAGTACGCGCAGTTCTTGCTCCGATTGCTTCAGCTTTTCGTAAGCTTCCACAAGTTCTGCAGTGCGCTTATCAACTCGCATCTCCAGTTCATCGTGAGCTTGTTGCAGGGCCTCCTCCGCCCGCGCCCGCTGAATAGCGAGAGCATAGAACTCGGCCAATCGACGAATTGCTTCGAGATCAAGACCGGTGTAATTTTCCCTTTTATTGGCCAGAGCAATTTGGCCAACTAACTCCCCGGCCAGGGCAACCGGCACAGAGAGAAAGCGCTCGAGAGGTATATGTCCCTCGGGGACACCTGTTGAGGCGGGATGTGTTTCTACAGAGTTGCTGAAGAAGGGCTCGAGACTATTCAAGCAGTACCCCCAGAGGCCGTGATAAGTCCCGTCTTCTCCTAGGGGGAAGGCAATTCTCTCGTCCTCCGATGAAACTTTGCACTGATCCCCCATCATCTCGGTAAGGGTATGTCCAAGATTGTCGCCAGTCCTGGGATCGATGGAGGAAACGTAGCCGTGCTCGCTGTCAGTCATACGCTTGGCGAGGTCCAAAATTATAATGGCTATATCTTTGATCGAAGAGTAAGGAGAAATGAGGGGCTTATATAATGCTGAGAGTGCAGCATTTATTTTAAGTTCCCATTTTAGCTCAGCCTCCGCCTCCTTGAGTTCGGTTATATCTTGGACAACCGTACTTACACCCTGGACAGAGCCTTCCTCCGATTTCAGGGGATAATAGCTCATGAGCCAGTGGCGTGGCATCTCAGGTTCTCCTGGGGTAACACCGTGGACCTCGAAATTGAGAATTGGTTCACCTGACTCTATTACTTGACGGTAGACTGGCTCTATCTTTGAAGTGAGGCCTGGAATAATATCATTGAGGGTTCGACCGATGTGCTCCGATACTGGCTTGCCATTGATGGCGGCTAGTTTCTGGTTAACCCGTAAAAAGCGTAACTGCGTATCCATGAAACACAGTCCCACCGGGGCAGTTCTGTAAAGATGATCAAGTTCAGCGAATTTTTCACGGAGTAGCTGCTGACTTTCCTCTAGTTCCTTCTCAACCTTAACGCGCTCGGTAATGTCCTCGGCAAAGCCGGCAATACGATAAACCTCTCCCCCCCTTTCGTTGCGAATGGGAAAGGCGCGAGCAGCGATCCACCTCAGTGACTTGTCCGGCCGCATAATGCGGTAGTGGGGAAATATCACCTCCGACAACTCGGCCAATCGTTCTTCCTTGGGGATCGCACCCTTGACCTGCTCACGGTCCTCCTCCGCCACCGCATCCAGCCACGAGCGCGGGTTTTCGTATAGACTCTGGCAGGATCGGCCCCAGGTGTTTTGGTAAGCTGGACTGATATAAATGACTTGGCTCCAGTCTGGCGAACCCAGCCAGAAAACGCCTTTGATATTCTCAGCAAGCTGGCGAAAGCGTTCCTCGCTCTCCTGCAAACGGACCACCATCGGGTTGCTAACCCGGACAAAAACTAATGCCCCAAGAATAACAACTAACAGTCCAGCACAGATTGCGGTCATTCCGGCTTTCACAAAGGGTTCTCGAACCTCGGCCAAATCAATCTTTGCCACTATTCCCCAGTTCAATTCTTTTACTGGTTCGTAGGCTGCCAATACTGGCTCCCCGCGATAATCGAGACCGACTACTGTGCCGGACATTCCGCTAAGAGCGCGTCTCATAGGCTCGGAAAGTTTTGAGTCCAGTGGAAGAGGTTTTGGTTGGTCAAGGTCCGAGTGGCGGTGTCGAAGGAGAAAAAAAATACTATCCCCATGGCGACGGGCGAGGGTAAACTCCCCGCTCTTACCAAATCCCTTGTAGTTTCTGTGCGCCGCTCTAACCTGGCTCAAAGTGGCTACTTCTGCACCATGAGGGTAAGAGTCGGGAGCTGTCCTGGCGAGGGCATGGTCAAATCGAGATACCGCCTCTATGAGACGAGCCTGACTTTGGGCAATCTCCACCAATCTTGCTCGCTCTTCCTCAAAAGCTGTGCCGTAAATTAGGTAGATGGTAATTCCGGCGACCAGCAAGGAGACGGTAGTCATAATGAAGATCAGGAAAGTAAGCCTTTTTTTTGCACCCATGGTTGCCTCCAGGGCTTCAGTCAGTGAGGCGAGAGCCACGACCTCATCTGTAGGTATCTGCAGATAATACTAAATTTTATTATCTGGGAAAGCCGAGCTTATACAGATAATTAGGTGAGAGCACTTAAGGTGCATGTCTTGCAAAGCGACTAGGAAGCTCTAAAGCTTGAGGGATTGTTTGTAGGGCAGTAGCGTGCTCACAGATCCTTAGACAAGGAAATATAAAATGTTGCCCCTTCATTCTTGCCCGGTTCAGCCCATACTTTGCCTCGGTGCCGTTCCGCTATTTCACTGACTATAGCTAGCCCCAGCCCAGCTCCCTCAATATCCCTGGAACTGTCGTCCCGGCGAAAGGCTGCGAAAAGACTTTCGTAATCCCTCCCTTTTAAGCCGATGCCATTATCAGTCACAGAAAGAATATGGAAATCGTCAGACTCCCGGTATCCCACTCTTATCTCACTTAGATTTTCTCCCCCGTACTTCAGGGCGTTGTCCACAAAATTCCTGAATACCCTGAGGAGAGATATTTTATCTGCTATAAAATGGGGGATTAAATCGGGTTCCAGCCAATTAATCTGACGAATAGTAAGGCGAGGGGAGAATTCGTCCTTGATGATCTGAAGAATCTCTTTTAAATCTAACTCCTCCAGCTTGAGAGGTGCTTCCTGGGCCTCCATATAGGCATTGATTTTTTCAATGAGGGCACCAACATGAAGCGAAGCTCTGAGGATTTGATCGCAGTATCTCCTGCCCTTTTCGTCGAGGTTATCCTTGTAACGATCGTGCAGACGTTTTGTCAGGCCATAGATGGCGGCCGCCGGGCTTTTGAGGTCGTGTGATACGGAATAGGCAAAAAGCTTGATTTTTTCAGCACTTTTTTCTAATGCATCCTCCATTTCCTTACGGTCGGTGATGTCCAGAATCATAGCCTGTTTGGATATAGTAGCATCTGCGTTGTATATGGGCGTGTTTACAACGTAATACCAGCGGTTGTCCTTAGGACTCTCTAGTTCCCACCTGACGGTTTCGCCTTTAAGCACGCGTTCTATGACGCACCATGGGCAGACAGAATCCCGCTCATGTAACACCTGGTAGCACAATTCTCCGGTTGCGTCGTATCCAGTTCGCTTGATTAACTCCTCGTTCATGAATTCAATCCGATAGTCTTCGGAGCAGATGTAGATGAGCCCATCGAAAGCTTCCACAATGGCTCTGTATCTCTCTTCCCTCTCCCGTAGTGTTTTGTCAACCCAATCATGCTCAGCTGCCAACTCTTCCAGTTCGGCTACCTTTAGGCGCAATGAGGCCACTTCATCAGCCAGTTGCTTTCTGCTTTTTTCTTGTTCCTTCATTTTTATTTTCTTTTGCAATGGCATTGAGCCCTAGGAGAATCAACTCTAACGGGGCAACAGTACAACTGAAGTGAAAACCTAGTTGGAAGTCAGAAAAATGGGCTGTTTTCAGGCTACAAGATGGCAGAAAAAGTATCAAGAAAAAAAGTGCTGAATGAGGTTGAAGCAAGTGAAATGCTTGGAAAATCCTTCTTATACTATTACAATGAGCAAGCTAATTTATTTCAACATACCCCCTAACTCTCTCCCTATTAAAGGTGGGGTTGGGGGGGATTTGCTGGAGGTGGCAGTTTCAATGAATCTGAAAAGAGTCAGAACATTAAAAGAGGGAACTGAAAAAAAGGGTCAGGTTGTTTACTGGATGAGCCGTGATCAGAGGGTGGAAGACAACTGGGCCCTCCTCTATGCCCAAGAATTGGCCTTGCAAATGAAAGCTCCATTAGCAGTGATATTTTGCCTAGTTCCCCAGTTCCTCAATGCCACCCTAAGACAGTTTGGCTTCATGCTCAAAGGACTGGCGCAGGTGGAAAAGAGCCTCACAGATCTAAAAATCCCTTTTTTTCTCAGAAGGGGATGGCCAAAAAAAGAGGTCCCCAAATTCGCCGGTGAATATAAAGTTGCCATTTTAGTAAGCGACTTTGATCCCCTGCGCATAAAGATGAAATGGAAAGAGGAGGTGGCAAATAGGCTGGAGATTCCCCTATACGAGGTGGATACACGAAACATCGTGCCTTGTTGGGTCGCCTCCCCTAAACAAGAATATGGGGCATACACGCTGAGGCCGAAAATCCACCGTTCCCTTCCCGAGTTCCTGGAGGAATTCCCCAAACTGCAGGTTCATCCTTTCTCCTGGAGCGGTAAGGTGCAAAAAACCGACTGGCAAAGGGTATTAGGCAGCTTGGAAGTCAAGAGGGATGTCGGCGAGGTGGATTGGCTTGAGCCCGGCGAGAGAGCGGCCCGTAAGACTCTAAATAGTTTCCTCAGTAACAAATTACAAAAATATGCTGAAAAAAGGAATGATCCCACCAAGGACAGCGTGTCCCATCTCTCCCCCTACCTTCACTTTGGGCAGATTTCCGCTCAACGGGTGGCCCTGGAAGTAACGAAAAGTAAGGTAAAATCGGAGGAAAGGGACTCTTTCTTGGAAGAGTTAATTGTCCGCCGAGAGCTTTCTGATAATTATTGCTTTTACAACAAAAAATACGATCAATTTGAGGGCTTTCACCCCTGGGCCCAAAAAACACTGAATGAGCATCGCGGTGACCAGAGAGAACACCTTTATTCTTCGGAAGAATTCGAAGAAGCAAAAACCCACGACGATCTGTGGAACGCGGCTCAGATGGAGATGGTTCATAGGGGGAAGATGCACGGCTATATGAGAATGTACTGGGCGAAAAAAATCCTGGAGTGGACAGAGTCTCCAGAAAGTGCTTTGGAAATAGCCATTTACCTGAACGACAAGTATGAACTGGACGGCAGAGATAGCAACGGCTACGCGGGCATTGCCTGGAGCGTGGGAGGCGTGCACGATAGGGCGTGGAATGAACGTCCGGTCTTCGGCAAGATTCGTTACATGAGCTACAATGGATGTAAGCGGAAGTTCGATATCAAAAGCTATATTCAAAAAAATCTTGCCTAACTTGGATATTTCATAGATCCACACTGGAAAGATCTTTTTAACTGATAATTAAATTAATTACGATAGTGTGTTTTTAATAGTTATCCCTAAGAAATTCTCGATAAAAGTCCTTTTATGCCCTAGATTCCCGCTCCCCGATCGAGGTCGGGGACAAGCTTCGCGGGAATGACGATAGCGGGCAGTCACCCGTCATCCTGGTCCCGCATCCCCGATGAATCGGGATTTCCGCTTCCCTCCGACAAGCCGCGGGATAGACTCCGGCGGGGATCCAGGTAAGTCAAAGCTTCAAGGCATTCAAAGACTGAATTATTGAACAGTCTCAAATCGTTGACGCCAGAACAGGAATAATTCAATCTGAAATCTGAGATCCTGAAATGTTCGCAGCAAGCGATTGATCAAATCTTTGATCTAAGACTCAACACGCCTATGACAAATTCCGCCTCACCTAATGCCAATGGATAAGACAGCTTTTTGTTAAATGTGCAATTTATTAATTTGCTCATGGATATCAGCTGCTTGCGCCTGAAACTGATACCTCTAAGACGACGACCGCTGGGGTAGACAGGGGTTGAACAGGATGGTATGTTTCTTGCTGTTTTTCTTCTTCTTGCACCGAATAGACTGTAGTGGTGAGTTAATAGGAGAGCGAGGAAAAGAAGATACCAAGATAGACTCCTCGTCGAATAGAGCTGATTGCTTGGTTGGCGCTGCCCTATTACTATGGGCCCAAATGGATTAAATTCCGTGTCTCTATGTCGCTCTGTAACCCAGACCTTAAAGCACATTGCTCCTTTTCGGGCAAGGAAACAGCAATTGTCTTCCAGGGGCTTCACCATAGTGGAATTAATTATCAGCCTGGCCATAGTAGCAACTCTTGCAGCCATTGCGGTGCCGTTGACTCAGGATTACATCTACCGAGCCAATGTGGCCCGGGCATCCACGGAGATTAGGGGGTTGGAAAAGGAGATAATGTTTTATAGGACTGAGTTTGGCAGGTTTCCGGGTTGGAATGGTATGTGGACCAGCCTGGCGGAAATCGGCCGGGACAAGGTTGAAGATCCGTGGGGAACTTTTTACCAGTATAGGAACCTCGAGAATGGACCTGTGGCCGGAGACAAGAAGCCACAGTTTTGCCGCCGGGACCGGAGCTACAACCCTCTCAACTACGATTTTGATCTTTACAGCGTGGGGCCTGATAGACAGGTGCCGACCAACTACCAGATCACAAAAGGCACGGGAGCCGACGATATTGTCCGGGCTGCTAATGGAAAATACGTAGGCGAAGGATCGAAATTCTAATTCTTTTTGGCTCATGAAAATAGATAAAACATTCCTCCGCAGCAAAGTAGCGAGGAGAATCTTTCTCCTATTCATCTCTTGTGCCCTGCTTCCCATAACAGTTCTCGCCGTCCTCTCATTTCGACATGTGACAAGCCAGCTCAACAAGCAAGCGCAGGAGAGACTAGAGCAGGCAGCCAAGGCCATGAGTATGAACCTCTTTGAGCGGTTATTGTTTGTCGAGGCTGGGATGGAAATGGTGGCTTCCAACCTGGGAGACGTCTCAGACCTTGAGACTTCCACAGTGGAAATTGGCCACCGACTGAAAGATAGATTCGAGGGGCTGGCATTGGTTATGGATTCTGGAAAAACCATACCTCTCATAAACTTTGTGCCCAAGCCGCCACCGGTGACCAAAGAAGAAGCCGAGCATTTGCGGCAGGGTAGAACCCTTATAAGTGCCAAGCTTAGGCCAAACCTGCCCGGAGTAATCTTTATGCGGAGGCTACTCAAGGGCACAGGTCCCAGCAAAGGACTCCTCGTCGGGCAAGTAAGTGATTATTACCTTTGGCGGAGAGGGGAGGAGAATCCACTGCCACCCCTGACCGAGATGTTGGTCCTAGATAATAATGGCGGGATACTCTTCAGTACCTTGTCTTGGTCGAGGGCAGTTCCCCAGGGTGAAGTGTCACAGATGATCCAAAACCACTCGGGACAATTTGAGTGGCGGTACGGAGAGAGAGAATATATGGGGAGATATTTGTCCATGTACCTGGAAAAGGAGTTTCATTTTCCTAAGTGGGTCGTTCTGCTCTGTGAATCCAAAGCCCACGTGCTGGCACCCATGGCTCGGTTCAAGCATATCTTCCCCCTGGTTGTCCTCCTGGCCTTATGGGTAGTGTTGCTTTTGAGTATCAGTCAGATACGTAGGAATCTGGTCCCTCTGGAGAGACTGCAGGAGGGGACAAAGCGAATTGCCGCAAGAGACTTTGACAGCAGGGTTAAGGTCACCAGCGGTGATGAATTTCAAGAGCTGGCAGAGTCGTTCAATGCCATGGCCTCTCGGTTGGGCAAGCAGTTCAATGCCCTGACAACAATGAATGAAATCGACCGCTCCATTCTATCGGCTTTGGACACCAGAAGAATTGTTGATACCATCCTAAACCGGATGCGAGAACTCTTCCCCTGTGATTGCGTGGCCTTGGCCCTGTTTGATTCTGAATCTTCAGATGCAGGTTTGATGCATATACAGTACGGCCAGTCAGAGGGTGAGAACTGGTTGGCACCTGTTAGGCTGCGCAGTGATGATATCCAAAAACTGGATGCTAACCCAGAACAACTGCTGATGGACATCCCAAGAGAATTTCCTGATTATCTTGCACCCCTGACAGAGCTGGATGTAGAGCTCTTGCTGGCCCTACCCATGTTCGTTGGCGGTAGGTTGTCTGGCCTCATTATTTTAGGCTACCTTCATCCAGAGGCACTAAATGAGGAGGATGCAGTTCAGGCTAGGCAATTGGCCGATCAGGTGGCCGTGGCCATTTCAAATGCTAGGCTTATTGAGGAGTTAGATGAACTAAACTGGGGCACCCTTTATGCCTTGGCCAGGGCCATAGATGCGAAGTCTGCTTGGACGGCTGGTCACTCCGAGAGGGTGACTGAACTTGCCTTGAAGATCGGCCAGGTTCTGGGGCTGGACCAGAGCAAACTGGATGATTTGCACCGAGGTGGCTTGCTTCACGATATAGGCAAGATTGGCATTCCACCTGAAATCCTTGACAAGGCAGGAAAACTGACCGATGAGGAATATGAGCTCATGCGTGAGCATGTCCGCATTGGAGCAAGGATCTTGGAACCAATCGAGGCCTATGCCGGGATCGTACCCGTGGTATTGCATCACCATGAATATTATGATGGCTCAGGTTACCCTGATAAACTCAAAGGGGAGTCCATTGATTTGGGGGCCCGCATATTCACCGTGGCCGACCACTACGATGCCCTTATTTCGGACCGGCCATACCGAGCCGGTTTGCCTCGGGAAAAGGTAATCGGCTTCATAAAAGAAGATTCTGGTACCAAGTTCGACCCGAATGTGGTTAAAGCCTTTCTTGAGGTCATGGATCAAGAAGATATGGAGTCGCAGAGCCAGTCAGAACGAGCGGTAGAGTCTACTGGTTCTTAAGTTCAACCCAGAAAATGGCACTGTCTCGCTGCCGCAGGTATAATAATTTTATTGGTAAACTGATAAGCACTTTTGGGCGAGTCGCATGAGACCAAGGATTATCCTGATATTGCTCTTGACCTTTGCAATGACATTCGGGGTGCAATGTCAACGAATCTTTGCTGTGCCAGAAGAATTGATCGGGGTTTGGGTGACAAAGGATCCCAACTATCTCGACCGACCTTTCGAGATAAAGAAAAACACGGTAATATTTGAACAGGGCTTAGGCTACCTTGACTTCGATGTATACCCCATAGTAGGGGTGAAAAAGACCGAGTCAGAGGGACAAACCCTGTACATTATTTACTACACCATTCCATCGGGGAAAAAATTCGAGTTCTCCTTTTATTATTCACCTGCAAATGGAGGAGAGATCAGATTCAAGAATCAGCCGGAAATGCTGTGGACCAAGGAAAAAACTTAAGCTTATAAGGGCTGAGTCTTGTGAGCAGTTAATCTCGGAGCTTACGGTTATGCTTACAGAAAAGCAAAAACTAGAGGTTTTGACCACCCTGGGTAGCGAGCTCAATCAGGTCAAAGACCTCGACATTCTTATGGAACACATACTTACAGAGGCCCGGCGAGTGGTAAATGCCGATGCCGGATCCATATATATTCGAGACAAAGATCAACTGCGCTTTACCTATACCCAGAATTCAACCCTGCAGGAGAGACTGCCAAAGGGAGCAAAGCTAATCTACAATATTTTCACCATACCGGCAGATAAGAGTAGCATAGCCGGTTATTCGGCGGTTACCGGCCAGGCCCTCAACATTAGGGATGTCTACAGTCTCGAGAGCACAGTGCCCTACCGCTTCGATCAGAGATTTGATGAAACCGCTGGCTACGAAACTCACTCGGTCCTGGCGGTTCCCCTCAAAACCGTGCGCGGTGAGGTCATCGGCGTACTTCAGATTATCAATGCTCAGAACGAGGAGGGGAATATCATACCTTTTTCAGAGGAAGACGAAAGGATGATGGTGCATTTCGCCAGTATGGCCACCATGGCACTGGAAAGAGCACAAATGACCCGTACTTTGATTTTGCGAATGATCAGAATGGCGGAGCTCAGAGACCCCAAAGAGACTGGGGCCCACGTCAACCGGGTTGGCGCATACGCAGTGGAGATATATGAACGATGGGCAAAAGAAAAAAACATTTCCCCAAAGGAAATCCAGACTAAACGCGATGTCTTGCGGATGGCAGCCATGCTCCACGATGTAGGCAAGGTTGCTATCTCGGATCAGATTTTGAAAAAACCTGCCCGGCTGACTGAGGAAGAATTCGAGATCATGAAGCAGCACACATTTTTCGGTGCCAGGCTGTTCATTGACAAAAAGTCCGATTTCGATGAAGCCGCAGCTCAAGTCGCCATGAGTCACCACGAGTGGTGGAACGGCAATGGCTATCCCGGACATGTCGATTTAGCCGCTTCCGGCCCCGGGCTGAGTTTCTCCGTACAAGAAATCAAGCCTAGGGGCAAGAGAGGTGATGAGATCCCCCTATTCGGCAGGATTGTGGCTATAGCGGATGTCTACGATGCCCTAGCGTCCAAAAGGGCTTACAAGGAAGCATGGGACGAGGCCGACATACTGGAGACCATGGAAAAAGGGGCAGGGCAGCAGTTCGACCCGGAGCTCATCCAGGTCTTCTTATCCTCTATTGATGTGATGCGGTCAATCCAGCAGCGCTACCCCGACAGCGAAGAGTAGAGCGCTTTTTCGATCCATATTTTTTCCTCCCTTTATAATCCCCCCAAGAACAGCTGTGGAGGTGGCACAGAGCTTCCGCCCGCCCTGTTGAATTTCCCCGAGGGAACCTTATTCAACAGGGCAGATCACTAAGAAGAGACATCAGCAAAGGCCAAAAGGGGAAGCTGCGAAACAACGAACATCTGAGCAACCGCTCTTCACTCTCTCAGTCTCGAGAGGGGTTGCATGAAGATATGGTGCACACTAAACAGGAAGCCTGCCAATAGATGGCGCGAATCATGGGAGTTGTGGAGTAGCTTCCCCGTGGCCTAGGTCTCTAAAATATTTTTGGGGAAACTCCCGGAACTTATCCTGTTGCTATATTAGTAGATTAGTATAGGATGAGTCGGGTTAGCCAGATTTACTTCTTGCAGTAGAGCCACCTATACAGTTGAACCGATGAACACAGCCCTGCATCAGGATTTCTATGTATTCGCCACGGTTGTCACTGCAATTTTCTTGGAGGCTGCACCCTTTTTGCTCCTCGGCGCCCTGGTTTCATCGCTGCTCGAGGTTTATTGCCCGCCAGAGCGGATTGGTAATTTCGTACCCCAAGGCCGAATTACAGGAGTACTCTTCGGACTGGGTGCTGGTATGTTGCTTCCCACCTGTGAGTGTGGGGTAGTTCCTATTGTCCGCCGTCTTCTGCTGAAAAAAGTACCTCCCCATGCAGCCATAACCTATATGCTGGCCGCACCCGTTATTAATCCCATAGTATTGGTTTCCACCTACGTTGCCTTCCGAGGTGATATCTGGATGGTTCTCGGGCGCGTTGGGTTGGTGGCCCTGACAGCCGCCACCGTAGGTCTTTCCTTTGGGAGAATGGAGCAGTTTTTATTACAGCCCCAGGGAGAGGCCGGTGATATGACCCAGCAACACCATAACCTTGGCTGTGACTGCGGCGTGGATCACGGCGGAGGCAGTCAACCCAGGATAATTGGGGCCTTGGCGCATGCGGCGTGGGAATTTCTGGATATGGGAAAGTATCTGATCCTTGGGTCTTTCGCCGCCGGTCTTATCAAAACCTTTTTACCAGACACTTTTTTGGCTTTCTTCGAAAACAATCTATTTTTGGCTGTTGCAGTGATGATGTTTTTGGCCGTCGTAGTCTCGGTCTGTTCCGAGGCGGACTCTTTTGTAGCCGCATCATTTTGGTCGTTTCCAAAGGCGGCCCAGTTGTCTTTTATAACCATCGGTCCCATGGTCGATTTGAAGCTAATAATGATGTACGGAGGAGTCTTCCACCGGCGAGGTGTTATTATACTTGTCCTTGTGCCGACTTTTATAATATATCTTGCTTCCATTTTACTGGGAACAATATTAGGCTGATTTTATGAGCAAGATCGGTGGATTAATCGAAGGGTGCATAGTTGTCGCCTTGGGCCTTGCCATGACCGTTTTGGTCAGAGCTGATAACTATTGGCTTTACTTGCACCCCAAATTCAAATGGCTTACCTTCACAGCTGGAATAATTCTTGTACTCGTCGGTGCGACTGCCCTTTTATACAACCGCCGTCCAAATCTTGCCAGAATCCTTGTTTTCCTCGCCTTTAGCACCCTTGCCAGTATAGGTTATTTCTTGCCAAATCCGACCTCGTCCGCCACTTCCGGACCGCCGGAGGAGTCTGCCTCTAAGAAGGAATCCCGTATTGTATTGGACGGTCAGGAATACATAAAGATCAATTTGGGTGAACTCTATAGCATAAGCGCAAGAGGATTCGAGGAGGAGAGAGCCGCCCGCTATGTGACCAGGGGAATTGTTAAACGTAATCCAGAGCTGGACGAGATAGGTCAGTTTGTCCTTGTAAGGGTGTTCATATGGTGTTGCTTTGCCGATGCGGTAGCCGTGGGTTTCAGAGTCCAAGGTGATCAGCCTGAAGAGTTTCTGGATGGTCAATGGGTGAGAGTATTTGGCAAGCTCAAAGGCCTACCTTCTTCGCAGTCGGCTGAACCAACGGTGCAGGTAAAGGGGATCCTCGCAAAGGCCTTGCACAAAACCGATGGTATCTTTGCTAGCAGAGTCGAGAAAATCGAA
>JAJDNT010000315.1 GCA_022340515.1 Deltaproteobacteria bacterium
CCTAAGAGCACGTAGTCCGCCGCCGTGGTGACAACGCGAACGTATGGTAGAGCTATGCGGCGCAAGGCCAGGAAGATACAGCAACCGATGGTGATGAGGGTCATGTAGTCGGCAACTGTCTCAGGAAGGGACCACCAGCTAATCTCCCAGGACTCGTACCAGAGAACCCCGTGGGCCAGTAAAAAGAGAGGCGTCACAAGCAGACAGATGTGAAAAAAAAACCCGACTAGAGTGGTGATGGGATTCTTCTTGGCGGTCTCATTGAGGGGGACAATCCAATGAAAAATAGAGAGCCACAGCCATTTCCAGCTGAAAAAACGGTAAACTGGTTTGTCTTTTTTCGTACTTAGCTGAAAAAACAGGACAATCCGCACTGCCATCCCGCCAAAAAACACCCCGAACGCCAGCCACAACAGAGGTCCTCGGAGCAATTCATAAAGGCTCATAGAATTCTCCTTTTCTTGGGATAAACTTGTATTTTATAACTCAATAAAATCACCCTGTAAAGGTGGTGGCAGATGATTTATTTATAAAAGAGGCATATCACTTTGCGCCAAGATTCGCACAATCGTCTCTTGGGTCTCATTCTTGTTTCTAAGCTCGTTGAGTCGTACAGACTGACTGAACTAGTCTAGCCCGAATATTTCATGAATCGCTGTCGCGAGACCATGAAGATGGGCGTGCCACCTGGCAACCGCAGGGTGTTGGTTCCGAGGCGTACCTGAATGGTAGGTCGCAGGAGCCGACACCCGAGGACGCCAGGAAGGACGACCATATCTGTGGTCGTAGCAGGCGATTCATGAAATATCCGGGCTAAGAATAATAGGGAATTACGGCAGGTCGAGCCGCCCTTTACCCAGGCTGATATGATACTTTGGGGCGGCTCGAAGCCACTTGGGATAGATATTTCTTTTTTTAGGACACGTCAGGACGAGGCAGCAGGCCAGCGCCCGAGACGATCTCTTCCACCCTTTCTTCCCACTCAATGGCCATTACGTGGGCGCCGGAAATACCTTTCATCTCCTTCATCTCTTGGATCTGCTCGATGGCAATCTTGATGCCTTCATCACCTTGCTTTTTCTTGTCCACTCCCTTCAAGCGGGTTATGTAGTCTTCGGGCACATCCAGGCCGGGCACGAATTTCTGCATGTAGCGGGCCAT
The DNA here is from genome assembly GCA_022340515.1 of Deltaproteobacteria bacterium. Classification (GTDB taxonomy): domain Bacteria; phylum Desulfobacterota; class Syntrophobacteria; order BM002; family BM002; genus BM002. The sequence continues at coordinate 1,162 of JAJDNT010000315.1, forward strand.
GCCCACAGATTTCAGAGGAGTGATCCCGGCCATGATATAACACTTTTCAGTCAATCCCAGATCATTGGCTTGCTGGATGTAGGTACGAAATTTTTCCATATTGTAAATGCACTGGGTCTGGAGGAAATCCACCCCTGCATCGATCTTTTTCTTCAGACGAGTTACCCGAAAGTCAAAGGGATCGGCAAAGGGGTTGACCGCCGCACCTATAAAAAATTTAGGAATCCCTTCGCACTCATGGTCGTTGATGAGTTTGCCCTCGTCCCGCATTTTTTTGCAGGTGGCAATGAGCTGCATGGAGTCGATATCAAAAACATTCTTGGCCTGAGGATGGTCACCAAATTTCTGGTGGTCGCCGGACAGACAGAGCACATTCTTGATACCCAAAGCCGAAGCCCCGAGCAAATCAGCCTGGATTGCCAGCCGGTTTCGATCGCGGCAGACCATCTGCAAATTAGGCTCGATACCCATGTCAAGCAGCAGCCGACAGACCGCCATACTCGCCATGCGCACCACCGCGGTCTGGCAGTCGGTAACGTTTACTGATTCCACTATGCCCTTGAGATATTTAGCCTTCTCGTGAATATGCCCCGCATCCGCACCACGGGGCGGCCCCAACTCACCGGTAACCGCAAAGTGTCCTGCAGCAAACATCTTTTCTAAATTGCTTCCAGCTTTCATTGTTTCAAATCCTCCCTCACGATCTTGCGGGGGCCACCGTCACGGCTGGTGGTCCAGTCCTTGAACATGACCACGTTACCCAGTTTGTCCAACTGTCCCAAACGACTCATCCGCTCGTAGATGAGATGCCAGACGCAGTCGGTCTCGGGGCTGATCTCACATTTTCCCCCGGATGAGCCACCGCAGGGCCCATTCATCAAACTTTTGGCACAGCGGGCGATAGGGCAAAGACCGCCGAAGTTATGTATGGCGCAGGAACCGCAGGCCTGGCAGAACTCGGCCCACACCCCATGTTCCAAGGAGCCTCCGATGAAGCTGGTGTTGAGCATGGGATACACCAGCACAGTATCGAAGCGTTTGGCAATATACTGGGGGCCAACGCTGCAGGCCATAGACAAAACCGCATCATAGTTGTTCTTGGAGATGGGGTCCTCCAGCTGGTCGATGTATTCCGGATCACACTGGCGCTCCAAGGTGATCTCATCGATCTCTATTTCCCGGCCTTCCTTCTTACGGGCGATCTTGAGAGCCGAGGCAAGAATGCCCACCTCTTTCTCCCCTCCTGCGTTACAGACGGTAACACATCCCTTGCAGCCGGTAAGCAGGACCTTGTCGAACTCTTTTATCATGTCCAGAATCTCTTCTATCGGCTTTCGTTCCGCCACAACCATTGGCTGTACCTCCTTGCCGGGCCCCTGACCAAGGACGCAACCGGCAGCATGGATTGTTCTCTATGCTGTGTAGAGCAGATGTACTCCTGCTGAAACAAGCGCTAGCCCTTTAGGCTGCCTTTTCTTTGGCTTTCCCCCCTGCTCGTACCGGAGTTGGACCCAACTCCTTGATACGTGCCGTGAATTCACGGGCGATCTCCGCGAATCTGGGGCCCTGGGCAGCACTGAGGTTGTAAATCTCCACCCGCCCGGGTTCGATCCCCATTTCCTCCAAGAGTTTTTTTACGTAATTCACCCTTTTTCTGGCCTTCAGGTTGCCGGTGAGATAGTGGCAGTCCCCTTCCAGACATCCGACCACGTAGACTCCATCAGCTCCGTCCTCGATGGCCTTGAGCAGGTGCAGGATATCCACCCTGCCGGTGCAGGGCACGTTGATGATCCTGATGTTAGTGGGATAGTTCAGTCGCATGGAACCTGCCAGGTCCGCCGCCGAGTAGCCTCAGTACATGCAACAAAACGTTACGATCTTCGGTTCAAATTCTCCCATGATTTCATCCACCTTGATCTGAGTGAGGATTATTATTTCCCTGCCGCCGCCTCGCCGATCTCTTTGAGAAGCAATGCTTCAGTTTTGGCAATCAGCTGTTTATCGGTGAAGTGCTGCAGGCTGATGGCCTTACCCGGGCATTCGGCCACACAGGCGCCGCAACCATGGCAGCCGGCCGGATCAATAACCGCATACCCATCTTCGCCGATATAGGGCACCCCGAAGGGACAGGTGCGCACACAGGTAAGGCAAACGGCACATTTGTCCGGCTCGACCACCGCCTTCACCGCACCCAAAGTGATCACGTCTTTGGCCAGAACCGTAGCAGCGCGGGCCGCCGCCGCTTGGGCCTGGGCAATTGCCTCATCAATGGACTTGGGATAGTGGGCCAGACCGCAGAGGAAGAGGCCGTCGCTACCAAAATCCACCGGCCGCAGCTTCATGTGGGCTTCCAGGAAAAACCCTTCTGCGTTCTGGTTGACCTTGAGGGCACGAACAACCTCTTTGGCCTCATTGGGCAAGACAGCCGAAGCCAACACCAGAGCATCAGCCGGGATCACCAGATCCCTACCCAGGATGGGATCGTAGACCTGGACCTGTAAACTCCCACTGCCGTTGCTCACCTGCGGCTTCCGCTCGAGGGAGTAACGGATAAAGATGATTCCCTTTGCGCGGGCCTTCTTGTAGAGTTCTTCGCGAAACCCGTAGGTGCGGATATCCCGGTAGAGGATATAGACATTCATGTCGGGATTGAGCTCCTTGAGCTGGAGGGCGCTTTCAATGGAGTGGGTGCAACAGATCTTGGAGCAGTAAGGTCTTTCCGGCTCCCGGGAGCCAACGCACTGAATAAAGACCGCGCGGTTGACATTTTTGAAGCCATTGCCGTCCTCTTTCAAACGGGAGTCCAATTCCAAGGCAGTTAGCACCCGGTCGTCTTCGCCATAGAGATATTCTGTAGGCCTGGACTCTTTGCCACCCGTGGCCACGATGCTGACGCCGTGCTGCACGGTGGTTTTTTGTTCAGGATCATCAACCTTTTCCAAAATGGTATCAAAATTACCCACAAATCCGGTGTTTGCCACCACTTGGGTGTTGGTGTGCAAGGTGATATGCTCATGGCTCTGTACCCGGGCAACCAGATCCTTGACATAGGAGCCGATATCTTCCCCCTTCCAGGTTTTCCGAAGCTTGAGGGCGTTGCCACCGAGCTCACCCGTCTTCTCCACCAGATGCACTGGAAAGCCCTGGTCGGCCAGGCTCAAGGCCGCCACCATACCGGCCACTCCTCCGCCTACTACCAGGGCCACCTTGTTGAGGCCGAGAACTGTCTGTTCCAGGGGGTCCAGCAATGCGGCCTTGGCCACTGCGCTACGCACCAGATCTTTGGCCTTCTGCGTAGCCCCTTGCGGATCGTTCTGGTGTACCCAGGTGTCCTGATCACGGATGTTGGCCATTTCAAAAAGGTACTTGTTCAGGCCTGCCTCCCGGATGGTTTCCTGGAACATGGGTTCGTGGGTCCTGGGTGAACAGGAGGCCACCACCACCCGGTTAATGTCTTTTTCCTTGATGACCTCGCGAATCTTCTCCTGGGTGTCCTGGGAACAGGTAAAGAGGTTGTCTTCCACGTGCACCACATTAGGCAAATTTCTGGCATAGTCCCGCACCGCCGGCACATCGGCATATCCGCCGATGTTGATACCACAGTTGCAAACAAACACGCCCACCCGCGGCTCCTCCCCGGCCACCAAACGCTCGGCTGGAAGCTCCTTGGTTTTGGTCAGGGTAAAACGGCTTTCCACCAGAGGGGCGGCGGCGGCAGCGGCCGCAGCACTGGCCTCCATCACGGAGATGGGAATGTCCTTGGGGTCGCGAAAGGCGCCGCACACAAAGATACCTTCTCTGGATGTTTTTACCGGTTCGAAGCTGCTGGTCTCGGCAAAGTTGTGCTCATTGAGCTCGATCCCCAGACGTTCAGCCAATTCCACCGTCCGCTTGGAGGGTTGAAAGCCTGAGGAGAGCACCACCATATCGAATTCCTCTTCCAGAGACTTGCCCTCTTCATCGGTGTAGATAATCTTCAGGCGGCCCTCTTCCACTGGATCAACGGTGTGGACCCTGGAGCGAATAAAGCGCACCCCGTGCTCTTCCCTGGCACGCTCGTAGTATTTTTCAAAGTCCTTGCCATAGGTGCGCATGTCCATGAAAAATATGGCGGTATCCAGGGGCTCGTGGCTGTGCTCCTTGGCAATCACCGCCTCCTTGATGGCGTACATGCAACAGACCGCCGAACAGTAGCCGTTGTCGCAATGATTAATGTCTCGGGATCCCACGCATTGCAGCCAGGCGACGCTTTTCGGCTCCTCCCGGTCATAGGGTCGCATGAGATGTCCCTGGTATGGCCCGGAAGCGCTCAAAATCCGCTCAAACTCCAGGCTGGTGACCACGTTGGGGTGGTGAGCGTAACTGTAAGTATCGAACGCAGTTGGATCGAAAACCTCATTTCCTGGCGCCAAGATGATCGCACCCACCTCCAGGGTGCTGCGGCGCTCTTCCTCGGCATATACTACGGCCTTGGCCAGACAGAGCTTCTCGCAGAGACCGCAGCCGATACAGGTCTCCCGGTCAATAGCATAGGCCAGGGGAACGGCCTGGGGATATTTGATGTAAGTGGCAGCGCGCCGGTCGAGCCCTTCGTTGAATTCGTTCACCGCAGTCACCGGGCAGTGCTGCTTGCAAACGCCACAACCGGTGCATTTAACCGGGTCGATAAAGCGAGGGTGATTGACCAAATGAGCCGTAAAATTACCCACCTCGCCCTCTACAAAGTCCACCTCGGTGTTACTGATGATGTTGATATTCAGGTGCCGCCCGGCATCCACCAGCTTGGGCGAGACAATGCACATGGAGCAGTCATTGGTGGGAAAAGTCTTGTCCAGCTGGGGCATGAGCCCGCCGATGCTGGGGGAAGCGTCCACCAGATGCACATAGAACCCGGATTCTGCCAGATCCAGTGAGGCCTGAATGCCGGCAATACCGGCGCCAACCACCATCACCGACCCAACTTTGGAATTTCCGCTCTTGGCTGCCATCTTTTGAATCCCCTTTAAGTTTTCTTTAAGCTGAAGATTGGGTTTTCACTAAGCTTATATCCGAAATCCTGAGCAGGTGGAATCCAGCCTTTGGCTGGTCCCCAGTGCGGATTTCCGCAGGTTATAGAAAGATCCCAGCAAATTTCGGGGTGCGTCCTTCGTAGCCGTGGAGTTCCACCTGCCCCCTGCCCTCCAAATCTGATAGGAGGTTGGAGACAGTTTGAATGCCAATGTTGGTGCGGGAGTCGATCTCTCTCACCGAGAGGGGCCCGTCCTGCAGGCTCAGGTAGATCAAGCTCTTTTGATATTCGCTCCTTATTGTCTCGTCCAGCAGCTTCATGTAGGCATCGGCTTTCACTTTTTCACCGTAAACGTTTCCCTTCTCGGTGAGCTCCCGCTGCATTCCCATAAGCCAGCGGACTGTCTCGGTCTCAAGGGTGCGAAGCACGGCTGCCAGGGCCATTTTGTTGGCCTCGGCATCAAATGGGCCCATGGTTTGCACCAACTCAGTAAGTTCCGTGACCATCTCCGCAAAACGCTGTCCCTCGGCAGCCGAGACCCAGCCAAGCTGTAACCGTTCCCGGCCGATTCCCGCAAAGTCCAGCAGGTTTTGGGTGGCAGCTATCTTCTTTTCCGCGTGAAGATTACCTTCCAGGTAATGACATTCTCCCGGGTGTCACCCGAAGACCAGGGTGGCATCGTAGCCGGACTGCAGGGCCTTGACAACAAAAACCGGATCCACCCGACCGGAACACATGGTGCGAATGACGCGGATGGTGGGTGGATACTGAAACCTGGAAACTCCCGCCAGATCGGCACCCGCATAGGCACACCAGTTACAGAGAAACGCCAACATCTTGGGTTCAAACGGTTCGCTCATATCGCCTTCTCCATGTCACCCGGTCTGATAGCCAGGTTTTTCGGGCGGGTCAAACTTACATTGCTATTCCACCGCGGCAATAGCTGCCATCAGTTGGCTGTCCTTGAAGTGCAGCATATCGATGGCCTTCTGCGGACAGGTGGAAGCGCACACACCACAGCCCTTGCATGAGGCCGGTATATTTACGGCTCGATACCCCTTGCCTGCCACCTCCTCGAGCTGAATAGCACCAAAGACGCACACGGCTTGACACAAGCCGCAACCGATGCAGGCCTCCACATCCACTGAGGAGACAATGGGCTCCACCATGACGTATT
>JAJDNT010000330.1 GCA_022340515.1 Deltaproteobacteria bacterium
CAACGTACATCTGAGCAATCGATATTCACTCTCTCAGCCTCGAGAGGGCCTGCATGAAGATATGGGGCACACTAAAGAGGAATCCTGCCAATAAATAGCGCGAATCATGCGCGTTGTGGAGTAGATTCCCCGTGGCCTATGTCGCTAAAATATTTTTGGGGAAACTCCTGGATAAGGAAATACTTGCAGTACCAAAAATAACTGACATTGGCATAGGGCATAGAGCATAGGGTGAGAGATACGCTGATGAATTTACTCTATGCTCTATGCTCCATGCCCCATGCTTGAGCGAAATACCCATATGGCTGCAAATAACCAAGCAACGATGCATAAACGAAAAGTCGCTTTGGGAAAAAGACTAAGACATAGCCCTCTTGTGCGGACTCTGGGGTTGCGTCCCAACATAGAGGACTACAGCGAAACTGAGTTGGAGCTCCTGCGCAAAGCGGAAACCATCTACTACCCCAGCAGTCTTTACGAAGACGTATTTCTCGCCCTGGGCAAAAGGGTTTTTCCCGCAAACTTCTATCGCTATATGGGAGATAAGGTCAAGCAAACAGAGCTCTTTATTCTCCTGGGCATCCCCCACCCTCACACCCGATTTTATGAGGGTGGACACAGAGCCGAAAGAATCTTGAAGGATTTCTCCTATCCCTTTATCGCCAAAATCCCTCGTGGCTCTTCACAGGGAAGAGGCGTTTTTCTAATCCGTAGCCTTGAAGAGCTGCAGCGCTACTTGGAAACTTCTGCTTTGGCCTATATTCAGGAACACCTTCCCATTGACCGTGATCTACGCATAGTCTTGGTGGGAGCCAAGGTGGTACATGCTTATTGGCGTATCGCTCCACCCGGGGAATATCGCAGCAATGTCTCTCTCGGAGGGCGAATATCCTTCCATGACATCAAAAACGGCCCCCTCCGGTTCGCTGAACAGGTGGCCCGCCTGTGCAAATTTGATGAAGTGGGGCTCGATATTTGCATTTGTCAAGGCAATTATCTGGTTTTGGAAGCTAACATGGTGTACGGTCTCAAAGGCTTCGAGAAAGCCGGTTTGAACGTCTATGAACTCTTGACAGAACGGGTTTCTGCCGGAACCATTTGAGGACCTCCCTGGAGCTGGCAACTGGCAGCTGACAGAGGTCGGAGGTCAGACCACAGAGAGTCTTTAATTTCGAAATTCGAATTTCGAAATTTTAACCTTATGCTCCATGCTCTATGCCCTTTGCCTAAGGGATTCTGACTACTGACTCCTTTTATCACTTAGTGACAAAAATGTCTGCAACAGCCCCCACAAAATATTCCCGGAAAAAACGGTTCCACCCCTTCCGGTGGTTCCTCCTCGTTCTTGTAATTGTCTTCCTGTGGCTCACGGCTGATGCATATCGTTTCCTTAGATCTCCTGCCAGTTCTGAGCCAGAGGCAGTGGTAATAGAAATCCCATCTGGGATGCCCCTTAGAGCCCTGAGCAACTTACTCCAAGAGCGGGGTTTGACTAGTAGCGCGGAGAGGTTCGGCTGGTTGGTAAGGTTTAAGGGGGCAGCTCGCCGGATAAAGGCTGGTGAGTATAAACTGTCAACTGGACTTCGGCCCGGAGAGTTGCTTGACAAGATTGTCCGCGGCGAGGTTCTCCTCCACCAGATAACCTTTCCCGAGGGCTACACCATAAAGCAAATGGCAGAACTCCTCGAGTCTCATGACCTGGCAAAGTCTGACGCCTTCATCGCCGCCGCAAGTAGCCCTGCCTTTGCCCAAGAGTTAAACATTCCCGCTTCTACTTTGGAAGGTTATCTTTTTCCAGATACCTACCAGTTCGCCAAAAACCTCCCAGTAGAAAGTATCTTAAAGGCATTGGTGCAAAGATTCGACCACCACTTTGGGCCAGTCCAGCAAAAGGAAGCTGACGATCTCGGGTTAACTCGTCACCAGGTGGTTATTCTAGCCTCAGTGGTTGAAAAGGAAACCTCTGTGGCGGAGGAACGGCCTCTGATCGCTGGGGTGTTTTTAAATCGACTCAAGAAAGGGATACGACTTCAGAGTGATCCCACGGTGATTTATGGCCTTAAAAATTTCAACGGCAACCTCACTAAGGCCCACCTCGAGGCCGACACTCCCTATAACACCTACACTAGAAGAGGTTTGCCCGCCGGTCCCATTTGCAATCCTGGGGCTGCATCTATCCAGGCCGTGCTCAATCCAGCCTCTACTCCCTATTTGTACTTTGTCGCCAAAAAAGATGGGACCCATCATTTCTCCACAAGTCTGGCGGAACATAACGCGGCCGTTTTGCGCCACCAAAAAAGGCGATAAGAATTGATCTCTATCCCCTTGCCCTTTAGACACATAATGTAGTTGTTTGCTGGATAAATTTTCTATATATTGATATTTGTTTGCATATGTTAAATTCACTCAAGAAACCTCTAATCGGTTGATTTTCTTTTTTAAGTTGACATTCATTGTTTAGAACTGTATAAAGGGTGTCAATAAGTGGGTAAAAGTGGTCATAAGTGTCAATTCTGTAACTTCATGGAGTCCACATGTTCAGGGGTCGCTCCATACATACCCTGGATGCAAAGGGACGTATCCGCATTCCTACACGGTTTCGAGACACTCTCAAAGCCCGTTATGACGACCGCTTAGTCATCACCAACCTCGACCGCTGCCTGATTGCCTATCCTTTACAAGAGTGGGAAATAATAGAAGAAAAGCTAGGGTCACTGTCTCTGGTTCGTCAGGACGTCAAGGCCTTTCAGCGGTTTTTTATTTCCGGCGCCACCGAATGCAGCTTCGACAAACAAGGACGAATTTTAATTCCCCAAACCCTGCGGGAACACGCATCCTTGGAGCGAGAGGTGGTACTGGCAGGGATGCTCAGAAGCTTCGAGGTGTGGAGTAAGGACTTGTGGGATGAAGAAATCAAGCGAGCCCATGATAATTTTGCCGAAATTACCACGACCCTAGCGGAGCTTGGAATCTAATAATTAAGCAAAGAAAGATTCTTTGAAAATTATTTACCTCTTCCTCTCCTTCCCGGCGAGAGCCTTAGAAGGGAGAGTAAGCGGCACGGACAAACGGAGGCGCGGCGGCGCGGAGGGACTTAAACCATCAAAGAAAGGATTATGGCGGGTGAAGACAACAGGGGCTTCACGGACCAAAAAAGATGAACAGCGCAGCAGACAATTTTTTGCCGCGCCGCCGCGTTTCCGTTTGTCCACTTCAACCTAGATAACCCTTACTTGGGTAGGGAACCATTTTGTAAATTGCCCCGCATCGCCCCATCCGATGAGGGGTTAAAATTTGGGATTCATATGCCCGGTGGTGAGCGTGTCACAGCAGCAGGAGCACAAGCCAGTTCTCCTCAGCGAGGTCATTGAATATCTGCGCTGTACTCCGGGAAAGCTATTTGTGGATGGCACTGTAGGTGGTGGTGGCCACGCACGGGCCATCCTGGAAAAAACAGCGCCTGACGGCCGGCTGATCGGCATAGATTGGGACGAGGAGGCTTTGGTTAAGGCGCGCTTTAACCTGCAGTCTTACGAGGAGCGACTGGTCCTGGTTCGGGAGAACTTCGCCTTCATTGGCTCGGTCTTGGCGCGCTTGCATATACAGGAAGTGGACGGCATCCTCCTAGACCTCGGACTCTCTTCTTTTCAGGTGGATGAGGCCGAAAGGGGATTCAGCTTCGGCCTGGCTGGCCCTTTGGATATGCGCATGGACACCAGGCAGAAGCGCAATGCAGCTCACTTGGTCAACACTTTGGGCGAGGACGAGCTGGCTGAAATAATCTGGAATTTCGGCGAGGAACGGTGGCATCGAAGAATCGCCCGTCACATTGTCAGGGCCAGAAACGAGGAGGCCATAGAAACCACCGATCGTTTGGCCCGAGTGGTTTGTAAAGCTATTCCGGCAAGTAAGAGATCCAGGCAGCGACATCCGGCCACTCGCACTTTTCAAGCCTTACGATTGGCGGTGAACCGGGAACTCGATCACCTCCAAACCTTCCTTCAGGGAGCTCTAGACTGGCTCAAACCTGGTGGCCGACTAGCTATTATTTCTTTTCATTCCCTGGAGGATCGGTTGGTAAAGCAAACTTTCGTCCAGTGGGCCCGATCATGTCGCTGCCCGCCTCGCTCGCCCATCTGCCAATGTGAGGGTAGGCCTCTGGTGCGGCTAGTTAACAAAAAGCCAGTGGTGCCAGGCAAATTAGAGATAAAGACAAACCCCAGAGCTAGGAGTGGCCGCCTCCGGGTGGTGGAAAAGCAAAAGTTGCATGAGCAAGAAGAGCAAAAAAAAGTCAGCCAAAAAAAAGACAGTGCCTAACTGGAGACGGAGGAGGCTAACTACTGCAATTGCCATTTTTGTTTGGCTCTTGTTAAGCGGTTTTGGCTATGTCTGGTGTCGAGTTCAGGTTGTGGAACTTGGCTATCAGCTATCAGACAGCCACCAGCTCCACAGCCGGCTAATGAATGACAACAAAAAGCTCCACCTGGAACTGGCCCGACTCAAAGCTCCTGAGAGAGTGCAGCGCATCGCCATTGAGCAGCTGGGTCTCAAACAACCAACCAAGGACCAAATTGTGGTGCTGCAATGACAGCAAAATCACCATCAAATAGTCCCACGGTTCGCTGGATACGCTTCCGCCTCCTTCTCATAACCGGAGGTTTGCTTTGTGCCTTCCTCTTGTTGATCGCTCGGAGCTTTCAGATTCAGTTTTTCCAAAGGCAGGACTGGGCCGATTTTGCCAAAAAACAGATCCAGAGAAACCTCCGTCTTGAACCACTGAGAGGAGACATCTATGACCGGAACGGTCAAGAGCTGGCTGTTAGCATAGAGATGGAATCCCTTGCTGCCAATCCTCGCATGATAGAGAATCCCCGAGCCACTGCCCGGCAACTTTCAAAAGTAATTCAAATCCCAGCGGCGAGCCTCGCTAAAAAACTTCGCCAAAAGCGCGCTTTTGTATGGCTAAGACATTATCTCTCGCCTCGCCAAGCTGATGCCGTTCGGGCCCTTAATATCAAGGGAATGCATTTCGTCAAGGAAAATCGCCGTTATTACCCGAACGTAGAACTTGCAGGCCACGTAATTGGATTTGTTGGCCTAGACCACATAGGATTGGAAGGGCTGGAGGTTGCCCAAGATCTTCTCTTGCGCGGTCACTCTGGCACCCTTCCTGGAGCCAAAGACGCCCGGGGTCAGATAATTTACACTCACGGCCTTCCAGATGAATCTCGCCCCCTTGGATATAGTGTACGGTTAACCCTGGACAAACGCATTCAGTACATTGCTGAAAGAGAACTAAAAAGTACAGTGAATGATTTCGAGGCCAAGGGCGGTATGACCGTGGTACTGCAGCCCCAATCTGGGGAGATCTTGGCCATGAGTGTGTTCCCAACATTCAACCCAAACTCTTTTTCATCTTACGGGCCATCGGTTTGGCGCAATCGAGCAGTAACTGATGCCTTCGAGCCTGGCTCCACTTTCAAGATATTTTTGGCTGCGGCCGCCTTGGAAGAAGGCTTGGTCCATCCAAATGACCTTTTTTATTGCGAGCAAGGCAAATATAGGATTTTAAACCACACCGTCCACGATCTGAAAAAATTCGGCTGGCTTTCCCTGGCGCAGATACTCCGCTTCTCCAGCAATATAGGGGCCGTCAAGGTCGCAGAGAAGCTCGGCCCCAACCGCTTTTACCACTACATTCGCGCTTTCGGCTTTGGTGCGCCCACATCGATTGGCTTGCCGGGAGAAACCACCGGCCTCATACGTCCGCCTGATGAGTGGACCCCGGTAGATCTCGCTGCCGCCGGCTTTGGCCAAAGCCTTTCTGTATCTGCTATCCAACTTGCCATGGCTTTAGGGGCTGTTGCCAACGATGGCCTTCTTATGCGTCCCCTGCTCGTCAAAGAAGTGCTGGACGGGCAAGGGCGAGTGGTAAGGGAAAATAAGCCCAGGGTGGTGCGGAGAGTAATAAGTGCGGATACTGCCGGAAAAATGAAGGGATTGCTTGCTGACGTGCTCAAGCCCGACGGAACCGGTGCGCGAGCCGCTCTCGCCCAATATCAGGCGGCTGGCAAAACCGGTACTGCTCAAAACAGTAATCGTCAAAGCGGCGGTTATTCAGATGATCGGTACACTTCCTCTTTTGTCGGCTTCGCACCGGTAAGTGACCCCAAAATCCTAGTTGTGGTGGTGGTCAACGAACCTCAAAAGGGATTTCATGGTGGGGTTGTGGCAGCTCCAACCTTCCGTCGCATTGCCCAGCAGGCCCTCCATGCTCTGAAAGTGCCGCCGGAGAGGATAAAAGAAAAATCAGAAAAAGTTGTCTCCTTTGACGATGGTATACCATCACAACCGTCACTCGTAGCCCTACAGCCGGTGGCCTTTAGTCGGACAAAATATAACCAAGCCATGGTGATGCCCGATCTCACTGGCCTTAGCCTCAGAGCCGCGCTGAATCGACTGAAAGATTTTGCTGGTTCGCTGGACATTCACGGAAGTGGCAGAGTAGTAGGACAGAATCCTGAACCGGGCAGGAATCTCAGCACGGTTGACTCCTGCAGTCTTATCTTGGCTGCAGATTAGGGAGCAAACATTGCTGTTGCAGAACCTGATTCAGGGTCTTACCGTTCTTAAGCTACACGGCAACGTGGAACGTGAGGTCCGTGCCATTACCTATCATAGCGCCCAAGCCTCTGAGGATAGTCTCTTTGTAGCAATTAAAGGAACTCAAAGCGACGGTCATAATTTTGTTGAGCAAGCCATTGACCGGGGTTGTCAAATCGTGGTTGTGGAAAAGCCGCTGGACCCTATGCCCGAGGTAACTATTATTGAGGTTGACAATAGCAGGGCAGCTCTAGCCCAACTTGCCAACCGTTTCTTCGGTTTCCCCTCCCACAGCCTCACGGTCATAGGCATCACTGGGACCAATGGTAAAACCACTACAACCTATTTACTGGAGTCCATTCTCGCAGCTTGCGGCCTGAAGGCGGGAGTAATAGGTACGGTGGACGTTCGCTACCCTGGTTATATGCAGCCAGCATCGGTAACCACACCTGAATCAGTGGATCTGCAGCGCATCCTCAGGGAAATGCTGGACGCGGGGGTAACCCACGTGGTGCTCGAAGCTACTTCCCATGCCCTCGACATGCACCGCGTGGACGGGACCCGATTTGCCGTTGGCCTTTTCACCAATTTATCCCAGGACCATTTAGACTATCACCGCACCATGGGAGAGTATTTTGCCGCTAAAAGCAGACTATTTTCCCATATCCTGCAAGAAGAAACTGAAACGCCAGCCCTTGCAGTAATCAATACGGATGATCTGTGGTGCGAAAAACTTTTCGCCCTAATCGACGGTCCCGTCCTCCGTTTTGGTCTTTCAGATGATGCAGAAATAAAGGCCGAGGAAGTCAGGTGCGATTTTTCAGGCATCCGAGCCCTCATTCGAACTCCCAGGGGTGAGCTTCAGGTACACTCTCCCCTGCTCGGTCGGCTCAACCTGTACAATCTCCTCGCCGCCACAGCCGTGGCAGTGGGACTTGGTTTGCCCCTCGAATCCATTGCCTCAGGCCAGAAAACCTTGGCCAGGGTTCCGGGAAGACTAGAGAACATTCCCAACCATGTGGGGGTGCACGTACTGGTTGATTATGCTCACACTCCCGATGCCCTGGAAAAGGCGCTAAGCTCCTTGAGAGAACTCCATTCTGGAAGGATTATCTGCGTATTCGGCTGCGGCGGCGATCGAGATAGAGGTAAGCGTCCTCTCATGGGAGAGGCTGCAGCTCAGAGGGCTGACCTGGTGATTATTACCTCGGACAATCCAAGAAGTGAGGTGCCAGAGGCTATCATGGCTGATATTGAGGCCGGTGTTCGGGACCAAGGTCTCCCCTTTTTCTCTTCTCTCGCCCAGTGCGGGGGCAATTGCAAGCGTGGCTACACCATGTTGGTAGACCGGGGCGAAGCTATTCGCATGGCCATTGATTACGCCGCCGAAGGGGATGTGGTTTATATCGGTGGCAAGGGTCATGAGAACTACCAGATTCTCGGTAACAAGCGGGTGGATTTTGACGATCGCACCGTGGCTGCCAAGGCACTCGAACGACGCAAACAAAAGGAGCGAGGTAAACAATAGATGGTAAATCCGAATTTCGAATATCGAAATCCTAAACAAATCTTAATTAGCAAAATTCAAATGACCAAAACAATAACTATAAATTGTACACCTGAGTGCAAGTTTTGGACATTTGAGCATTTGAATTTTGAATTTGTTTAGAATTTCGTGCTTAGGATTTCGAATTTATCACCTTTTGGACGACTTTACTGGATATGCCTCTCGGACTGACCGGGCCGACGAGATATGACTGGCAACTCAGAAATTTGGACCCTGGACGATGTACTCGCGGCCACCGGAGGAAAGCTGCTAGGTGAGGCTAACAAGACAACTTTCCTTGGTATCTCAACCGATAGCCGAACCCTCCGTCCAGGTGAGTTGTTCGTCGCCTTGGTGGGGGAAAACTTCGATGGTCACCAGTTTGTTGCGCAGGCGGCAAGCACTGGTGCCGCCGGTGGGGTTGTGGCCCTCAGTTCGGCAGAAATATTAGAGGCCGAGTCCCGGCAGATCACGGTAATTGGCGTAACCGATACGCTCCGCGCCTTTGGTGACTTGGCATCCTTTTGGCGGAGTCAACATTCAGTACCGGTAGTGGCCATTACCGGGTCAAACGGCAAGACCACTACCAAAGAGATGGTTGCGGCTATTCTTAGCCGCTCCTGGAAGGTTCTCAAAAATTACGGGACTTTCAACAACCTCGTGGGTGTGCCCCTTACCTTGCTGCAATTAGACAGAACCCATGAGGCCGCAGTGATAGAGATGGGAATGAATCAACCGGGTGAGATAGAGCGCTTGACCGAAATAGTTCAACCAAGCGTGGGAATGATCACTAATATTCAGCCGGCCCATTTGGAAGGACTAAAAGATCTTGCCTCCATTCAGGCCGCCAAAGGAGCATTGTTCAAGGGTATGGCAACCACTGCCACCATAGTGGTCAACCAAGACGACCCCAGGGTCTTAGATGAAGCTTCCAGTTTCCCTGGCCGGCAGGTGAGCTTCTCATCAAAAGGTGATCCAGCAGAGGTGTCACTTGCACGAGTCCTTAGTATGAATGGGGAAGGGAGTCGCTTCCTTCTGAGACTAACAAAGGAAATTCTCGAGATTCACCTGCCCGTACTTGGCCTACACCACATCAAAAACGCTGTGGCCGCAGCAGCAGTTGCCTGGGCCTTGAACCTACCGGTGAGCACCATTGGTGCTGCTCTGGCAGATTTCCACCCCGTTGATAAACGGATGGAAGTACTAACTCTTCCTGGTGACATCCACATAATAAATGACACCTATAATGCCAATCCTGGCTCTATGGCCGCCGCTCTGGAAACATTGATGCAGGTCAAGCAACAAGGAAGAGCTTTAGCAGCACTCGGTGACATGCTGGAAATGGGAGAAGAGAGTGCTTCTCTCCACAGGCAGGTGGGCAGGATAGCAGCTAAAGAGGGGGTTGATCACCTTCTGGCCATGGGTAAACAGGCTTCCCACCTCCTCGCTGGCGCTGCTGAGGCGGGTATGGCTAGGGACCAACTTTTCGAGGCCGGCAGCCATGAGGAAATAGCCACCCTAATCCAGAGCTTGATGGCGGCTGGCGACTGGCTATTGGTGAAAGGGTCCCGGGGAATGCAGATGGAGAAGGTGGTAGAGGCCCTCATTAAGCTGCTGGGCGGTTCGGCAGACACCGCTTCTGGAGAACCTTAACTGGGCGCACCGGGTAGAGTGTCTAAAGTGAGCTAAAGTGTTTAAAATGCCAAAAAATTTAAGAATTAGAAATTGCGAAGCAACTCCACTAATAATGGAATGAAAGAGATGAAAGACCTGAGAAATAAAAAGATACTGGTTGTTGGGTTGGGCAAGAGCGGTTTAGCCACTGCTGATTTTCTCGTGAGTAGAGGAGCCCACGTCACCGTCACCGACCAACTTTCAGCTTCACAACTTGGTCTGACCGCAGATGCTGCTCAAAAATTAGGCTGCTCCTTGGCATTAGCAGGCCATCCGGTGGAGGTGTTTACTCAGGCGGATTTGATTGTTGTTAGTCCAGGGGTCCCCTTGGACTTGCCAGCGTTAAGGGAAGCCCAGTCCAAGTCTATTCCTATCATCGGAGAACTGGAATTGGCCAGCCGCTTTCTCCAGTTGCCGGTTGTGGCCATAAGTGGCACCAATGGTAAGACCACCACCACCGCTTTGGTGGGAGATATGCTCAAGCACAGTGGCAAGCGCGTCTTCGTGGGAGGAAACATCGGCAATCCTCTCGTTACCTTAATTAAAGAGGAAGAACCATTTGAAGTTGCAGTGGTAGAGGTGAGCAGTTTCCAGCTCGACTCAATGGAGTCATTTCATCCTCAAGTGGCAGTACTCCTGAACATCAGTGAGGATCACCTGGACCGGTATCCTTCTTTTGCCGATTATGTGGCGAGCAAGTGTCGCCTCTTCGCCAACCAAACGGAAGAAGATACGGCAGTGGTCCCCGCCCGCGATCCTTTAATTACCGTACGTTGTACCATCCCTAGCCGTCAGCTCAACTTCAGCCTCACGAAAAACTCAGCCCATGCTTACTTGGACTCGGGCTGGCTTATGTGTCGGGTAATGCCTGGACCGTTGCGTCGTTATGATCTCCAACATTGGCAGCTCGCCGGCAAACATAATCAGCAAAACCTTTTGGCTGCGGTACTGGCAGCGACCCAAATGGGAGCCAAACCAGAAGCCATCCAAAAAACTATAGACAGTTTTGAACCCCTGCCGCACCGCATGGAACTGGTTCACCATTGGCGCGGCATCCGCTTCTATGACGATTCCAAAGGGACAAACGTGGATTCGGTGGTCCGTTCCCTGGAAAGCTTCTCTTCGCCCATCATCCTCATTGCCGGGGGAAGGGACAAAGAAGGTTCTTACGACCCCCTGGTTAGTTTGGTCCGGCAGCGCGTAAAAATGCTCGTGCTCTTGGGCGAAGCCAGATTTCTTCTGGCCGAGGCTTTGGGCAGCCTCTCCTGCACCGTAGTAGTGGAGGACATGGATGGAGCAGTTCAGGTGGCCCTGGGCGCTGCCGCAGCCGGGGACGTAGTCCTACTTTCCCCTGCCTGTTCCAGCTTTGACCAGTATGAGGATTACAAAGCAAGGGGAGAGCACTTCCGCACCCTGGTTCATAAATATACTGCCATGGAAGCAGGTGTTGACAATCTTAGCTCTCCTTGGGTCGCATCAAGAAAAGACACCAGGAAGCTTAATGCCCACAACTGAAGGTGAAGCAGCAAAGCGCTAAGCGCAGAGCGCAAAGCGTAAAACTTGAACTGTCAAGATTCCTTGTATTTTTCTCTATGCGCTAGGCGCTATGGGAAATGGCAAACAACTCGATGGCTCATTTAAGCGAATATAAGAACAGATACGACCTTGTCCTTCTGGGCCTGACCCTCTCCCTCATAGGTATTGGACTTGTGATGTTATACAGTTCCAGTTCAATCATGGCTCAAGAACGCTTTGGCGACAGCATGTATTTCGTCAAGAGGCAGATTGTCTTTGCTCTTCTCGGTCTTGCTGTTCTGATCATTAGCAAGAACCTACCATATGTTCTTTACCGTCGTCTGGTATATGTCATTCTCGGACTCACTTTCCTGAGCCTTATTTTAGTACTCCTTCCTCAAGTGGGGCACCGGGTCGGGGGAGCTAGGCGCTGGCTGCGTTTCGGGCCCATTTCCATCCAGCCAGCTGAGTTCGCCAAACTGGCACTCATAATCTACATCTCCTACTCTGTCGCCAAAAAGAAAGAACGGATGCGTGACTTTTCGGTTGGCTATGCACCGCACCTGGTCATCTCTGCGGTCTTTATTGGTCTGGTTGTAATGCAGCCTGACCTGGGAACCGCCATTACCTTCGCAGTCTTGACTTTTCTCTTGCTCTTTGTTGCCGGTGTGCGTTTGCGCTATCTTTTGGCCACCGGCTTAGCGGTGACTCCCCTGCTGGCTCTTGCCATAGCCCTAAAGGGTTACCGGTGGGAGCGGTTCCTCGCCTTTCTAAACCCCTGGCGGGACCCGAGTAACACCAGTTTTCAACTCCTCCATTCCTTATTGGCCTTAGGCTCTGGTGGTCCTCTGGGAGTTGGCTTGGGCTCCGGCCAACAGAAGCTCTTTTATCTGCCTGAGCCACATACAGATTTTATCTTGGCTGTCATTGGCGAGGAGGCGGGCATATTTGGGGTCGCCATTGTACTCCTCCTTTATGCTTTGCTCATTTACCAGGGAGTCAAAATAGCCTTAAGAGCCCCAGAGCGCTTCGGAACTTACCTGGCTTTCGGCTTGACCATGGCAGTGGGGCTGCAGGCCTTAATAAATAGTGCTGTGGTCATGGGACTGTTGCCCACCAAGGGACTACCTCTGCCGTTCATAAGTTATGGCGGCAGTTCCCTGCTAACCAATTTATTCGCTATGGGCATACTTATGAATATAAGTAGTTACGCCAGGGACCACTCTCGGGACTGGCACGGGGATAACTGGTTGAATTCGCAGGCTAGAGGGAGGCGGGGTAAAGCAAATGCCTAAAGTGCTTAAAGTGCCCAAAATTTCTAAAATTTTAAAAACAGTGCCAAGTATTAGATTTTATGACGACTTTGTTACTCGGCCAAACAGGCTAAACCGGCTAACTGGCTAAACTTAAAATGTACAAACGTTCTTACCATATTCACTTCGTCGGAATCGGTGGCATCGGCATGAGCGGCATTGCTGAATTGCTCCTGAACCTCGATCATCAGGTCAGCGGCTCCGATTTACAAGAAACGGACATCACCCGCCGACTCGAAGATCTTGGGGCAACTATTTACTACAGTCATCAGCCTCACCAAGTGGCCGATGCTGACGTGGTCGTGGTTTCCTCGGCCATTGATTCCGACAATCCTGAAGTTCTGGCTGCTAATAAAGACTATCATGTTCCTGTTATCCGCCGGGCGGAGATGCTAGCTGAGCTCATGAGGCTGAAGTATGCAATTCTGGTCGCAGGAGCTCATGGGAAAACCACCACTACCTCCATGGTGGGTACCGTGCTGGCCGAGGGAGGTCTGGACCCCACCGTAGTAATCGGCGGTCGTCTGAATGCCTGGGGAACCAATGCCAAGCTCGGCCAGGGTGACTTCGTAGTGGCGGAGGCAGATGAGAGTGATGGTACCTTTCTCCTCTATTCACCAACCATCTCTCTGGTTACGAACATCGACACCGAGCATCTCGACTTTTATAGAAATCTAAATGAGATTAAAGAAACCTTTCTTGAATTTATGAATCAGGTTCCCTTCTACGGTCTCAATATCCTCTGCCTTGAGGATGAAAACATTCAGAGCCTGTTGCCAAGAATTAACAAGCGAGTGGTTACCTACGGTTTTTCGGCCCAGGCTGATTTCCAAGCCCGCGAGGTTTCCTTTACTGGACTCAATGCCTCTTACCTCGCCTACTATCGTGGTCAGGAATTGGGCAAAGTCAACCTCTCCATACCTGGGTGGCACAATGTGCTTAACTCCTTGGCAGCCGTTGCCGTGGGGCAGGAACTAGAAATTCCCTTCTCTGCTATTTGCCTTGGCCTGAAAGAGATGACTGGGGTGCAGCGTCGCTTTCAAATTAAAGGATCAGTGGCTGGAATTACCATAATCGATGACTATGGCCATCACCCAAACGAGATCAAGGCAGTGCTTAGAACTATAGCTGAGTCCTTTCCAGGCCACCGTCGCTACGTGCTCTTTCAGCCCCACCGCTTCACCCGAACCCAAGCGCTATTCGAGGACTTTACTACCGCCTTTTACCAGTCTGATGTTCTCATTGTCACTGACATCTACGCAGCCAGCGAAAGGCCGATTCCCGGGGTGCATGCTGAAAAGCTGGCGGCGGCCATACAAGAGCATGGTCACGGCAATATCAGGTACATAGCCAATCCCGTGGATGTTATTCCCCTTCTTATGGAAGAAGTGCGGGAGAAAGATGTGGTTTTAACTCTCGGCGCAGGAAATATCTGGCAAACAGGAGAGGAGTTTCTGGAACGATTGCGAGAAAGGGAAGGAAGCACGTAGCCTAAGATTGCTAGGCACTAGGCACTGAGCATTAATTACATGTGGGGGATGACACTGGATCCTCAATTAAAAAAACAACTTCAGCACCTGGACGGAGTAGAAGCCGACTGGGATATCATCCTGGCAGGGCACACATCATTGCGGGTAGGGGGGCCGGTGTCCTGCCTCCTCCGTCCTCTAGATCTGGCAGGGCTGCAAACCGCCGTCCAGGTGCTGAATCAAAAGCATCATCCCTATTTTATTCTTGGCCGGGGAACCAATCTCTTGGTGCAGGATGGAGGTACCAAGGCTGTTGCAATTAGCCTGGAAAAAGGATTCTCCCAGGTCGAATGTATTGATCCCACGGGGAGGGTTAAGGCGGGTGCCGGGTTGCGTCTTAGTCGATTACTACGCTTCTGCCTCCAACAAGGTCTGAGCGGTCTTGAGTTCATTGCTGGCATACCAGGGTCACTGGGTGGTGCTTTGCGAATGAACGCCGGCACTCATGCGGGGAAAATGGCTGATGTCTGTGAAGCCGTGTACCTGCTTCTCTCTGACGGCACTCTAAAAAAACTTATGCGAACCAAACTCAGCTTTTCATACCGTAGACTCGAACTGCCACCAGCCGCTGTGGTCTTGGGGGCCGAGTTACTACTAACTCCGAGTTCTCGAGAGCAAATTCGCCAAAGGATTCGTTCCTTGCTCGAGGTCAGGAAAGAAAAACAGCCATGGCAGCTTCCCTCTGCTGGTTCAGTGTTTAAGAATCCTCCAGGCGATTTTGCCGGCAGACTCATTGAGGCAGTTGGGCTTAAGGGTGTCCGCATTGGAGATGCTCAGATTTCTCCGAAGCACGCCAACTTTATCGTTAACCGAGGCCGGGCCCGGGCCAGCGATGTCCATGCTCTGATTCAGCTCGCCCAGGAGAAAGTTTCTGAGGAATTTGGCGTGCAACTAGAACTGGAAATTGAAGTGGTAGGAAATAATTATAACTCTTAGTGATTGCAGGCAATGGGTTTCTGGAAATCAAGGTGGGCAAGAAACTAATGCAAATTTCGCTACCATTCGAAACTGTGAAAGGTTCAAGCAAGAAAAATAGCTATCGAGGCGACGGTGGCAAACTTCGTCGGCGACTTCGCTCGGTGGCGCAGTTTTTTCTGATATTACTAGCATTCACCGCATTGTGCGCTCTATGTGTAGCCTGCTACCGCACTTTGCTCACCTCGAATCTTCTCAATGTCACTAGTGTTCAGGTTAGCGGTTGTCAGGTGCTGGATCCGCAGACCGTCATTCAACAAGCGATGATTCCTTCTGGGGTGAACATCCTTTCCCTCGATCTCGACGGGTTGAGGCAGAGAATCACAGAACATCCCTGGATAGCGTCTGCTGTAATCAGCAGGGAGATTCCAGATCGGATTCGTATAGAGATAGTTGAACGCAAGCCGGTGGCCCTAGTTAAAGGCCAGCAATTTTACCTGTTGGACGATCAAGGCGTATGTTTCAGCCGTGCTGTGCCGGGGAAACATGCAGGCTTGCCCATAATAACAGGATTTGATCCCAAAATTTCCGCATCAGGGTGCGAACTTCCCAGGGAGTTCACTGCTCTCATTCAGGATCTTTATCAAGAGAGCCAGCTGAGACTTCCTTGGAGGCTCATCTCAGAGATCCACTGGAGCAGGAATAAAGGGCTCAGTATTTTTGCAGTTCGAGGTGGTATCGAGATCGATTTGGGCCGCGATAATTATGGGCCCAAGATAGCCAGACTGGAGAAAGTCTTGCGCTATCTCGAGGAAAAAGGGCTTCATTCCAAGTTGCGGGGGATCGATCTGAGCCACGGAGACCGTGTTTTTGTCAGAGGAAATTTTAAGGTTCGCAAGCAGGACCGACCTGAGAAAAAGGGAGTTTAAACATGGCCAAAGATAATTCGTTGATCGTAGGGCTGGACATCGGCACCACCAAGATTTGCGCCGTAGTCGGCGAGATGACCCCGGAAGGAATCGACATAGTGGGTATTGGCACCCATCCCTCTGAGGGATTGCGTAAAGGTGTGGTGGTCAACATCGAAAGTACAGTTGATTCGATCAAACGAGCAGTGGAAGAGGCAGAGTTAATGGCTGGTTGTGAGATCAATGCGGTATACGCCGGTATTGCCGGCGGCCACATCGAAGGCCACAACAGCCATGGTGTCATCGCCGTCAAAAATCGGGAAGTAAGCCAGCAAGACATCGACAGGGTGATCGATGCAGCCAAGGCAGTAGCAATTCCCTTCGACAGAGAAGTAATTCACATTTTGCCCCAGGAATACATCATTGATGACCAAAGGGGTATTCAGAATCCTTTGGGCATGTCCGGGGTACGTTTGGAGGCCAAGGTCCACATTGTTACTGGTGCTGTCACCTCAGCCCAGAATATCGTCAAATGTTGCCAACGGGCCGGCCTCGACGTCTGCGACATAGTCCTGGAGTCCCTCGCCTCCGCCGAAGCAGTGCTGAACCCACAAGAACGCAAATTGGGCGTGGCCTTGGTGGATTTTGGTGGTGGTACTTCGGATTTAGCCATCTTCTCGGGAAACAGTATCCGCCATAGCTCAGTTCTCTCCCTAGGCGGCAACAACCTCACCAATGACATTGCCGTGGGTTTGCGGACCCCGGTGGAAGAGGCCGAGAAGATCAAACAACGATATGGCTGTGCAGTCACCGCCATGATTCAGAAGGATGAGACTATTCAGGTTCCCAGCGTTGGAGGTGGCAAGCCAAGAGTGCTTAGCCGTCACATTTTAGGCGACATCTTGGAGCCTCGAGTTGAGGAAGTGTGTTCCTTGCTTCAACGTGAACTTTTTCGTTCCGGTTATTCGGATCTTGTTGCCTCCGGTTTGGTGATTACTGGCGGCTCCGCTTTGCTTCCAGGTATTGCCGATTTGGCCGAGCAGGTTTTCAACCTGCCGGTGCGAACCGGCGTACCCACCGCCATCGGCGGCTTGGTGGATGTGGTCAAGAACCCTATGTACGCAACTGGGGTAGGATTGGTCCTCTACGGGGCAAACTCCAAGCCTAAAAAACTGTTTCGCATACGTCAGAATAATGTCTTCAATCGGCTCTTAGATCGAATGCGAAAATGGTTCAAGGATGTAGTTTAATTGCTGACCATCAGTTGAGGTGAACTCTTACTCAATAACGTCCGACGACTTGTGTCGCTAAATCAGGAGGGAGCACAATGACTGAGTCGGACCTTTGCTTCGTGCTCACCGTGTTCATCACATGCATGGGCTGCTATGTAGTTCTGACTATGGGGTTTGTCTTCTTCGCTCGCCGGCTGCAAGGCAAGGGCTCGTGAAGTGGTGCGGGTGAAGGTGTTTTAAACGCTTTAGTGCAGGAGGTGGATTATGATGTTTGAGTTCGTTGAAAGTGATAACGGAGCCAAGATTAAGGTAATTGGCATAGGCGGTGGAGGCGGTAATGCGATTAACAACATGATCAATGCCAATCTGCGAGGCGTTGATTTTATCGCCGCCAACACCGACGCCCAGGCCTTGGAGGTCTCCAAGGCCACCACTAAGCTCCAACTGGGCGTCAACATTACTAAAGGACTTGGGGCTGGGGCTAATCCCGAGATTGGTCGCAGCGCCGCCCTAGAAGACGCGGACAAGCTTCGCCAGGCCCTAGAGGGTTGCGACATGGTCTTCGTCACCGCTGGTCTGGGCGGCGGCACCGGTACCGGCGGTGCCCCTATAGTAGCACAGCTGGCCAAGGAACTGGGAGCCCTTACCGTAGCGGTGGTGACCAAACCTTTTAATTTCGAAGGTCGTCAGCGCATGAGGACAGCCGACAACGGCATCAAAGAGCTCAAGGAAGTGGTGGATACTATCATTACCATTCCCAACAATCGCTTGCTGAGCCTAGCGGCCAAGAAAGCTACTTTTCTGGAAATGCTTAAGAAGGCTGACGATGTGCTTCTCTATGCGGTGAAAGGGATTTCTGATCTCATCACCATTCCTGGTCTGATCAATCTCGATTTTGCCGACGTCAAAACGATTATGAGTGAGATGGGCATGGCTCTTATGGGCACTGGTATGGCCAGTGGAGAAGATCGGGCTACTGAAGCGGCTCAGAAGGCCATATCGAGCCCCTTGCTGGAGGACGTCTCCATAAGTGGAGCCAAGGGCGTGCTCATGAATATCAGCAGTGGTCTTGATCTCACTATTGACGAGGTCCAGGAGGCATCTTCCCTGATCCAGAAAGAAGCCCATGAGGATGCCAACATCATTTGGGGTACGGTCTTGGATCAGAGCGCCGGAGACGAACTGCGAGTTACAGTGATTGCAACTGGAATTGGCGAAATAGATGCGAGGCCTAAACCCGACTTGGGAGTTATCCATGGCTCCCGTCGTGAGGATGATCTGGATATCCCCACCTTTTTACGACGGAATCGAAAGAGTGAAGACGGCAGGGGGGAGTTGAGTCGCCCCATGAGCTACAAGGACCTGCCCATAGATGAAGACGAACTGGAAATCCCCACCTTCCTCCGACGGCAGGCGGATTAGGTCCACGGCCAATGATTGTCGCCCTGCGGGGCTAGGAAGGAGAATTTTTTATCAGATGACTTTAGGTGGTGAAAAAGTGAGGACGCAGCGTGGTCTCTGTGGCATAATTGAGCTGTGTAAGCTGAGAGCTCTGAAATCACCAAGGAGTAATTTCCTCGCCAGACTCCTTCAGGGCAGCGGAAACTCGAAAATCTACTTTTGGCGAGAGCTTTTACAGGTTATCAATGTCTTGGCAACTGCAACGCAGGCTGAAGCAGTGGCTGGCGGACGAGACCGGCGCGGTCATCAAAGACTGGGGTGGCAAGATTCCAATCGCCCTGGTGTATCCAAACCGTTACTTTCTGGGAATGTCCAACTTGGGTTTCCAGACGGTCTACCACCGTCTCAACCGGCTGCCCAATGTAGTTTGCGAGAGATTATTTTTACCGGAATCAGAGGACATGGCGGCCGCCAGCTCGGGTCCTGGTCCCCTTTCTTTAGAAAGCCAGAGGCCCATGGCGGATTTTCACATTGTCGCTTTTTCACTGGCCTTTGAAAATGATTTTACAAACCTTGTACACCTCCTGCAGCTTGGCAAGTTGAGCCTCTACAGCTCCCGCCGCCACCAGCACGAGCCCCTGGTGGTGGCGGGCGGCGTAGCCACCTTCCTCAATCCCGAACCCATAGCACCGTTTATAGACGTCTTCCTTCTAGGCGAGGCGGAAAACCTTTTAGAGGATTTCATTCGCGCTTGGGAAGAAATACTAGACCATGACTTTTCGCGGAAAGAACAGCTAACTCACATGGTGAAGCGGGTATCCTCCGCCTATGTGCCTTCCTTTTTTCAAGTTGAAAAAGACCCAGATGGGCGACTGATCTCTTTCGAGCCCCTACTAGACATCCCCAAAAAAATCCCGGTCAGACCCGCATCTCTAGAGCGTGAAGAGCCCATTACCTCCACAATCACTACACCTCACACCGAATTTCCCGACACGGTGCTGGTAGAGATCGGCAGAGGCTGTGGCCGGGGCTGCCGCTTTTGTGCCGCCGGATTTGTCTACCGACCGGTGCGTCATCGACAAAGTGACAAAGTGGTTCGAGCAGCCTTGGATAGGTCCCCTCAAGGAGGCAAAGTCGGTTTGTTAAGCTCAGCCGTTTCTGATCACCCTGATATAGACACCATCTGTCTACAATTAAGAAAGGCCGGAATACGTCTATCGGT
This sequence comes from Deltaproteobacteria bacterium, assembly GCA_022340515.1. Classification (GTDB taxonomy): domain Bacteria; phylum Desulfobacterota; class Syntrophobacteria; order BM002; family BM002; genus BM002. The sequence goes on from JAJDNT010000330.1 coordinate 19,859, forward strand.
CTCATCCCTGCGAGCCGATTCTGTAACGCCCACAATGCTTGACTCACTCCGCCAAAGCGGTCTCCATACTGTAGCCATAGCACCCGAGGCCGGAAGCCAGAGGTTACGGCAGATGATAAATAAGAACCTCACTGAGAAGCACATCCTTGATGCTGTAAACGCGGTTGTCAGCGCAGGCATTCCCAACCTTCGTCTCTACTTTATGATTGGACTACCCACCGAGACGGAGGAGGACATTAGGGCAATCATTCAGCTAGTCAAGAGGATCAAGCACGAGCAACTGGTCATCGGCCGAGGGCAGAAACGCTTGGGTACCATTACTTTGAGTGTCAGTTCCTTTGTTCCCAAGCCTTTCACACCCTTTCAGTGGGTGCCATTCTGTGACCTCTCGGTTCTGAAGCAGCGGATTAAAAAGCTTAAACGTGGGCTAGGAGCGGTGGCCAATGTGAAGGTACATGCTGATGTGCCTCGCTGGGCTTACATTCAAGCGCTGCTTTCCCGTGGCGACCGGCAGCTGGCACCTTTGCTCGCCATTCTGGGACAGCAAAACTCCACTTGGTCCAAAGCCACAAAAGCGGTCAATGTCAACCCGGAATTCTACGTCTATCGTGAGCGGGAGCGACAAGAGCTATTGCCCTGGGATTTCATTGATCATGGGGTGACAAAAGATTATCTCTGGCATGAATACCAGCAGGCCCTGGCCGGGAAAACTACCGAACCCTGTGACCCTGAGAACTGCGTGGCCTGCGGGGTGTGTTCGCTCTAAGGCGGAACGGTGAAACGGAGACGCGGAGATTTGAGCTTATTTCGCCCCGTCACCGCGTCGTCCCATCGCCGTCTCGCTTCGATAGGCGCATAACCTTACTAGCTGGATAATGACAGTTATGTTGGAGAGCACTTTTCTTCACCTGCCCCACGTTGGGCCAAAGACAGAGATCAACCTCTGGCGGCAATCCATTCTTACCTGGGACCAACTAGAGCTGCACCTGCGCCATTGGCCCAGCAACAGGGAAAACCGTAGACTGATAAAGTTCCGGCTCCAAGAATCAAGAGAGCACCGTAACCAGGCTTCTTATTTTCACAAAATACTGCCTCCCTCTGAACGCTGGCGGCTCTACAGAGATTTTCGACAAACTTGCGTTTTTTTGGATATCGAAACCACAGGTGTTACTATCTATGGTCATGAAATTACCGTGATCGGTCTCTACGACGGCCAACACACCTACCACTTCATCAATGGTCAGAATATGGACGAATTCGAGGATGCTCTGGAGTGCTACGATCTTTTGGTCACTTTCAACGGCGGCAGATTCGATCTACCTTTCATCTCCAGCTTCTTTCCCAACCTGCAGTTTCGCCAGGCTCATATCGACTTGCTGCATGTGGTGCGGCGGCTCGGCTATCGGGGCGGCCTGAAGAGCATTGAGCCCCTTTTTGGTATAGCGAGATCCCCGGAAATTCAGGAGATGAGCGGCTACGAGGCTGTTGTCCTCTGGCACCAATATCGCCAGGGTAATGCTGACGCTCTAGAAAAGCTCCTTCTTTACAATGAGGCCGACGTGGTCAACCTCAAAATCATCATGGATATTGTCTGGGAAAGGTTGCAAAGAGAGTTGGAGTTCGAAACAGGCCGTCTATTGCCCTTCGACCTCTAGCCCGGATGTTGCAAGAACATGATCACCATTCGCCAGGAACAGCCACAAGATCTAAAAACAATCCGTGAGGTGAACAGGCGGGCTTTCGCTCAAACGCAAGAGGCCGACCTGGTGGACAAGTTGCGGCAAAATTATCATAACCTATTGTCCCTGGTGGCTGTAATCCAGAATGAAGTTGTTGGCCACATCCTTTTCACTCCAGTCACGATTGAGAATGCAGCCAGAACCGTTCAGGGAATGGGGCTGGCACCAATGGCTGTAATGCCTGAATATCAGCGCCAGGGCATCGGTTCACAGCTTGTACGAAGTGGAATTGAACAGCTCAAGAAACGGCAATGCCCCTTCATCATTGTTTTGGGGCATGCAGAGTATTACCCTCAATTTGATTTTGAACCAGCGAGTCGTTATGGCATCCGGAGCGAGTGGGAAGTGGAGGATGGGGCATTCATGATTTTGCTGTTGAATGAATCTGAGATGCAGGGTATCTCGGGAGTGGCCAGGTACTTGCCAGAATTTGCTGAAGCAATGTAGGACGCCGAACCACTAGCTGCAGTCAGCACCGCTCGACTCGCTCCAGTCGCTTCCCGAAACTGCGCCCGGGCCAGGCAGGGCGGCCGAGCTCGGTCCTTTACCCGCCCGTTGGAGGAAATAGCCATATGAACCAGAAAGCATTTCAGGACTACTACCCAGATGATCTCAGCTATTGCTATGGTTGCGGTCGCCTCAATGAGCACGGCTTGCAGCTCAAAAGTTATTGGGATGGCGGAGAAACAGTGGCCATTTTTGACCCCAGGCCATATCACATTGCGATTCCCGGCTATGTCTACGGTGGTTTGATTGCTTCGCTCATTGACTGCCACGGCACCGGGACAGCTGCGGCAGCGGCATACCGTGAGGAGAAGCGCGAGATGGGCACTGACCCACCACTGCGTTTCGTTACCGCTTCATTGAAAGTGGATTATTTACGCCCTACCCCATTAGGAGTGGAGCTCGAGGTCCGGGGGAAGGTAGAAGAGGTCAAGGGGCGAAAAGTGGTGGTAAGTGCAACAGTGGCAGCCCAAGGAAGAATCTGCGCCAAGGGTGAAGTGGTAGCGGTAAAGATGCCCGAGGATATGATCCCCAAGGGGGTGACAGTTTAACCATTCAATGCAGCGGCCTTTTTGTATTTCCACCATCTCTTGAAAAATTACAAAGCGTTATTAACATATTTGCAACTGGGTTGCCCTGTCTTTGTAGGCATTAAGGTTAGTGTCCATCCAGACATCCCGGCAATTAGCCGATCACAGCCGGGGATAATTGACAGATTCTCTACTTTTGCCCCTGGAGGGTTTGATGAAATGGTTCGACGATGAGATTGAAAAGGAATTTGACCGCATGCGCCAGCGCATGGAGAGGATGCTTGGCTCTCCCACGCGTCCTGGAGCGGCCACACTGTGCGGCGACACCGGTTGGCGTCCCTCATTGGATCTTTACGAAACCCCTGACGAACTAATTGTACTGGTGGACGTTGCTGGTATTAATCCAAAGGACGTTGAAGTAGTGGTTGACGGGGAGACTCTAAGCTTAAGAGGTAACAGATGCCGCCCCCTGGAGAAAAAGGTCAACCGTGTCCATCACATGGAAATAGATTTCGGCCCCTTTAGCCACAGTTTTCGGTTGCCAGTACCGATTGATCCTGAAGGAGCCAGCTCTAATTACCGTGATGGTTTTCTCCTAATAAATTTGCCTAAGAAAGCCCGAGTATCGACATCCGTCTCCATCCAGTCGGATGAATAGATAGTTGGCAGCGCTCAGCCGTCAACTGTCAGCTTTCTAAAGGAGAATGGTTAAGCATTAATTTCCGCCCTAGCAGTGCTCATCAATCTAGGGAATGTTAACGTTCCTAACCAAAAGTTCTCAAGGCTGATAGCTGATTACTGAACGCTAAAACAAGGAGATTTTAATGGCTGAAGAAGCGGTAAATCCTGATGTTGCTCCCGAGGACCAGGAAATTCCTCAACAGCTGCCGGTGCTGCCCCTGCACAGCGGAGTCCTTTTTCCCGAACTAACCGTTCCTCTGCTGGTAAGCCGTCCTGAACACCTTAAGCTGGTGGACGAGGCTCTGGTAAAGGATAGAGCATTGGTTGCTGTCGCCCAGAGAGATGACAAAGTCGAAAAACCCGCTTTGATGGATTTATATCGTCTGGGAGTTGCAGTTTTCATCCTTAAAATGATGCGATCTCCCGAAGGATATTATCACCTGCTGGTTCGCACTTCAAAAAAGGTCAGGCTCCTGGAAACCATACAGGATGACCCTTTCCTGGTCGCCCGGGTGGAACCGATCGAAGAAATCGTCGAGACCGGCAAAGAGATCGAGGCCATGGTGGTCAACATTCGCAAACTATTCCAGAAATTTGTCGAACTGGCCAATATGCCTCCAGAACTGGCCATGTTGGCCGCCAATGTTGAGGGACCCTATCCCTTGATCTACTTAGTAGCATCCAACTTAGATCTAAAGTTGACTGAGGCTCAAGAAATACTGGAGACTCTCGAAACCAGAACGGTTCTGGATAAACTGACCATCCACCTAAACGAGAAACTAGAGACTCTTGAACTGAGTCAGGAAATTCAAAAAAGAGTCAAGGATGGTATGGATAAAAGTCAAAGAGACTATATGCTCCGGGAACAACTCAAAGCAATTCAAAAGGAGTTGGGCGAGGGCGATGAACGAACCATGGAAATCGATGAACTAAAGAAGAGATTGGCGGAGACGGATATGCCCGAGGAGGTAAAAAATGTCGCTGGCAAGGAGCTGGATCGCTTGAGCAAAATGCCTCCAGCTGCCGCCGAGTACACCGTTTCCCGGACTTATCTGGATTGGCTACTAGAACTTCCCTGGGAAGTCTCAACTGAAGACACTTTGGACATCTCTGCTGCACAAGAAACCCTTGACGCCGATCACTATGACCTTGAAAAGGTAAAAAAGCGCATTGTGGAATATTTGGCAGTGCGTAAGCTTAAACAGGATATGAAGGGTCCCATTCTTTGTTTCGTGGGTCCACCTGGGGTTGGCAAAACTTCTCTGGGACAATCCATAGCCCGCACCCTCGGACGCAAATTCATTCGCCTCTCCCTGGGTGGAGTTCGAGACGAGGCAGAGATCCGCGGCCATCGGCGTACATACGTGGGCGCCCTTCCAGGCCGTATAGTCCAAGGTATTAGGAAAGCCGGCGCCAACAACCCGGTCTTCATGCTTGACGAAATAGACAAGGTGGGCACCGACTTTCGTGGCGATCCTTCCTCCGCCCTTCTGGAGGTCCTCGATCCCGAGCAAAATCACTCTTTTTCCGATCACTACCTCGAAGTGCCCATAGACCTTTCTAAGGTTATGTTCATTACCACCGCTAACATTTTGGACACTATACCCCCTGCCCTGCGCGACCGCATGGAGGTCATGGAGTTGCCCGGTTACACTGAAGAAGAAAAGTTAATGATCGCCAAACGCTATCTTATTCCCGAACAGATTGAGTCCCATGGGCTAAAAGCTGAGCTTATTGAATTGGAGGATGATGCTGTCCGGGCGATCATTCGTTCTTATACTCGTGAGGCTGGGGTTCGCAACCTCGAACGCGAAATAGCCGCCGTCTGTAGAGGTGTTGCTAAAGAGGTGGCAGCGGGCCGTGAAGAGAAAACCAGGATCGATGCTGACGATCTGGAAAAATTTCTGGGACCGGTCAAGTTTATTCCTGAACTGGCCGCTCGTTCATGGGGGCCCGGATTGGCAACTGGGCTTGCTTGGACTCCTACCGGTGGTGACCTTATCTTTATCGAAGCAGCCCGGATGCGAGGAAAAGGTGGTCTCTCCCTCACCGGTCAGCTGGGTGAGGTTATGAAGGAGTCTGCCACCGCCGCCCTGACCTACATTCGGGCTCACGCCGCTGAACTGGGCATTGAAGAAAAGCTTTTTGAGGAATCGGACATCCACATTCACGTCCCTGCTGGGGCCATACCCAAAGACGGCCCATCTGCCGGTATCGCCATGTTACTTACCCTGGCTTCCTTGGTGAGTGCCAGACAAGTCCGGAGAGATGTGGCAATGACAGGAGAGATCACTCTCAGGGGCGATGTTCTTCCGGTGGGGGGTATCAAAGAGAAGGTACTAGCCGCTCACCGTGCGGGTATACGGCAGGTGATCCTGCCCTTCGTCAATCAGAAGGATCTGTCGGACGTCCCAGAAGCGGTACGGGAATCAATGCGGTTTCACCTGGTCAAGGCAATGCCCGAAGCCCTCGAGGTCGCCCTCGAACCCGCGGCATAGGCCAAAGGGCTCGGGCGAGAGACCTTATTCTCCTATCTGCTGAACCGCAGCCATATTGCGGCGGTCACACCCCATACTCCATTGTAGAATAGCACCAGCACTGGAGTCATAGTCCCCAGGTCAAGTCCGAACAGGGACTTTTTGGCCTTCATGGGAAAGATCACAAAGAACATGAGCAGAGATGGTCCCAGGCTTAAAAGGAGGCCACGAGCCAACAGTGAACTACGTAGTATGGGTAGCAAGAACAAAAATCCCCACAAGCCGCCCCAGACGATGCGGGGATAGAGCCAGGCAGGTGTCAGCTTTGGCGCTATTTTCACGCCCAAAGCCGCATTTATACCCAGATCGCCAAAAAGCCAGACCAGTAAGCTATTTGCCACTGCGCCCACACATCCGGCTGCAAAAACCAGAGAAAGAGTTCGGAAGATACTCGTCATCGTATACCCCCCGCAAGTCCGTATTACGTTGGATCATGAAGTCATTTGGCCACTAAGCATGGAGCATGGGGCAAACAAATCAGGTCTTAACCCTATCCTCTATGCCCTATGCCCTATGCAGCGAACGAAGCGAGCCGTCACTTAAATCTTTCATCAGCCTCCGTTTCTGTTGCTCGCTCCGCCCTGCCGCTGAGCCAACCTGTTCGTATCGCCTCCTTTACGTCAAATTCGGGCACATAGGGCTTAATATCCAGTAGAGGCGTGGAGTCGACAATGTCAACATCCTCGATATAAAGCGTGGCCCCCTCGATCTTTAGCAACTTTACAATCGAAAAGCCAACTGCGTTGGGACGCTTAGGAGCCCTGGTGGAGAAAACTCCTCGGGGGGTATCATCCAGAAAAGGTTTCACCGTTAGGGAGTACCCCTTTGAAAGGTGGAAGTGGTAGATGAGAATTATGTGTGAAAACCCGTCCAGATCCTTTAAGCCTTCAACGCACTCAGGGAGGATTTCAACGGTGCCACGGACTCCCTTTGCCCCAGAGGTTTGAATTGGTGTGCCTTTGGTCTCTTTGTACGGAGAACGAATGATTCCAATAGGACTATAGCTTATCTCTTCCATAGTTTCATCCACCCAATTGACTGTTTGTAGGAGCAACCTCTGGCTGCGATCAGAGGGGTAAGGCTTAGATATCTTATAATTCGTCAGGGTCAATATGCAACCAAACAATACTAATGGCCACACTTTCACGCCTGCACGGTGCAAGTCTTAACGACTCACAGAATTGCCCTTCACATATTTCACTAAGCAAAACATCTCGTTTATTCCTCCTTGCCTTGACATGAGCCGACACCTTCACCTAATATGAATTTAAGTTCAAGTTCCCGCTCGAGTCCAACCTCAAAAGATAATACCTTTGCCCGTAAAGTTCCCGACTACGCCGCAGCAACGGACTTATCACGCCCCTTGGTTACCCCTGATCTTGGCCAGTAGGTACGGAGGGGTCATGAGTAAATGGTCTCTGTCCCAATATAGAGTCGATAATGTGCCGCTAATTCTCCGGCCAATCTTTTATCTCTATGGCTACGGAGTGGCTATTCTATTGTTTATCGGCTGCTTAGTCCTGAGAAAAATGATCAAAGTTGATATCTCAGGTCGAGAGAACCTCCGGAAATATGCGAGTTACATCTTTTGCACTTGGCATACCTTTGTTCCATTGGCCCTCATAAGCACCGCGCCAAACATTCCCATGGTCCTTGACCGAGCTTCTCATGCCTGGATGCAGCACCCAACCTGGTACATGAAAGTAATTCATGTTTTGCTGCGTTTGATGGGCGTAGAGAAGATAATTCTTGGTTCTACCGGACACGCTGGTCGTGAGGCCGCAGATCAGCTCGTTGAATATCTAAGAAGAGGATATTCGACCCTGCTTTTGCCGGATGGGCCTGCTGGGCCTCCTTGCGTACTCAAAAAAGGTATTCTCCACATTTCCATGCAAAGTGGGATTCCAATCGTTGCAATACAATTTAGTGCATCGAAGTTTTTTGAGCTTAAAACTTGGGATCGAAAAAAATGGCCGTACCCCTTTTCCACTGTAAAGATGAAAATCGCTGCCCCGATTCAAATTACCAGCGATAATTTTAATGAGGCACAAAAGAGAATTACAGCAGCTTTAAGCTGACATGGTAACTCTCGATTTTTCCCAACACATTGAGTTAGTCTCTCTGGAGCCCAAGTTTAGATTAAGGGATGTAATATTAAGCCTAGTAAGCGAATAGAAAAATTCATATAACTCGATCTAAACGTTAATCTGCCTATCAAATTCACCCATTAGAGTTCCAGCTAACTTCGTCAGTACAGTAACGGATTATCTTTATTCTAACGAATCGAAGAGTGCAAGTTGCTGTTGTATCACTTCAAGATAAATCTCTTTTGGCAGTAATTCTCCGCTGTATGGTCTAGTGACTTACTGCGAGGAGACATTCTCAAAAAATCAGTTATACTTATTCTCATTGAAGCTCTTGGTTTCGCCGAATTTAGGGGGAAGGAAATGCTTATTGATCAAACAGATCTTGGCCGAGGAATGAGTTGGGAGTTCACAAACGAACTATACGCCGTCACAACCACGGAATCGTTTTCCCAAGGAGATTTTCTCTTTCGTCAGGGGGACTACGCCAAATACTTCTATGTTCTCCTTGAAGGGCGCATCAGGTTGAGCATGGGAAAGAACGGCAAGGTGGTTTATATCGTGAGTCGTCCTGGAGAGGCTTTCGGTTGGTCGAGTCTTGTTGGTCGCGAGCTATACTCCGCATCGGCAGAGTGTGTATTGGCGTCAAAGTGCTTCAGGATTGACAGGGAAGCATTCGATAGGGTTTTGGAGAAAAAAACGGCCGATGGAGTGATTTTTTTTAGGCGTCTAGCAGGCATCCTCGGTGAGAGGCTGATCAATATCTACGATACTCTCCTTCTTGCTTAAGCCGTTAGACCTCACTCCGCTCTTGCCCTTTCTCAGCCGCCCGCACATTTAGTAGTATCCTTACTTAGAGCCAAAAATATGAATTAAGGGATGTAATATTAAATCCTAGCGAGCCAATAGGCAACTTTATATAACTCAATCAAATCGCTCAAACTCGTCCATACTGCCCACGCAGTCTCCCCAGTTGTCTACCTGTTGAGAAAATCAGCAAACCAAATTAAAAAACCTACTAAAATGGTGGTTTTTCGTATTGAAAAAGGTTCCACTAGAGTTAGGCTCTTAGAATGAAGTACACATAAAGTTATGCAGATTAGAGTCATCGCAAGACTCTAAGGAGGATATCATGTTTAATACAACTACCATAAAAGAGTTCAAAGCGAGCCTTCGGGGCGAGCTTATCCAACCCAACGACCAGGGCTATGACGAGGCCCGCAGTCTTTACAATGGTATGATCGACAAAAGGCCGCGCTTGATCGCCCGCTGCGCAGACGTGGCGGATGTTATGACCGCGGTGCATTTTGGTCGGGACAATAATCTTCTCGTCGCCATACGAGGTGGCGGTCACAACGGGCCCGGACTGGGTAGCTGCGACGGCGGTCTGGTAATCGATCTGTCTCTGATGAAGGGAGTGCACGTCGATCCGGGGAACCGAACTGTGCGTGTGGGCCCTGGCCACACACAAGGGGACATGGACCACGCCACTCATGCATTCGGACTGGCCGTGCCGGCCGGGATCGTCTCAACCACTGGCATTGGGGGCCTCACACTGGGCGGGGGCCATGGGTATCTCACGCGAAAGTACGGTCTGACCATCGACAATTTGATTGAGGCAGATGTCGTCTTGGCCGACGGCAGCTTTGTTACCGCCAACGAGTCGCAGCACCAGGATCTATTCTGGGCCTTGCGCGGCGGCGGCGGCAACTTTGGCGTCGTTACCAGCTTCGTTTATCGAGCTTACCCCGTGAGCACGGTGTACGCCGGGCCGATTTTCTGGGACGCGAAGGACGCCCGCCAGGTGATGCAGTGGTATCGGGAGTTTCTACCACAAGCACCCGAGGATCTTTTCTCTTTCTTTGGGCTGAAGACAGTACCATCGACAGAACCATTCCCGCAAGAGATTTGGGGGAGAAAGATTTGCGCCCTGATTTCTTGTTTCGATGGACCGGGTGAGAAGGCTGAGCAGGCTATGAGGCCCATTCGCCAAGATCTTCCTGCGCCAATCTTCGAACTTGTTGGCACTATGCCTTTCCCGGTTCTGCAGAGCCTTTTCGACCCGCTACTGCCGAAGGGCTACCAATGGTATTGGAAGGGTGACTTCGTCAAAGAACTTTCCGACGAGGCGATCGAAGCCCATCTCGAGCACGCAGCCAAAGCTCCGAGCGAGCTGTCGTTGATGCATCTTTATCCGATAGACGGCGCAGTGCATCGCATAGGGCCCAAGGAGACGGCATGGAATTGCCGGGATGCTACGTGGTCCATGGTTATCGCTGGTATCGATCCAGACCCTTCCAAGGCTCAGGCCCTTAAGACTTGGGCCAAGGCGTATTGGGAAGCTGTCCATCCTTACACAATGGGAGGCGCGTATGTGAATTTCATGATGGAGGAGGGTGAGGATCGAGTAAAGGCGACCTATGGTGAAAACTATGAGCGTCTGGTTGAGGTCAAGAACAAATACGATCCGACCAACCTGTTCCGGGTGAACCAGAATATTAAGCCGACGGCGCAGCAGGAAGCACAGCAGCCCTTGAAGCGAAGCAGCCTGCAGTAGGATCATTTCGAGGCGGTCGGTACAACGAGCCAGGCAACACCACCCAAAAATCGCTAGCGCTCGGCACGGCAGCAGTGAAGACTTTCTGATGTTTTGAAACAGCTTCGGAGAAGGTCGAAGAAGACTCACTATGCTTTGCACTGTGTTGACGCTGCATTATTTTAGTATCTGATCGAAAATGGAGCAGGTCGCCGAGAGTGCAAAGTATGGGGCCCAGGCCGATAAGGACTCAACAGGCAAAATTGGAAGACGGTGCTTAATGACTATATGTCGGTCGCTAGCGTGAGGTGCTGGCATACATGCATACGGGGGTCTTTGAATTCATTCAAGTCCCGGTCTCCAAGACGCGGACATCCCCTCACCACTGTCCCGTAGCCCCGGTCTTGACAAAACCGAAGGACACCAAACCACCATATGTTGCCCTTTATGGCACTTGACACACAAGAATCTGTCACCCTATACTTCATCACTGCAGGACACCCGGCGGTTGCAGCGAAGGAAGGTTGAATCGGCCGGACGCATCGAGGCGTTTAACAAGCTCGCCCTTGCCGGCGGGCGACGGGGAGCGGTAATCGCTGGGGCAGGATATCGCTGATATCGACCTTTTACTGGAAAATACCTGACCATGTCACAAGCACGCCTTCGAAGGACCTTACCGACTCCGGCCACCGGGATACTGCTGGCCGGAATCGTCCTGCTGTCGGCGTTGCTGGGGGCATGCCAGCCCAAGGCGAGCCGGCCGACGGCGCCGTGGCCGGTTCCCGCAGACGTCGATCACACCACACCAGCCCAGGCCTATGCTGGTGAGGTTCTCAGCTACATGATACAGGTTGTCCTGGGGGCGGCCGGACCGGTGGACAACCGGGAGCGCTGGCAACGGCGGGGGTTGGAAGTCCCACTTGATTATCACGAAATCGACGCCATCTTGAAAAGTCCGGAGGCAGACAAAACCCGTTTGATGGTCTTGGACCCTCACATCCTCGGCCTTTCAAGCGTGCTCTATCACTACGACCAACGCCTAAATCAATTCAAAGGGCGCACGGTGTTCAACAGCCTCTACCCGTCAACAGAGCTTCTGGCGTTACGGCTGCTCTTGGTTCGAAAGCAGAAGACCGGCGACAAGATAGATCTGTCGGCCCTGTGGCGGCACCAGGAACTGCTGCGGTCAACGGATCGGTCTACGGATCCGGCGCAGCTGCAGAAGTTCAACCTTTCGGCCGAGGAGTTGACGTTGCTGCAGGCGGTCATAGAGGCGGAGCCCCACTTTCTAGAGTATCTACACCACCCCAACATCGTCGGTGCCCTGACCGACATGCAACTGGTTCAGGAGGATACCGCGATCCAGCGCAGCCAACACCTGGTCGGCACACCTGAGTTGGCCTTCGAACACATCTCCGGACCGCGGGACAACCGCGCTTTGCGGGTTGCCATTCTGCCCTCATTGACCGCAGCCTTCTCATTCGGACCCCAGGCCGGAGAACTGTCGCGCCACGGTTTTCGGCCGACAAAACCCTATGTAGACGCGGTCAACCGGGTTGCCGCAGAGTTGTCCGCGGCCGAAGCCGCGGAAGGGACGCCGACCCGTCCCGGAGTTGACGTTTTCGCTTTGATGGAAAGGCCTCTGGTAGTCACGCCCGAAAACGATCTGGCGGTGGTGGAGCGCATCTGCCCCTGGGCCAAGGTGGTCTTCATCCTGTTGGGCAAGGACGTCTATCTGTCTCTGGGGCCCAAATCAGCCGGCCGACCTCCCCGGATCTATCTGGACATCGAAGATGTTCTTTACGGAATGGTATCGGACGAAATCGAGATGGCGGCCGCCTTTTTGCGCTTGTCCACCTGACCCAGCTTGCGTTAACTGGAGCACATAGACAACACCAAAAGTAACACAGTAGTGTTTACCGATTGAGGCCCCGTATGTTCACTTAACAGGCGGGGCTTCATATTTCATCATCAGTTAACACTAGATAACAGCTTCTTTTAAATGGCTCGCTGGGCCTAGAGGTAGTCTGCTTTACCTACCCATATCATATAATAACATTTACAAAACTAAACATATTGGCAAGACATGTTTGGTCACTACCGAGAAAGTTTTACTCCAGCATTCTGTGCCGAGGCCTCAGAAGCCGAAAGCGTAAATTAAGGGATGTAATCGAAATTTTTGCTTTGATCGAGGTGTGTTTATATTAATCATCAATAAAGGAAATTTGGGATGAACCACAAATCACGTCCATCTGTAGTTCTGCCTATCCTCTCACCCTTATTTGCTGTGCGCCCGGCAGGTGGAAGTATTTTTCTTGCACCTCTGGTCATGGTTTTGTAAACTGTAACAATTAGAGCCTCATCTTCTAACTCATCCTGGCCAGTACTATAACTCCTTCGTACTCTGCTCGGGTAAAAAGCCCACACCGATATAGCCGCTCAAAGTTGCAAAAGCAATAAGCCATCACAATCGTTCGGAATTCAGCCTTATTAGTTAGAAAGATACCATGAAAGACGACGATAAGACAAAAGAGCAATTCATTCATGAATTGGAGGAAATGCGCCGACGGGTTGTTGATTTTGAAAGGTCAGAAGGCGAGCGGAGGCAGAGGGGAGAGGAACCGCAAAAGAGAGAGTAGAAGCTTGCGAGGATTATTCATTCTGTGAAGGATCACAAGAGCATAATAGACGAGGAACACAATATCGTATGGGCCAACGATGTCGCAGGGCAGCTATTTGGGTCAGACATCGTTGGAAAGAAGTGCTACACCATATACCAGGGCCGCAACGAACCTTGCGAGGAATGCGTGGTGAGGCAGACTTTTGCGGATGGCAAGGCCCACAAAAATAAGATGGAAGTTATCGGGATCGATGGCAACAAGATGACCTTTTGTTGTATAGCGAGCGTGGTCGCACGCTGGGAAGATGGTCGACCCGAGTGGGTAGTAGGGATTTGCCGCGGTATCACCGAGCGCGAGTAATTGGTGTTAACCTCAAGCGTCATTAAAAATAAAGCCCTACAGAAGCGCTACGAAATTTTACATCTCATACTTTAATCTAAACTACGCCTTCTTTAGAACTACCTCCAACATCTTGTGCTATAATCTTTCTACCGAAAATGCGAATTATGGGAAAAGGCCAATTATCTTTTCCCTATGTGTCAACAGCGAAGGATTAAGTTCAAAGATTACGGCTCCTGCTCGAGACACTTCAGCTGGCGACCTCATTTTCGGACTTATCACTCCGCTTCCTTTGAGTTCCACAATAAGTGCATCAACCCTATCTCCCAAGCACAGCCCACCGCATATTTCCTTTATTTGGATTGCCGTGATCCTGTAATTCTTAGACTTCTCCCAAAGGCTTTCGACTAGACTTGGTATAATGTTCCAGTCAGGATCTCCCATCTTCCTGAAAAGCTCAGATAGCGCAACCCCTGGCTCCCAGAGCCCTGTTTCGCTGGCGTTTTCCACTAGATATCTGACAATGTTGGGCACTTCATACAATTCGACAGGGCCAAAAAACAACAGTCGATCCTCCCATGCAGAGGTTCTACGTGTCCTCATTGGAAGAATTAACCTCCATTCGTCACCCAGAAGCAGAGCTTCCTCGGCATTATCACCAACCGTTTCCGCCACTTCATGAAAGGTTACTCTACCCTCTTTTGATACACAGGTAAGGATCTGCGCCAAAGAGCCTGTAAGCTCGGTATTGTCTAAGAAACTACTCAAGGCCTTTTTTAGCATTTTATTGTGATATTTGTTGTTTATAGGATATGGGGTTGCTCATATTGGTCACTAATCAGTATTTCTGATATTTCCATATAATGCAATTTAATCATTCTAATAAAATTAATTAGTTCAAATTATAGTGAGATGGCATATGAAGCCCCAGTAGCATGGAATTAAACTGCATCTTACATACTTTAATCCTCACTTCTGCCCTTTCAGACCGGCCTCTACATGGTGGTCGTACCCTTCCCCGAGCCAAAGCTGTGACTTAGGGGATGTAATATAAAGCCCATTTTGACTGGCTTTAGTATTTTGTGCTAACGTTTACTGTCCGTATTGTACCTTGCTGGTCACAGGCCATGAAGCTCGAGGGAAAGAGAAGATTAAAGCAATGAGTGGTTACGATCTCTGCCTTCTATGGAACTGGGAATACGATGCTGATTTTGTTTCCCTGCTCAATAGCGCGTGCCGGTCACACGGTATATCACTCATGCAGATTACCCCTCAGAACCTCATGCAACATTTGCGGGCTCTTGCCGATAATCAGATTAGCTTCCGGGCACTTTTTGACCGAGCCTCGGACACCGATCCACGTGTTATGCCTATCATACAATGGGCCCGCAATAATGCTGCGTATCGGATCAACCCGTATGAACACGCAACTCGCACCTGGGACAAAGCCACAATGCATCAGGTCCTAACAAGTTTCTGCCTTCCCACTCCATATACCATGATTCTCCCATCTTATGAGCAGGAGCCAGTTCTAGGACCTCTTGATCTTAGCCCACTGGGTGATAGATTTACTATCAAACCCGCACACGGTAGTGGTGGCGAAGGAGTGGTCAACAATGCCAACTCGCTTAGTCAAGTGCTCTCGGCGAGACGGGATCACCCCAGCGATAGATACCTGTTGCAGGCTCATGTAGTTTCGGCTCAGCTTGACTTTCACAAGGCATGGTTTCGCGTTATCTACTGCGGGGGAAAAGTATATCCGTGCTGGTGGGATAGTAGTAAACGCTTTTATACCCCGGTCACCCTCGTCGAAGAAAGCCGCCACAGTTTAGGAAGATTGCGCGAAACCGTCGTTTCTATAGCAAGGCTTTGTAAGCTTGATTTATTTTCTACTGAAATCTCGTTAACTCCTGATGGTTTTTTCGTGGTTGTAGACTATGTCAATGATGTGCTCGATCTACGTCTACAATCGAAGACGCCTGATGGAGTGCCCGATGATATTGTGCACGATATTGCAGAACAGCTGACTCTTCTTGTCAAGAACCACACTCCTCTCCAGGATGAGTACTGGGGCTCGCCAACTAACTCTTAATAGTTGCAAAAGCCACCTGCTGTGTCGGCGGATTCGTTACTACAAAGGTAATGATTTCAAATCAAGACCAGCCCACCGACAATTAGAATTACATATTTTCATCTACCCTTTTCCTCTGAGGGATTAGCTACCATATCGTGTACCAGGTTTTCGGGGGGTGAAGCGTAAATTAAGGGATGCAATCTTTCTTTTCGCACTCACCCACTCCATTATCCCACTCTTTCTTGACTACTTGACTTCCTCGGTGTGGATCTTGCAAGATTGGTTTGATTGCAAGGGCTGTGTACGTAATGTTTTGTGGTATATGCT
>JAJDNT010000336.1 GCA_022340515.1 Deltaproteobacteria bacterium
ATAGAGTCTATTTGATTCCCCATTTGCTCAGTTCGGCAGAAATAGCTGAAGTGAAAAAGACCTGTGAGAAGTGCGGTCTGTATCTAAATGAGAAAAGAAAATACATCCGGCTGAGAAAACCTTTTAGAGTTGTAGTTATCACTGACAAGAAAGGGACCAGATTACAGGGCAAGATAATAAATGTGAGCGGTGTTGGTGCCCTGATAATGCCCGATAAGTGGTCCAATCTTGCACTAAACCAGGTAGTGGAGTTGGAAATATACCCGCGGCCGAGGGCATCAAAAGACGAGGTTGTTATTAAGGTTTCAGGTGAAATAAAGAGGCTAAATGAGAAAGACAAACGAGTTGCGGTGATGTTTCTGGAAGAACAGCAACAGGATTATTTGCTTGCCCTTTAGAGCTGTCTTGGCCTAAAAAACGACCTTGCTGTTTGCTATGAGACCTTTTGATCAACGAAAAAGCCCCAGGATACGACAGATCTTTCAGGTGAAATTTCTCAAGCAGGGGATCGATTTAACCCTGGACGGAAAGACTGCCAATCTGAGCCAAAAGGGGGCTTTTATTAAGACCAAACACTGGCGCTTTCTCCAGGCGGGTGACCCTGCAGTTTTCACCTTTTTCCTGCCGCCCGATTTCACCGGTCAAGACAAAATAGTCGGTTTGCAGGGATCCGCGGTCATTACCAGAATTGAAGAAGAAAATGAGGCTATTGGGGTAGAGTTTATTAAGAATCTCAAACAATTTGAACCGGTAGCAGTTGCGGAGGTGGCGGGTAAGGCGAGATATAAAAAACTTGCCTATTATCTGACTACTTTTGAAGATTTGGCCTGGTCTGAATTTTTCACCGCTTTCCCAAACGGTTTTCTGGTCGAAAAGTCGGAGCGCTTTTTAGACAAAAATGTAATGTTTCAGTTTCTGACTGAGGTGGTGGAAGATGAATATGTGTTACAACAACTACAAAATCGCACAATAAGAACTGCAGTACTGGCTGCCAGAGTGATAGAAATTGCCAAAAGAAAAAATATTAATGAACCTAATATGATTACCATTGGACGTTCTCCCGATAATGATATTGTAATCTACAATAAATTGGTATCAAGAAGACATGCTTATTTACTGTTGAACCATAGAGAAAAAAGATGTAGCCTTATTGATATTGGATCTCGAAATGGTACATTTTTAAATGACGCAAAGATAACTCCCCATGAGGAATACCAATTAGCCGAAGCAGATGAAATATCCATTGGACCAGAAACCAAAGTGGTGTACTTTTCTTCCAAAGCTTTTCATAGCTTCCTCTCTGAACTAAAATCGCCTTGAGTGGTTTAACCTCCTTTGATTTTGCTCCAACCTGGTTTAAATCGGTGCCTGCGTTTTGCCCCCTTTGGTTGCGCCAACCTAAGGCAAGGTGTTCACCGTCCTCCACCACTTAAGGAACAGTCTCCGCTGGTGGTGGGGATGAGGAGGTGGGGCTGTCGGTTGCTTCATTAACACCGTGGTTCATGGCTCACAATAGGCATTAGGATTGTGGTCCAGATTTGTCTTGAATCTTTTTTCTCCTTTCCGTAAGCTAACCGTAGAAGCGAATTTTCCTGCAGCAGATAGTGATGATAGCTCACAAACTACTACAGTACTCCACTACTCCAGTGATACCGTGAAGATGACCAAGCTTTTGTTTGGGAGTGAATTAATTACACTGGCCAGAGAGCTAACAGGGGAGGCAAAAATATGTATAAATTCGGGGAGACCTTACAAAAAGATGGGTTTTTGGTATTAAAAAAAGAAGGTGACTCTTACATGTTTAGCATAGGAGACTGCTTCGACGATGGTGAGGAAGGGGAATGCATGCCTCTTTTTTCTTTCTCTAAGAAACTCAGCAAGGAGCGAGTGGAGGGTTTAATAAAATACCTGCAAGAGAGCATCTAACCTGAATCTAGTTGACTCTGGCAATAAGCACCAGAGAGTACCAGCAGTCAAAATGTCTCTACAGACATAATCCGCACCTGAAGTCTTCCCACAAAGTCGGCCAAGGCCATCAAGTCTAGAGTGGTCTCCCCTTCAACGAGCTTTAGGTGAGTTCCATCGACAGGAAGCTGCCCAAGAGTCGGATCCAATGCAATCCAGCGACCGTTCAAAAGGCTCTCCGCCCACGTGTGGTAAAGAAATCCGCCATACTCCTCGGCATAGACAATGCCGTTGACCACGCGAGTGGGAATTTTCAAAGAACGAGCAAAAGCTGCGTAAAGGTACGTATGACCCTGACATTCAGCTTTTTTGCGTGAAAGCACATCCATAGCAGTGAATACATCCACCGGTTCCTGCTTTATGTTCTTCTCTATCCATTCCATAAGCAGTCGAATCTTTTCCAGGGGATCGGTCACCTCAGCCGTTATCTCGGCTGCGGTTTCTTGAATCAGCTCATTGTGGCTCGTAACTGTCTGAGAGGGCAAAAGATACCGTTGGTCTTCTAGTGAATTTTCCGTGCGACTCTGACTGTCCTGGTCCAGGTCCACTCTGCTGGTCCTGCAAATTATCTGTTTGTCTTGGCGATCACAATGTTGCATCTCGTCCGAGGGCAGGCTGAGGTCCCTATCGATCCCTGATAGAGCCACTTCCATGAAGGTGACCTCCTCGGGTTCAGCAATTTGAATCTCGGTTTTTATCAAGCTGTAATCCAGGAGTACATCTTGCTTATTTATGGTCGCTTCCGCCAGGTATTTCTTCGCCTCATTCTCAGTTTCCAGCCCCGAAATAATGTATCCACCGTGAGATATTTCTAGTTGCGGTCGGCCTTGGAGGTCGATCCAAGTGGTCACCTTTTGGCCAAGGAGTTCGGTATTTATCTTGAAGGCTTTAGCGGTGAAGAGGTCGCTCTCTTCGAAGGCCAGGATCTTTTGGCTTACCTTGCTCAAGCTCTGGGTCTCGCCGTAATAGACTTGGTACTCGTATTGACGGCCCAACTCCAGCCCATGAAAAACAGGATACAGACCTATTACGCTTGCTGGATAAAGTTTGCCCTCAACGAGCACAGTCTCTTTTCTCGTTTCGCCTCTTGATGTGACCTCCACCTCGAGAAGGCCATTGATAAGGTTCCCAATTAACTTCAACTTGTTACCGTCCATATCGTAATCATAGAAAAAATGTCTCAGAGTGAGATCATGGGCCACCCTGTCGAAAGACCTGAAATTAACCTTTTTGTCAAACATGAGGAAATGGAAGTGAAGCACCGCCTCGGATCTTACAGCAAACTCTTTTTGACCGTCTTCAGCAGGGGCGAGGGATAGATGGGTGAAACCAATCTTGGCTCCGTTGAACACAACTCCAGTCCAATATTCTTCGAAAGGCCACTCGGCCAAGGAATAGTGGACTGGAGCAGCGGGGGGCTCACCGCCACTGCGGAAATACATCCAGGCGCAACCGCTTTGCAGCAGCAGAAGCAGAAAGGAGAGCAAATAGCAGCATCGCTCAAATTTCGCTTTCTGCATAAACCGGAAAGAAAAATATTTCATTGCCCCACCAGCTATTTAGTGCCCTTTGACCTGGCCCATTAGGTGTAATATTTTAGCCTCTTTCGGCCTATTATTCTATTTCTTCTTGCCTTAGGACCTTGATGGTGGGTATTACTACATATCATTTACTACTTTGCTCACTTTGGGTGCGTTTATCCGTGCCCACAGCGGGCAGAGAGACCAAGAACATTTGCCAGAAAATTTACCCGCCGAAAACGGTTTCTTGACACAGTTAGCAAATATTGAACTATGGAAAAGGTGACAAACCATGAACTTACTAATTGATTTTTCAATGTTTCCCCTGGACAAGGGCGAGAGCGTTAGCCCATACGTGGCCCGGTTGCTGAGAGTAATAAGGGAAAGCGGGCTGCCACACAAACTCGGCCCCATGGGCACCACCATCGAAGGGGAGTGGCACCAGGTTATGGCTGTAGTGACCCACTGCTTTGAAGAATTGAGCAAGGACTGTGACAGGGTGTATTTTGCCATCAAGGGTGACTACAGGAAAAAGGGTAAAAACAGAATCACGGCCAAGGTGGAGTCGGTGGAAAAGCAATTGTAAAGATTTCGGATTTTCGGATTAGGATTTTGAAATTAATAGCATGGTGAATAGGGGGAGTGAAGATGAAAGTGGTTTGTCTCCTTGGTAGCCCCAGACCTAAAGGAAATAGTGCGGCCATGGCGGCGAAATTCTGCGAGACTGCGGAAAGCCTAGGCGCTGAAGTTACCACCTTTGCCTTGAACAAGCTGAAATACCGCGGCTGTCAGGCCTGTATGACCTGCAAAACCAAGCTGGAGAAATGCGTACTCAAGGACGACTTGACAGAGGTCTTGGACGCCATCCGCGCTGCCGAGGTACTGGTGCTCGCCACTCCCATCTATTTCGCCGAGATCTCCAGTCAACTCAAGGCCTTCATTGACCGAACCTTCTCTTATCTGGTGCCGGATTATCCGACCAACCCCAACCCCTGCAGACTCTCGCCGGGCAAGAAACTGGTTTTCATCGAGGCTCAGGGGCACCCTGACGAGAGTCTCTTTGCAGACATTTTTCCTAGGTACGATTTTATTTTCAAATGGTATGGATTTAGTGAGAGTCACCAGATTCGTGCCTGCGGAGTATTCAACAAAGGCGATGTGGAGAGCCGTGAGGATATAATGAAATTGACCGAGGAGACAGCTAAGGAGGTCATGGGCTAGACAAAGAACATTAACAGCAGATGTAGGATGGGTGATATGTGATATGAGATAGGCAATGAGTAGGGTTGATTAAGCGAAGCGAATCCACCAATAGGCTGACTTTACCCCCTTTCCCAAAAGGCGAAAATTATCAGCAACACCAGGGCCCCTACCATCAAAGCGCATTCCCAAAAAGTAAGATTGTATTGCCTTCGAGTAGACCTGCCCTCCCGTCCGAAGCCTCGGGATTCCATGGCCAGGGCAAGTTCGTCAGACAAGACAAAAGATTGAGCCAACAAAGGCATGAGCAGTGCCAAGAAATTGCCGACATTTCTTAGTCTTGGCCTGAGATCTATTCCCCTGGAACTCTGAGCGTCAATGATGTTGCGGATTTTCTGCCTTATCAAGGGCACGTAGCGCATAGCAGTAGTCAATATAAAAGCAAAGCTGTAAGGGACTCCTAATTTGTTTAGAGTAGCACCCATCTCCTCTGGACTGACGGTTCGAAAAAAGACAAATGATACGGTCAGAAGGTTGAAGAGTCTTATAGCAAGCAGCAAAGCCACCTGGAGGTTAAAGGAGAAAAAAGCGATGACAAAAACCAACCCGAGCATTGGCCAGAAATAACGAAAGGAATGGGCCCACTCCTTTCCCATCCTAAGTAATGGCAGAGCAGCCAAGAGAATAAGCGACTCGACAACGAGTGTTTCCGGCTCCCTGGCGACAAAGACCGCTGCTATAGCCATCAACCCTAGAGCAAGTTTTGTTCTTGGATCCAGCCGTTTCAAAATCTAATCCTCTCTACCTCAAGCCATCTCTTACCAAATAACGCGGGCGGCATGTTTAAGCACAGAGGGCACTGAGACTACGGAGCACGGGTTAGAGCCAGCAGCCAGGAGGCAGAATCCGGAATTCAGAAGAAAAGCAATCAAACTGAGCTCTTCTCAACTCCTTCTGTCCTCTGTCGTCTGACTTCTGACCTCTGATCTCTAATCCCCGTTTCGCCGTTTCTCCGTGTCCCCGTGCCTGCCCGCCATCGGCTTCGCCTTCAGGCGAGGCGGGCGGGTCATCCCGCGGTGCTTAATGCATAGTCCCCAGTGCTTAGTCAGCGGACTCGGGCGGAGGTAAGGCTCCCAACTTAAGCAACCGTTCATCACCGCAAAGATCCTCAGGTGATCCGTCGGCAACTACTCTACCATCATGCAGGACTATCCACCTGTCAGCGACGGCATGGGCAAACTCCAGGTCGTGAGTGGCAATAAAGAGGGTGAAGTCGAGATTCTCTAGTTCTGCCAGAAGCTTGGCCAGAGCCTCTCGGAAGCGCCCGTCTTGTCCTGAGGTCGGTTCATCCAGGATAAGAAGTTGTGGCCGCATAGCCAGAATAGAGGCAAGGGATACTCGCTTCTTCTCCCCTTCGCTTAGGCGGTATGGAGATCTATTTAGCAGACCGTGAAGATCAAAAACGTTCCATATCTCCTTCGTCCACTCTTGGCGCAATTTGCCAAGTTTTCTAGGACCTACCAGGACCTCATCTTTCACCCGGTATTTAAAAAACTGGTCGTTGGGATTCTGGAATGAGAGCCCCACATGGGCTGCCATCTCACAAGGGGATTTGCCCCGTATGTCTTCCCCCAGAAATGAAACTTTCCCCGCCGAGGGCCTCAGCAAGCCATTGAGGTGTTTGAGCAGAGTGGTCTTTCCCGATCCATTTCTTCCGATAAGGGCAACATTCTCTCCTTTTCTGAGATCGAAAGATACACTCGTAAGAATTTCTTTTTCCCCAATCCGGTACGAAAGGTCTCGGACAGTGAGAAGTAGCTCCGTTCCTACTGGCCTGTTTTCCCTTTTGGAGTAATTAGGCAGAAGGTTTGCTCTAGAAAGCGCCTGGTGAACGTGTTGCGGGATCCCCTGGTACAGAGCCTTCCCCTGCTCCAAGATTAGACACCCCGTGGTGTCCGCGAGTAGATTTCTCAATCTCTGTTCAATGACTATGACAGTCTTGCCGCTTTGGTTGATCTCCAGAAGGGTTTGGCGAACTTTTTTGCTGGCGGCCCAATCGAGGTCTCCATGAGGTTCATCAAGGAGAAGGACGGATGGGTTCAGCACGAGCACCGAGGCTACCGCCACAAGACGCTTCTCACCTCCAGAAAGAGTCACCGGGGATCGACTGAGCAGGTCCTCGAGCCCGAGAGTAACAGAGATATGCCTGATACGCTCGGCGATCTCGACCCCTTGCATCCCCAAACTCTCCAGACCAAAGGCAATTTCATCTTCCACCGAGCTGTTGAACAGTTGGGCATCGGCGTTTTGCAGAACAAGACCAACGTGAGCGAAGAGATCGGAAACATTCCGCTCCAAAGTATTTAGACCAGCAACCGTAACGGAGCCATGGAGCGTGCCGCCGAAGTGGTGAGGAATGAGACCGTTGAAGATATAGCCAAGGGTGGACTTTCCAGAGCCATTACCGCCTCCAATGAGCACATACTCACCACTGTCCACTGAGAGATCGATTCCTTGCAGAACCCACCCAGACCGAGGATAACGGTATCTTATGTCGCTCAAACGAATCACGGCTCCCAAATGCCCCCTTTGTGGAGAAGTTTCAAGGCTACGACCCCAATAATAGTGCCTCCAATAGTGCTCACACTGAAGGCTACCATCAAGGTGGCAAGGGCCATAGTCTTGCCCATGAAAAGAGGAGCCACGATCCAGACGCTGGCCAAAGAACCTAGGATCCCGGTGCCTACTACTTCCCCCAACCCGGCTAGATAAATGTTTTTAAATAACCGGTAGGCAAAACCGGCCAGCAAGGCACCAAATATTCCACCGGGAAAGGCGAGAAGAGTTCCGAGACCAAGCATATTTCTGATTATGGCGGCAATAGTAGCGATAGCCACGGCGTAGGCCGGTCCCAACATGACCGCGCCGAGGACATTTACCATATGTTGGGCTGGAAAGCACTTTGAAATTCCCACGGGGATAAAAAGGGGGGACAAAGCGACCGCAATGGCCACCAAGATCACTGCACGGGCCACGTCCTTTGTTTTCATGGCCGTTTCTCCTTGTCTTTGCCCGGAGAGAATAACTGAGGCCGCCTGACGAATAGGCTATCATAATACATTAAGTCAGGGGGAATAGAATACCAAATCAGACAGAGAAAAATGGAGTCACATCTTCATTTATCATTTATAATACCACTCTCCTACTATTGAACGAATTTTTGACCCCGGTCCTGCAATGGAAGGGTTGGCATGATTTGTGTTATAAAATTTGCAATTCGGCCTAGTCAAACCCGGTTTTGATAGCTCCTTTTGATCTGAAAGAGGTAAATCTCGTGAAGTGGAAATCCCTAGTCCTTTTAGCTGCAGTTATTTTTTCTTTTTCAAAGGTTCAGGCGGATCCCGTAGAACCTTTCGGTTTTCCCCCACTGATAACATCGCTCAAGTTGGCCACCGCTATCGATTTTTGTGGAGAAGAAGTACCTCTTGGAGTGCAAGAGGTCAGGGAGGGACTTGAAAAAGAACTCCTCCTTTCCCTGTGGAATAGACCCCAGGTCATTCTCTGGCTAAAGCGTTCAACTCGATATCTGCCGTACATCGAGGAGGTGCTCAGAAATGAGGGAATGCCGGACGATTTGAAATATGTTGCCATTGCTGAGAGCGCCCTCAGGCCCCACGCCCACTCGAAAAAAGGAGCGGTGGGATTTTGGCAGTTTATTAAGTACACCGGGCAAAAATATGGTTTAGTTATTAATAATCGTATCGATGAGAGGCGGAACATTTTTGCTTCAACCAGGGCAGCAACTCGTTATTTTAGGGACCTCCACGAGATTTTTGGCTCATGGGCTCTGGCAGCCGCTGCCTATAATATGGGGGAGGAGGGGCTCATGTCCGAAATCCTCGAGCAGGGGAATAACGACTATTTTCATCTCTATCTTCCCCTGGAAACCCAACGGTACCTCTTTAGAATTATAGCAATAAAGCTGATAATAGAGGACCCGGCCAAATATGGATTCTATATTCCTGACGAGCACTACTATCCGCCCTTCCACTTTGATCAGGTTAGCATTGAGTGTGCCGACGAGACACCAATCCGGATTGTCGCCAAGGCAGCCAAAACCACTTTCAAAGCTATAAAGGAATTGAACCCCGAAATCAGAGGACACTATCTGGCAGAGGGAAACTACAACATACTGATTCCAAAGGGCGACGCTGAGGAGTTTCAGGCTCGATATAAAAATCTACTAAAGCAGTGGTCCTCTAACCAACAGGAGCGAATCTATTTCGTAAAAGAAGGTGACAACCTTACCGCCATTGCCGAGCAATTTGGCGTACCCCTGGCCTCCCTTATAATTTGGAATCGGCTGAACCCCAGAGAGACCATCCATCCAGGTGACCGCCTCATCATCTACCCGCAAAAACCTGTGTATGTAGACATTGACAACGAAAATAACAACAACGGAGCTGCTCTCGCCAGCGATCAATGAACCCGAGGGCTAACAACCATTCTGACAGTCCAAATTCCAAATCCCAAAATCCATAATCCGCAATCTCAAATCCCCCATATC
>JAJDNT010000339.1 GCA_022340515.1 Deltaproteobacteria bacterium
GGACAGCAAGGTGATGATCAATATGATTTTAAAATTCTTTTTAACGAGCATTGCCTTCCTCCTTTCTCCCATCCACATATATTTTTCCTCAGTGACGCAGAATGAGTTTGCATAAATCGCAGAGCCTATACCTTATGTGTCCAATCTATGCGGGCTGCAGTGCATTTTCCATATAATCGATGATGTTCTGCACATTTATAATCTTCTCCGCTTCTGTATCTGGGATCTCGAGGTCAAATTCTTCTTCAAGGGCCATAATGAGCTCTACTACGTCTAGGGAATCTGCTCCTAGATCTTCAACAACACTAGACTGCGCGCTAACGTCTCCTTCTTCAATCCCCAACTGTTTTGCAATAATTTGTACAATTCGTTTTCTCATCTTTTGCTTCCTCCTCTTTCGCCCGGATATTAAACACAGCGTCAACTGCAACTGCGGATGTGAATATCCGGTCCGGCCAAGGTAATTCTTACACAATAGAGTTAGGCAAATTCTTTTGAAACTTTGGCTGAAGAAATGTTCAGCGTTTTTGAGAATGCAAGAATCATGCAGATGGGTTCAATTTAAGGAAGGCTGCTGTGGATGAGCTATTATTTCTGCCCCATACTAAATGAAGGTTAATTCCGGGGGCGATCCAACCTGCCCCAAGAAAGAATAAAGCCCATGTGAGTTTTGGCTCTATGCAGAGCTTTGATGTAAAAAAGTGTACAGCTTTTATCTGCTTCGAGGTCCGAAGCAGACGCCCCTTTCGGAGTTTTTGATGAAATCCAAAAGAAAAACCACTTCTTTGGACAGTAGGTCTCGGCTCTCCAGTTCTTGGACCGCCAGAGCGAGATTGCCTTTACGTCGAAAAAGTTGGGCAAAAGCCTCTCTGATTGCCCGTATTTCACCCTCACCATACCCTGCTCTCTCCAGACCCAATTGGTTTATCGCTTTAACAGTGTGAGTGTCGTCCATTATACAGAAAGGAGGAACATCGCGACTGGTGCGGGAAAGCCCGCGAAGCAATGCAAGCTTGCCTATGCGAACAAACTGATGAACTACACAATTGCCTGAAATAAAGGCTCCATCCCCGACATGAACGTAGCCTGCGAGAAGGGCGCCCCCGGCTATCACCACGTTATCCCCGACCTCGCAGTTATGGGCAATGTGGGCGTGGTTCATAATAAAGTTGTCGTTACCAATGATGGTTGAACTTTCCGGTTTGGTTCCCCGGTGGATCTGCACATGCTCCCTAATTATGTTGCGGTGACCTATCTTTAGATATGTTTTGCCTCCTGTATATTCCCGGTCCTGAGGCTCATGCCCTATGACGGCACCCATGTGAATGGAATTTTCTTCGCCAATTTCGGTCCAGCCCGTCAGATAGGCATGTGCCATAACTCGGCTTCCCCGGCCAATTGTTACCTCACCATCGATAATCACGTAGGGACCGATTTCTACCCCTTGGTGAATCTTTGCCCTGGGATCAACAACTGCAGTTGGGTGTATCATCTCTTTTACGGTCATTTATGGATCCCCATAGGGCTCTGACCAGATTACCTCGTCTTGGTTATTTAGAATTGAGAAAGTCGCTGCCCCATCATCGCCGATTGCCACCCTGGCACTTTCCTTATCTCCCATGAGTTTCAAGACTGTTTCGCTATTTATAAGTTCCAGAACAAGGCGTGACACCTGCCTGTTGTCATAGAAGGTCATAACTGTACGGTCTGAAGAAGCCACCATGGATAGTCGCTCATTACCTTCAGGGTCAGCAAGTCTCAGTTGTTGGGCCACTATCTCCAAAGCGGTAACTCTGGCTGAGCGTACTTCATTCTGAAGCCGTAACATCCGACCAAAAATAAGAGCTGCAGCTACAAATATTATCAGAGGTAAAATAAAGGTCCTGGTCTCCACAGTCAAACGATCATAATACCCACCGAGGAGCACAAAAAAAATCACTAGCGCTAGTAACTTTGGCCAATCCTTTCTCGTGGTCATCAACTCCTCCTCTTTTCTCCTTATTGGAAACGAGCCTTCTCCTGCTTAGCAAATAGAAACCTTTTGTCAAGGAGAAAGAAAGATGGATGGTCTATTTCATCTTATCTAGAAAAATTACGGGGGAATCTTTTTTTTGTGTACGGCTAAAGGTTACACTCGAGAAGTTTACCACAGACGAGAGAGTAATTATACGGCAATGAACGCTCATCTTTTTTGGCAAGATATTTGCCGGGAGGAGCGACTATGTATATAGATGAACTGGTTACCGCGAAGAACATTGACGAGGTAAAGGAAACCCTTGGTGATTTCGACTATGTTGGTGAGATTGAAATTGGTGACGTTATCTCAGTAATGGAATGCGGCCATGGATACAGGATAATAGTCTGGGAAAATCGCTATGACGAGCGCAACGCTGTCATTGATTTTGGCGACGATTACCTATGGGGGGAATGGGACGGAGCGAGGATAACTGTGGAATATGGAGATGAGCTCTTAGCTTACGACATAGAAGGGGACTGCAGATTCCTGGGGGTTATATAAAAGGTGCGCGTCGCACCAAATCCCAGGGATTTAGGTTTCAGGTGTCAGCGAAAAAACACAACTGCTGAAACCTGAATACCGAAATCCCAAATCTATAAATTGACCAGTTTCATTCCTGGTTCGGGATAGCGGGAGCCGGCGGCAACGCCCCGTGGAGAGATCTCGTCTATCCGTTTCAAGTCCTCATTGGTTAATTCCAGGCCTAAAGCCGCAACATTTTCCTCAAGATAAATTATCCTTTTGGTACCCGGGATTGGAACAATATCTTTTCCTTGCGCCAGTACCCAGGCCAAGGCTAGCTGTGCTGGAGTACAGTTCTTCTCAGCTGCCATCTCCTGAACTCTGCTGACCAGGCCAAGATTGCGTTCAAAATTCTCCCCCTGGAAGCGGGGCGAGTATCGCCGCCAGTCATCCTTTTCCAGATCATCCAATTTTGTAATTTCACCTGAGAGAAAACCCCTCCCTAGGGGACTGTAAGAAACGAAGCCAATAGAAAGCTCTCGACAAGTAGCGAGAATTTCCTCCTCCACATCACGGCTCCAGAGAGAATACTCCGTTTGCAAAGCTGCGATAGGGTGAACCGCATGGGCACGACGAATGGTTTTTGGGCCGGCTTCGGAAAGACCTATATATTTCACCTTCCCCTCTTTTACCAGGTCGGCCATGGCGCCCACCGTCTCCTCGATAGGCGTGTCCTGATCCACCCGATGCTGGTAATAGAGGTCTATGGTCTCAACTCCAAGGCGGCGCAAACTTGCTTCGCAAGCTGAACGAATGTACTCAGGGCTGCCATTTATCTTGTGTTGTCTGACGTCATCAGTTCTAACAATGCCAAATTTAGTAGCTATGATCACCTTGTCCCGATAACCTTTTATGGCCTTCCCTAAGAGTTCTTCGTTCTTTCCCCTTCCATACATGTCAGCAGTATCAAAAAAATTGAGCCCCAATTCAACCGCGCGGTGGATGGTACTGACGGACTCGCCGTCGTTCCGGCTACCATAGAATTCTGACATGCCCATACAGCCCAATCCCATGGCCGAAACCTCGAGCCCATTTTGACCTAATTCTCGTTTTTCCATCTCCCTGTTCCTTTCTTCGCCATTTTTATTTCTGTCCTGATTAGCGAAAAATGACTTGCTCCACTGAATCCTCCAACGGTTCCGGGTAGTCGTTGAATGGAAAAGGACGCACGTTCTTGTTCAAGGTAAGAAAACGAATTACATAGTAGGTATAAGTTGCTAGTTTATTAGAAAAATTCCTTACAGGTCTATTGTAGTCCAGGGTTATAAAAAGAAAGATGTACTGAAAAACAACAGCTACCTGGACAATTAGTTTAATAATTTCAAAAACCAAAAGACAGAGCAAAGTGTAAAGCAATCGGATAAGGATTTCCTTCCTCGATGGGGTCATTTCTTCTGGGTTATGCATTTTCACCTCCCTGGCCTTGATATTTCATGCATTGCTCTCCATCCTTGGCCGCCCATTCCAAAAAATATGTATCTTTGAAAGTGGAGATAATGTTTAGCTATAGGTATAATTTTATCATTAACTAAGATTAACTCCACAAACACCGACGGAAATGATAAGATTCCATCCTATTGAAGGAGAAGCACAAAAACATCTCCATTGAACCACTCCTTGCCTTTGCACTGAAATTTATCGCATGACTATCGCAACCACTGACTACTCCATCCAGTTGGCTGATAAAGTGGCAATCATCTCTGATCCCCATGCTAATCTCCGAGGCCTTGAACTCTCTTATAAAAAAATAAGGTCACTGGGTATAGAGCAAATAATCTGTTGTGGGGATCTTGTGGGTTACGGCCATGAGCCCAATGAGGTGGTGGAGTTCTTTCGTGCCCATAGTATTCACACCATTTCTGGAAACCACGACCGCTTGGTGTGTGGGCAGATTGAAGCCAAAGACTGGAACCCATTTGCCCTTAAAAAAATCGACTGGACCAAATCCGTTCTGACAACAGACAACCTTACCTATCTAGCCAATCTACCCGTGAACATTGTCATCGATGAATGCTGTGTTGTGCACGGAGCCTGGACCGATCCGGACAAATACCTATTTCAGGAAAGAGATTTTTT
>JAJDNT010000340.1 GCA_022340515.1 Deltaproteobacteria bacterium
TTGGGTTTGGAAAAGTGCAAGAGATCTTGAACAATTTTCTCGATTCTTTCGGTTTCTTCCTCAATGGTTCTCATATAGGCGACAGTTTCTTCCTTACTGAGGTGGTCAGCCAGTTCTATATAGCTCTGGGCAACCATGGCAATGTTGTTCAGCGGGTTACCAAGTTCGTGAGCCACACCCGCGGTGAGAATTCCCAAAGAGGCAAGTTTTCTAGACTGGACAATCTGTTCGTACCGACTGTCAAGCTCTTCGGACATTGAGTTGATAGCGACCATAACCGAGCCAAGTTCATCGCCGGTAATGTTCCCTTCGACTTTACAAAAATCTCCCTGTGATATGCAGTTCGCTGTTTTTTCAATACTTTTAAGAGAGCTCAAGAACTTGGAGAAAAAAAGATAGGTCGCAGCCATGGCCACCAGGATGATCACACAAAAAAAACAGAACAACACCTTCTTCGAGTGGGAGAGGATATCATTGACTCTTTTTCTCTCCAGGCTGACAATCTTGGCTGAAAATTCTCTTAGTTTGCGCCCGCTCTCTCTTACAGTTTTTTGCAGGTTGACATCGCTTCCATTGCTAGATTCTGCTTTCTGAATGGCCTCTTTATATTCTTCGACACTCCGTCTAAGCTCCTTATACTTGCTGTCTCCCACGGCACGAACTATGCTTTCCTGCACGGAAGCAATGGATCCGAGACTTTCGTCTAGCCCAGCCTCAATTTCTTTTAATACCGATGGATCACCGTACAAAAAGAAATTCTTTTCAGAAAGTCTCATCCCCAGAAAAGAAGCATTCAGATCGTCAGCTATTTCTACAAACTGCAGTCTTGCCAGCATAAATTCGAGGAATTGAAAGGCAACAATATAGATCAGTGCTATAAAAATGATATTGATGATATTTCCCAATACCACTTTGTGTACGATTTTCATTACTGCTTTCTTCAGTTTGGGGAAAGAGAGGTAAGTATTACGGTATTCCCTTTTCTCAACTTTCTTCTCATGATTTCGCCGCCAACGGAGCTAACATTACGCCAACACGGAGAACATTGCAAGTAAAGCCTTCCTATTTCCCCTGCAGAAAAGAGGACCTTTTCCCACTTGCAATCAGACTAACGCGGATGTATAAACTTCCTACCCCCTCAGTGGAGACACGGCTCTGCCTGGTGCTAATTGTTGTGATATTGCAGATGGCGAGTGAACCCTTTTGTCAGAAGTTCTAGACCGAGACCAGGAAAGGATCAGATGCAGAAAACTAAGCGCATGAGGAAGGGGAGACTATGGTCTCTGGTTACCAGCGTCCCAGAGCTGACCATACTTATCATACTCATTGTCGGCGGCTACCTTATTATGGGAGTATTTTCAAGAGTCCAAGGCACCGAGGTCCTCAGTCCTTCTGCTATGTGGCTCATCATAGTTGGCTGCTTCCTCATAAGCACGGCCGTAGCAGTACTCGCGGTTATCGGCGGCATCGGAGGCGGGGTAATATTTACGCCAATCATGCTAGGTTTTACCCACATGGACAGTTTGGTAATAAGGGCTACGGGCCTGGTGGTGGCCATGTTCAGCGGCTTGATTTCTTCGGGACCTTTTATGAGGAGCCAGCTGGCCAACCTGAAGGTAGTCTTCTACTGTGGAGTTCCTATCACCATAGGAGCGCTCGTGGGGAGCGTCAGCGCCATCTACTTGCACCAGGCCATGGGAGCCGTAGGCGATGGCATTGTCCGTCTATCACTGGGGATTCTCATGCTGGTTGTTGCCTATTTTTTGTTTACCGGCGGCGGCAAAACCGAGTATCCTGTACCGAAGCGCATAGATGCACTCTCTTTAAGGTTGAGGCTGAACGGCTCTTATTGGGAAGCATCACTGGGCAAGATGGTTGACTACCAGATGGTAAGAGCCCTTTGGGGAGGGATTCTTTTTATTCTTCTTGGCTTTATGGGAGGTTTTTTCGGTTTGGGCGGCGGGGCATTTCTCACGGCAACTCTTAATCTTATCATGGCTGCTCCGATTAAGATTGCGGCCGCATGCAGCGGAGTCCTCCTGGCCATAAGCAATGCCACTGCCATCTGGACCTACATAACATATGGTGCGCTGATCGCCATTTTTGCCGCCCCCTGGATGCTCGGACAGGTAGTTGGAGGAATATTAGGGGCGCACCTTTTGATCAGGATCAGGGCCGGCTTTGTGAGGAAAGTCTTGATTCTTATCCTCCTTGCTTCGTCAGTCAAGTTGCTTGTGCGGGGGGTGGAGGGGACATTCGGCATACACATACCCATTTTGTAGGAGGGCGTTATGAAAGTGGAGCGACCAAAGCCGCCGCTTGCCGCTTTGATATACGGAGAGATTGTGTACTGGGGGGTCTTGCTGGGTTCTGTCATTGCAATTATCGGCTCGACTCTGGCCTTTCTGGGAGACAACTTTGTGCCAGTTTCTTACTGGCTGTCTTCCATCTGGCAGGGAGAATCCGTCTATCAAACCTGGGAGGGCGCTACCGGTTCCATGCCCATGGGACACTGGTACCTTTCCCATCTGTCGACTGGTGATGCTTTGACTGCCCTGGGATTGTCTTTAGGTGTTTTTGCCGTTGTCCCGGCGCTCTTTCTTTCCGCAGCGATCCTCTTCAAAGAGGGGGAAAAACTATACGGGTCATTGGCCTTGGTTGGTGGGGTAGTGGTTCTGATGGGGGTCTTGGGCTTGGCTCCCATGCCTTAACTGCAGTACTCAATGGTGGGAAGACTACAGGTCTATTTCATCCATTTTATTTTCTTGTTTTTCAGACAAAGGAGGCAGCATGTCTATCATCGCCATCTCCAGAACTTCTTACAGTCATGGTAAAGAGGTCGCGGAAACGGTGGCGCGCGAGCTAAACTACGAGTGCATCTCTAAAGAAATCATCAGCCTTGCTTCACAAGAATTCGACATTCCGGAAAACTGGCTGCGACGGGCCGTAGAAGAAGCACCCAAATTATTTGATCACTTCCGCTACGGTAAACAGAAATACGTAGCTTACTTGCGCTCTACTCTTCTGGAATATGCGGTAAAAGACAATTTGGTCTATCATGGACTGGCTGGGCACTTCCTGCTGGCAGATATCCCCAATATTCTTCGAGTTATGATTTCCGCCACCACCGAGGAACGGGTCAAAATAGTGAGGGAAAGAGAAAATGTCTCAGAAAAGCAAGCGCTAAAAACCCTGGAAAAGTTTGATAAAGAACGGCGAAAATGGGCAATGTATTTTCATGGCAAGGACCCGTGGGATATGAGCATGTATGATCTCAGTTTGGTTATCGGTAGACTATCAATAGAGGATGCAGTTGACGAGATTATAGCGACTGTCAAGCTCCCTGCTTTTCAAACTACCCCCGAGTCTCTGCGACTTCTCAAGAACGAAAGCCTGGCTGCTAGGGTAAAATCAGATTTGATGAACTTTTACCATGACGTCGAGGTATCTGTCGAGAATCATACTGTCGTTGTCCATATAAAGCGTAGTCTGAAGATGGAAGAAGCTCTGACGGAAGATATCCGGGAAATCGTAATGCACATACCCGGCGTAAAAGACGTACGTGTGGATGTCATACCGGTTTACTAAAGACCATCAAATCAGATTTGACCTATCCTGTTTTGGTACGGATTTTTGCCTTGCCCCTAATGATATATCCTTAACCTTAAAGATTAAACAGATAGCGAGCTAGACACCTATCCGGACGACCTACCATGACCTCGTCAGTAAATCCCTCGCCGATGGTGGTGCCCCATCGGTGGGGGTCTTTGTGTCAACCTTTCAGATTGAACCTGAAGGAGTCTCAAACTTGATTGCAATGCCATCGACGCTTGTTAAGGTAAAGCAAAAGACCTTATAGATTGGAACGAAGCCATAAGGACTGTTGGAAACCGGAATATTGATCAAGGCATCGCCACCACTTTCTGCCAGAGCTTTGCCCATTGCTGTTTTGAGGGTGGAATCCCCCTCAACGCTCGGATTCTCTCGTCACCACTCTGGTGAATGCTCCAGGCGAACCACGATCCCAGATGAGGCACTATGGACAGCTTGAGACGTTGGCGCTATCCTGGAGCCTGGAAGCTCTTCCGGCTGGATGATCGACTTCTGCTCATTGTTGTCGGCATGGTTGTAGGCATGTGCAGTGGCTTGGCCTCGGTTGCTCTCAACCGCTCGCTGGCAGCGATGCTCGAATGGCTTCGCCCCTTTCGCCATATTTGGTGGGCATTTGTGCTGCCGGGCATCGGGGCGGCCCTATCTTCACTTTTTCTCGATAAAATCATGAACGAAGGAGCTGGACATGGCGTACCTGAAGTTATCTACAGCGTGTCCCGTCACCGGGGCCTGCTGCGCTTCCGCACCAGCTTTTCCAGATTAATCTCCAGTTGCCTTACCATAGGCAGTGGTGGTTCTGCAGGTCCTGAAGCCCCCGTGGTTATCAGCGGGGCAGCGATAGGCTCCAGTATCGCCAGATTCTTCTCCCTGAGCGACAGTCAAAGAGTGGCACTGGTGGGCTGTGGAGCCGCCGGGGCCATATCTGCCATATTCAACGCCCCCATCGCCGGCATGGTCTTCAGCATGGAGGTCATTCTCACTGAATGGTCGGCCCTAAATATCATTCCCGTGGGAATCGCTTCTGTGGCCGGCACCGAGATAAGTCGTATTCTTCAGGGCAATCAGATCCCTTTTGTCCATCGTCAGTTCAATCTTGACCTGGTTGATATCACCGCCTGCTTGGGGCTGGCCATAGTGACAGCCATTGCCTCCATAGTTTTCAGCCGCACAGTCAATTACGTTCATCATCTGTCAAACAAGGTTTCCCTACCGGCATGGGTGCGTGCCGGCGCTGGCGGTTGTGCCGTTGGCCTTATGGGTTTGTTCCTCCCCGTTGTACTTGGGGAGGGTTACCCACCAGTCAGAGCTGCAATTGAAGGGATGTTCGAACATGGTCTCCTCATTGCAGGAGTGGTGACCCTTGCCAAGATTCTGGCGACCGGCGTTACCCTTGGTTCAGGTGGCTCCGGGGGCATCTTTGCCCCCTGTCTGGTAGTGGGAAGCTTTGCCGGCCTGACCTATCACCGGGCCCTAAGCTTGATCTGGCCCCAGGTGGCATGGACGAGTGAGGGCTGCTTTGCTCTGGTGGGTATGGCGGGTCTCATGAGTGGTGTGCTCCAGGCGCCGCTCACGGGCATCTTCCTCATCGTTGAAGTTACCGGGGGCTATGAAGTCATATTGCCCCTTATCATAGTGGCGGCCATTTCCACCACCATCTGTCATTACGTGGAACCAGCATCCTTCTACTTACAAGAGTTGCTCGAGAGGGGACCAATTCGTAGACCCAGGACGGATGCTGGTATTCTGGCAAACCTGAGTCTGAAAGACCTTGTCGACAAGGACTGCATAAGAGTGACCCAATCCATGTTGCTCCGGGATTTTCTTGGGGCTATTAAAGAATCGCCAAACAACTGCTACCCAGTCGAAGATGAAGAGACCGGCGATTTCTTGGGAATGATATCCTTGGATGATATCAAGCCATATCTGCTCAAGTCGGAGATGTATGACACTGTGCCCATCGGGCAAATAATGAACATTGGGCCCGTGGTCGCCAGTCCAGACGACGATTTGTCTGAGATCCTAGACAGAATGGAGGCACAGTATCTGAGCGCTATTCCGCTGGTGGCAAAAGGAAAGTTCATCGGTATGCTTGAAAAGGCAACCGTTCTGGAACACTATCGCCAAGAGCTTATAGCACAGGCTCGCCACCTGAAGATATGAGAGGAGGGCCGAATGCAGCGGCGACTATTACATATTTTCAGAAACACCCCCTTTGGTAGAGAAACCCTGCTGCAATCTGTCTACTTTTGCAAGAAGGTTAAGCTTGAACTGGCTATTTACATCCCCAAGTTTGCAAAGTTCTTAATGTATTTTGAAAACGACGTGGTACAGGTTGACCTTAACCGCTCCTATCTCACATCTCCGGATACCGCCTTAATGAATGCAAGCTCTATAGTAGAGCAAGGCGGGCTAGAGGCGGAATTCCTGGAACCCAAAGATTTTCCTGCTTCCTCCCTGCCAGCCTTGCCAACCAATTTTGACTATATGGCCTGCCCGCGCAGCATAAGTGATCGGTCTTCAAAAATAGGCTTCGGCCACATTGGTCCCAAGGTGAGACGTCTTGTTAATGCCGCTCGTTTCCCTGTCCTTATGCCCAGTTCGGCCTACAAGGAGTGGCATAGCGTAGCAGTATTTTTCGGGGGCTCAGCCAAAACAGCAAATGCTCTCAGGCTGGGGTTAAATATCAGCGCCGCCTGTAACATGCCCCTCGACATTTTTACCCAGGTTGCAAACGACTTTCGGGACACTTATGGAGAAGCCATAAAAGACAGCGGTCTAGACGGGGAGGTGAAAAGCTCTGTTAGGGAGTGGCACACGTTTGAGATGGGAAAATTGAGCGACAATCTTTATGAGGTGCCCCATGACGCCCTTGTGGTTTTAGGGACCTACGGACAAAGCCCGGTCAAACAGATCTTTCTCGGAAGCAAATTGGAAAGGATATGTGCAGCGCTTCCGAACAATTTTTTGGTTGTCGGGCCGAAATATCTCGCAAGAACTTAATCCTATCAGCAGATAATTCGAGCTGCACACCCTGAAGCCTGAGAACCTTTGTTTCCGCAAAGTATGGAATCCACAGCCGCAGCCTCATCCGTATCTAGGCTGAGATTGAATACTATTCTTTTTCGAAAAACTCGGGCCAACTTCGGCTCCTCTCCTTTGTTGGTGCCAGAACTAGCTTGAAGGCTTTCAATATGTTGTTCGGTAATTTGAGAGATCATACTTTAATTTACCCTATTGGTTTTGAGGACTAGCCACAATAGGTAGTCTTCAAAGCGGAAAACTGCTGATATCATATTATCGGGCCGGAAAGCTGACGCCTGGTCTGAAAGAGACCACCAATCGATCTTTCCCTGCAATGATGTCGTATGGAAGTCCCTGCTCGGGGATTAGATCAAAGACCAGCCGTACTTTAGTGGTGTAGCGACCAACACGTACCTTCCTAACCCATGGCCCCTTGAAGCTCAAAGAGCCTTCTATCTCTGTAGACTCGACTCCCATGAGGTCCACCACCAGTCGAGGTGGATTGGTTAGGTGAAAGGAAACGTAATCTGCAAGGCTTCCGTTGGCAACGATATAATACCTCAATTCTTCGTCCATTTTTAACTGGCGAATACTCAGGACCTTGGTGGCAGAGGGTAGAGACGATTTTTCCAAGGGTTTGGAGGGAAGTATGGTTTCTTTTGGTGGAGGCTTGGGTGTGGCAAACTCTTGCTTTATGTAATATTTCATATCCTTCGATTTAACGGTTGGCTCAGCTTGCAGAGGCTTAACCTCTGTGACAGGCTCAGCCATATTGAGGCTAACCCAAATCTCTTTTTTCTGGCGAGTGATTTCATACGATACATTCTGCTTCAACCCAATCTCGACCCGGGTTAAAGGTTCGGGTTCACGAATGAGTTCTGCAGTTGTGATTGTGCCTATGACTTCGTCGTCTACGATAAATGGCTGCGGGTGCATCTCATTTAAAGTATTGGGTAGATCCACCACCAGTCGTAGCGGATTTAACACCTTAATGGCTCGGTAGGCCACAGATTGGGGTCCTGTAAGGACAACGTGCCACTGACCTTTCTCATGAGTCACTGTAATTTCACTGAGTACTTCAGGAGCAACGGCAGCAGCCGGATTCGAGTTACTAATGACCCATAACAACCCCACCAAGAGAGAAATCCAACTTTGCTTGAGGAAATATGTCCAACGGCTCATTGATGCTTCTCCATCTAAATATTAGGTTCACCG
>JAJDNT010000341.1 GCA_022340515.1 Deltaproteobacteria bacterium
TTGTTTGAACAAGAGGCTAAACTGGCACTGCAACTTGCTCAAGAGCTAATAGATAAAACTTATCTTTTGGAAGGACAGAAAACCAGCGTAAACCAGTCGAGAGTTGAAGTTGTTAGGATCATGGGAAGCGACATATTGCTCAAGATTCTAGATAAGTCTCATAGTTTTAAACCTGGTGACCGGGTTCAAATCTTGCTTGCCAAGAAAATCATAGCCATTAAAGATTTCGAGGTAATAATGGGAACCAATAAAGAGGTTGCCAAGTATATTCAGGAAGATGTGACTACGGCTCTGGTAAATTCAGGCCAATTCAATGTGGTGGAACGGTCAAAATTGCAGTCTGTTTTGGACGAATTGAAACTGGCCCAAGCGGGGCTGATAGATCCTACCGGAGCCAAACAGGTCGGCAAACTCCTTGGGGCAGACATCATACTGACTGGCACCCTTGCGCCCACAGGAGATGAATGGAATGTGAACTTGAGAGTGATAAACACCGAAACCGGTCTGATTGCAGCGGCCCTCAGCAAAAAAGGGCGTCTGCACGAGCTTAAAACTGAGGCCTTCAGGGAGATTAAAAACATCGATGGGACTTTTGAAGACCCAACTTCGGATATGGCCGGGTGGATCCTCGGTGAATTCAGTAACGGGAGAACCGGCGTAGACGGCTATCAAAGAATTTATATCGATGAGACCCAGGGTGCTGCTGGTACAAAAAAATCTCTGGCCATGGATTTCAAATTGGGTACCAAGAGAGTTCAGAAATTCAAGAACCGGCCAATGCTCGCCGGTATAAATAATCGACTCAAGCGTGATCTTACCAACTATTCGGGAATAAAGTTCTATATGAAGGCCGACAGAGACTTAACGGTCTGGTTTCAAGTTAGCGACAGCCAAGAAGGCTCTGAACTTGAGGAAAATTGGTTTCGCAATATATCAGTGACAAAAGACTGGAAAGAGACGCGCATCCCCTTCAATTCTCTATCAATTCAAAAAAGACGCGCTCAGGAGCAAGGCACAAATCAAATCCTTCAACTAAATTATGTTGAAAGAATCAACTGGCTAGTTAATGAGATTAGTTTCGGGCGTGGCCAAGAGGCCAAGATCTGGCTTGACGAGGTTACTTTCTATTAAACTCTAGCTCTTCCCACGTGCTTCAGGAAGCCAAAGGATCATTCACATGCAAGAAGACGTCAGAGACAGAGCTTACCTGAATGAAGAAGATGTATTAAGACTCAATTTTATCAGGGATCCCAGTGCCTATATTTACCGCAGGCATTACCGGCAAGGACTGCGCTCCCACATCCTGGAAGTTTTGGCCGACGAAGATGTGGAAAACGAGAAAAATGGGGTGATCATCGACGGTGCCAAGTGGTACCCCAGGGCAGAACCTCTGAAGATGCTGAGGATATTCCGAATGAGATTCCAAAACTTGCAGGAGGCTAAAGAAGAAGTCGAACGAGTAAAGATGATTGAGTCCTACCTAGCCCCGGAGAATTTGGCCAAATCCGACGAATTTCTGGTGGATTATGAACTGAATGGTAAGCGGGAAATCCTCTTATGCGGCCTGCAAGAGTATGTAAAGGGCGCCATATTGGACCCCTGGGACCAACTGGATGACAGCCATCTGGTTTCTATTCTTCGGCGTATCAGTTTTGAAACCTTTGAAGATGCAGAGGAAATTGGCGATGAGTGGACCATTGAAGTCCGAGCAAAGGCAAGGGAATTTATTACAAAAATAAAAAAAATAATCTTGGAGGCAAATCATGTCCCCGATCTCGCCGGTATAGGCAATCTGCTGCTTACCAGGGAGGGAGACATTAAGCTTGTGGATATCAACAACATATCTCATGTGTCCTTTGATTCAGAAGTGAGAATAGATGACAGAGGTTATCCGGTCTGCGACAAATCCATTGAATCTTTATCACTCCTTGAACAGGGATTGCTCAAGAAGCCTCTGCCGGAAGATGATGTCATCTATAAAACATACCTTGAACCTGGCAGGATGGAAGAAGTTAAAGCAATAGAGAAACAATTTCTCCTTGCCATGGAACAAGAGACCGCTGATGCGGAAATTTCCCCATCCTAGCCCTTGAAATAAATACTTGAACCAA
The DNA here is from genome assembly GCA_022340515.1 of Deltaproteobacteria bacterium. GTDB lineage: Bacteria > Desulfobacterota > Syntrophobacteria > BM002 > BM002 > BM002. Next base: position 2,112 of record JAJDNT010000341.1, read on the forward strand.
TGCCTTTCCTAAAATCCCCCCTAGCCCCCTGTCAGAAAACACTTTCCCCTCCCCTGGCGGGAGGGGATAAAGGGGAGGGGGAAAGATAAATGCATAACATACCAATTATTTCAGCACCCCCACCATCATCCTCCCCCGTCAAGGGGGAGGAATTTGGAGTTTGTCGGAAAGGCTCCAGAGGCGGATTTATTTTCACCTCCCTATTCATCAAACAAAAACCACCAGTTCAGCGAGTCGTATTTGCAGGTGATGAGAGCAAAAGAAACCGAGTCAACTGTAGCCCTGTACTTCTGGTTATAGCAATCATTCTGTGGTGCACTGGCTGTGGCGGTCCCACTTATGTTTCACCCGAGTCGAGACCAGTTGTTCAGAAGGAAACTCTTGCCCAGCTGGGCTATTCTGTTCAGGTGGGCGCATTTGCCAATCAGGACAATGCTGTCAGACTGAGTGAGGCACTAGAACGCTACGGGCTGGACGCCTACTATTTTGTCCACGAAACAGGACTCTACAAAGTTCGTTTCGGTGATTTTCCCACTAAAGAGGCAGCCCGCAGGCAGGCGGAGCATGCTCGTGCTGCAGGAATAATAGATGAATATTGGATAGTTAGCCCTGATGACTATGCCGTGCAAAAACAGAGACAATACGGCAGCAGAATCGATCTTAGAGATGAGATCGTGGGAACCGCAAAAAGATTCATCGGCACTCCTTATAGATGGGGGGGCACCTCACCTGACGAAGGGTTCGACTGCAGCGGTTTGACCATGGTGGTTTATCAACTGAACGGATTAAAGTTACCTCGCTCCTCTCGACAACAATATAGGGCAGGAATTCCCATCGGGCGCGATGACCTAATGCGGGGTGACTTGGTCTTTTTTGCCACTTCCGGAGGCAGCAGAATTTCCCACGTGGGTATATATGTTGGCAAGGGGAGATTCATTCACGCCCCGGGCAGGGGCAAAAAAATCCGAACGAGTCTGCTCCAAAGAAGATATTACAGAGCAAGGTATGTGGGAGCCAGGACTTATTTGAGGTAAAAAGGGCTAGCAACATAAAGCTCATATTCTATTCGAATTCTACGGCCATACCATTATTGGTCGGTTTTGGAGTTTTGGAGTGGCGGGAGAGCATCCATACTTTGCCCATGATCAAAACCTTCCACTGGTGATGGCTCACAGAGGCGGTGGCGGTCTTTGGCCGGAAAATACCCTCTATGCCTTCGAGCGTGCCGCAGAGATGGGGGTGGATGTAATAGAGACCGAGATCCACTCCACCGCCGATAACACCCTGGTTTTCATTCACGATGAAACCGTTGATAGAACGACCAACGGTACAGGCAAGGTTAACTCACTTACGCTGAAGGAATTAAAAAAATTTGATGCGGGTTATAACTGGACGGCAGACGGGGGGCGGACCTTTCCTTTCCGGGGGAAGGGGATCACCGTGCCGACCCTAGAGGAGGTTTTCACTGCCCTTCCAGACATAAGAATAAATATCGACATGAAACAAATTAAGCCCTCCTTGGCCGCACCGCTCTGTGAGATGATCCATTCCTTCGATAGGGCGGAGAAAGTAATGGTCGCTTCCTTTGACAGCAAATCGATTAATGATTTTAGGCGAGTTTGCTCCAGGATCGCCACCTCCGCCAGCAAACGAGAAGTCACTCTATTTTTCCTGATGAATCTGGTGTTCCTGGGGACGGCATACAGACCAGCCTGCCATGCCCTCCAAATACCTGAGTTCAGCAGCGGACTGCATCTTCTCACCAAAAGATTTCTGCAAACGGCCCGCTCTGTTAACCTCAAGGTTCATGTCTGGACCATCAACCAGGTGAAAGATATGAAACGATTGCTCGAATTGGGCGTGGATGGCATTATCACAGACTATCCTGATCAATTAATTTCTTTGCTGGCTCATATGAACGGCAGGCCCTAAATTAGAATGGGCCAACTCACTCCTCAACTTCTTCCTCTTTTGCCTTCTCCTCTTCCGCCTTTTCTTGCTCAGCTTTTTCTTTCTCGGCCTTTTTTCTTATCGCTTCCTCTTTCTTATCCTGCTCCTTCATTACTGCTGCCCAGTATTTCTCCCGTTCTTCCCTTTTCTCTTTCCGTTTCTGCTTGCCGCTTCTAGGATTCTTTGCCATCGATTACCTCTCTTTCTACCACTGCAGCCAAGTTAGATAATGAATTCAGTTGCCTGAAATTTGATTCACCCTTCATTCTAAACCGTGAAACTGACCAGGCTAAAATCTTAACAAAGCTGAGATTACCACGAAACACCTTCCATATTAACTGATTTAAGCCAACATAGTAAATCCAACAACCCTACAGGCCTATTCCAAACCATCAGCAGTCCTCCAACGACCCCCTTTAGCCCCCATCGAATATCCGGCGCGCATCTATGCTACGACTCGATGGGGGCCTTCCTTTTTTCCTTTGTCAAACTTTGGACCGGGCAAAGCGATCGAACCTCGTCTTCTTAGCACGAAACTTGCTTTCACATTTGTCGTGACGCCCGCAGTGGAAAACCAATTCAGAGTACACTGGAGTGGCTTTCTAGCCGGCACCAATGAATGTGTGCATGTTAAAAGTAAGAGAGGACTTTATGTGGTGCAATGACAGTGAAATCTTGGCGGGAATGAAGATATTGATCGTTGACGATATTCCCGAAAATATAAGCGCATTGGCCATAGCTCTCGAGTCTGAAGGTTTCGACATAAAAACAGCAGCAGGTGGAGAACAAGCCCTGCAAATCGTCAACAATAATTCTCCCGACCTGATATTGCTTGATATCAAAATGAATGGAATAGATGGTTACGAGACATGCCTCGCCCTCAAGAAAAGTGATGCTACCAAAGATATCCCGGTCATTTTCCTGACGGTAAGCAGGGAACCTGAAGCCGTCGTTAGGGGTTTTACCTGCGGGGGCGTAGATTATATTGCCAAACCTTTTCGCCAGGAAGAGGTCTGTGCTCGAGTCCGAACCCATCTTTACCTTCGCGCTTTGATGAAAGAGAAAGAGAGATTGATTGGCGAACTTCAGGAAGCTTTGGCAAAGGTGAAAACCCTGAGCGGCCTGCTACCCATCTGCTCTTCATGCAAAAAGATTCGGGACGATAGAGGTTACTGGAATCAGATAGAAACATATATTCGACAACGCTCTGAGGCTGATTTCACCCATGGCATTTGCCCTACCTGCGCAAAGAAGCTTTACCCTGGACTACTCAAAGACAAATAGCTTATTATTCCAAGACTATCTACCGCCCATTAGCAAATACTTAACAAGCAATCCTGCACCGGACAAAAATAACATACCATGGATTCTCTCCTAGAGCCTTTTTGGAAAACCAAATCTCTTGCTGAAATGACGCCGGAGGAGTGGGAACTGGTATGCGACGGATGCGGTAGATGCTGCTTACAAAAAGTCGAGTACAAGGACACGGGTGAGGTCTTCTACACCAATGTGGCTTGTCGTCTCTTGGATACCTACCACTGTCGCTGCACTGCCTATGAAGAACGGTTGGATCTAGTTCCAACCTGCCTGGTGATGACACCCGCCAAAGCGGCCAAATTAGAGTGGTTACCTCGAACCTGCGGTTACCGGCGGTTAGCACTGGGAATGGATCTCGAGTGGTGGCACCCCCTAGTGTCAGGCAACCCCGATACCGTCCACCAAGCTTCTATTTCAGTGCGAGGAATGGTTGTACCTGAAGAAATTGTGCCCCCTGATCAGTTGGAAGATCATATAATTTATTTCTAATCCTAAGCAGAAAAACCTTCCAATTCTGCAGCTGAAAGACGGGCTCCGGCAGGAAGCCGAGGAAGGACTGCTATTTTAGGCGGAGCAGTACCTGCGCGCATCTCCTGGAGAACCTTTGGCAAATCGTGGAGGGATCTTCCTTCTTTGACGAGAGTAAGGGCAGGCACCCTGGAGTCTGTAATGAACTCCAAAGCCCTTCTCACCGTCTGGGGGGTATGATGAAAGGAGGCATATATTCGAATCTCGTCATAATGGAGGCGGGTGGTATCGACACGGAGCTCTGTTCCCCGTGGGCAACCGCCGAAGAGATTCACTCGGCCACCCGGGCGCACTAACTCCACCGCATGATTCCACGTTTGAACCGTTCCCACGGCTTCGATTACACAGTCAAATCCCAGCTTGTGAGGGGTGAAATCATCCCGCAAGCGCTTGACCGACTGGGGTGAGAGCCTTTCAGCAACAAGATTGGCTGCACCGAGTTCAGCAGCGACAGCAAGGCGCTCTGCCTGGTCATCCACTGCGGTGACTTCCGCACCGGCCAAAACTGAAAGCCGTGCAAGCATCAAGCCCAAAGGCCCTGCACCTATTACCAGCACTTTTTCACCTGGCTGTATATTGACATCCTCTATTCCCTTGACTGCGCAGGCCAAAGGTTCGACTAGGGCGGCTTTAGCCGCCGGAAGATCAGGGGGGAGGGCAAGGCAGTTCTCCTCTACGATCCTGACCGGGATTTTGACATATTCAGCGTAGGCGCCATTGGCAAAGAGGAGATCGCGGCAGAGATTTGGCTTGTCCAATTTACAAAAATAGCAATCCCTACAAGGGGCTGAGTTGGCGGCGACTATTCTGGTCCCCTTGGGAAAACGAAGGTTATCGCTAATCACCACTTCACCGGCAAACTCGTGGCCGAAAACAGATGGAGGTTGGATCATACGTTCATGATAGCCCCGGAGAAAGACTTTCAAGTCGGTGCCACAGGTCAAGGCCGCCTCCACCCTCACTAACAATTCTCCCGGTTGCAAGTCTGGCACAGGTATATTTTCCAACCTGACGTCTTCCTTACCATAAAGAACGCAGGCCAGCATAGTTTCGGGTACGGCTGAATTCATGATTACACACTTCCTTTGTTCCTAGCCCACTCGATGTGGGATGTGCGATATGTGATGTGAGATTAAATATTTGTCATTGCATTTATTATCCCATATCTCACATCTCCATCCACAATCTGCAATTTACAATCTAAAATCTTCAATCTCTCCTATGCTCTATGCCCCATGCACTATGCTTTCCCTAGCTTGGACGCCACCGCAGTTTTCAATGACCCTCCTTCAGGCCGCCTTGCCAGGGCGAGGGCGCTATTGATTTCATCCAAAGGAAGTACGTGGGTAACAAACTCTCCCCAAGGAAAACTATTGTCAAGCAGTATTTCTTTTGTCATTGAATTCAACTCTATGGAGGATGAATAGCTACCGACAATCTGCTTTTCAGCCATACCTATCTGCCCCGCATCTATACTGAGTTTTTGTCCCATGCGGGTATGAGCAAAAAGGATCATTGTCCCTCCGGGTCGCAAAGACTGAAGAGAAGCATTTATTGCTTCCTCTGATTCGGTAGCAGCAATGACCGCATCATTACCCAAAGGTGCAGCAATTTCCTGAAGCTTGCCAGCAAGGTCCTCTTCGGGGTGAAAAACCGCTTTTGCCCCGAAACCGAGAGATTTTTCCTGCCGCTCCGGCAGTGGCTCCACCGCAAAAACCGCCCAGCCAGCCCTGCTGGTCAAAGCGGTGAGCATAAGTCCGACAGGGCCTTGCCCCAGGATAACCAGAGTACCTTTAGATTCCGGCAGTTCACTAACACATTTTAGACATGTATTGAGAGGTTCCATTAAAATGGCAATTTTAACTGGCAGCAACTCTGGAATCTCTACCACTCCGCCACCACTTACAATCCAGGGAGCAACAGCAACGTACTCAGCCCACCCACCTCCCGCAGGTGAAAATCCTGCACTGGTACCCGTTTTTTTGTAACCTGGACATTGGCTGTATCGTCCAAGCTCACATAGTCGACAGTTCCGACATGGCACATGATGATAGACGGCTACCCGCTTGCCGAGGAACTCCTTGGCGCCCTGGCCCGTTG
>JAJDNT010000018.1 GCA_022340515.1 Deltaproteobacteria bacterium
CTACTTTAAGATTTGTCCTGCCCAGAACTGTTGGTTGGGTTAAATTCATATACCATTCCTCGTGCTAGATTCTAGATTCTGGATGCTGGATACTGGCTTCTGACTCCTGGCTCCTTACTCTATGCTCCATGCCCTATGCCCTATGCTCTATGCCTTCTCAAATCCGCAATCCATAATCTCTATCTTGTCTTTTTCTTGCTTAGTGTTTAATAAATCATAAAGGAATAACTAACGTCAAACTTAGGAGGCAGCAATGGAATTACGTTTCCTGGGAACATCGGAAGTACAAATTTCTCCGATCATCATGGGCACCTGGCAGGCGGGCAAGGAGATGTGGGTAGGCATAGACGACTCTGAAACCACCAAGGCCTTAAGGGCTGCCTTCGAGGCGGGCATAACAACCATTGATACCGCCGAATATTATGGTCATGGTCATTCTGAAAGAGTTATAGGCAAAGCCCTTGCGGACGTTCGAGATCAGGTGGTGTATGCAACCAAGGTTTTTCCCAACCATCTCAAATACGATCAGGTCCTAGAAGCCTGCCATCGCTCCCTTAAGAATTTAAAAACAGACTACATTGATCTCTACCAGATTCACTGGCCAGCCGGCTCGTGGGGCACCGAGTTTGTGCCTGTAGAGGAAACCATGGGGGCTATGAATGACCTCAAAGAGCAGGGCCTTATACGGGCAATTGGTGTCTCCAACTTCTCGAGGACACAGCTGGAAGAGGCGGCCGAATATGGTCGAATTGATAGCCTGCAGCCGCCCTACTCTCTTTTTTGGCGCCAGGTAGAAAGAGATGCCCAACCTTACTGTGTGGAAAACACCATCACCATTCTTGCCTATTCTTCCATGGCACAGGGTCTGTTGACTGGAAAATTTGGACCCAACCATAAGTTTGCCCAAGGGGATCACAGGTCAAGAAACAAGCTTTTCAAGGCGGAGAACTATCAACGAGTTCAGCAGGCACTGGAAAGACTGCGACCCATTGCAAAACGTTATGGAATTAGCCTGGGACAACTAGCCCTCGGCTGGCTCATTGTCCAGCCAAATACATGCGCAATCGCCGGAGCCCGGAATGCCGAGCAAGTGGGGCAAAATGCCAAGGCGGGCGAGATCCTCATTTCTCCTGGTGACTTAGAGGAAATAGGCCACATAGGGAGGAGTGTTACCGACTACCTGGACGACAACCCTGTAATGTGGGAGTTTTAGGTTTTAGTACGGACTAGGAAATTATGGATCAGGGGCTATAGGTGGAGTCTTGTCCAGGAAGGAAGCTGGTTCTCTGACCTGAGTGAACTTCGTACTCAGCGATGTAGATACGGCTGTTGACCCCTGAGCATTGCTTGGGACATCCTTGTCTCTGGGTAGTGCTGATAATTTCAATCAAGGATTTCCCGTCAGTCCACCAACTGAAATTGCAGTTACGACAAACCCATAGCGCGCGCTGCATCTAATCTCAACCTTTCTCTAGAGAAGACCTAAATCAACCCTTGTCTAGAAGGGTCAGTATTATCTTGCTGTATTTGGCTCTCAGAGTTTGCTGCCACAGGATTCTCAGGGGTAATGGGAGTGCTATTTTCCCGATTAGAATACAGAAAGGGAATCACCATTGCAAGATAATTATTAGTGGAATTAAAAATAGCTCACTACTAAATAGTTAAAATAAAAATACAGGCTCAAAGGATCTAGCTTTTAGCTATCCTCACGAGGGGAGTTAAATTTCAGGCTTCAGGTTTCAGTGTTCAGGTTTTGGATTTTACTCTTCCTTTTTTCTTTTTCCTGACACCTGACACCTGAAACCTCCAGGGAAGGCTTGCATTGCCCTGCGTCTGTCGGTAAACTCTCTCATTGTTACATAACAGGATGGTGCAATAGTTATGATTAGGAAAATGCTAGCAGCAGTCATAACAGCTTCGCTGTTATTTGGGTGTGGGTTGAGATGGAAAGACGAGGGGCCACCGCCCAGGAAAGAAGGTACATCTCCAGAGATTATCAGTTTTCAGGCTGAGCCTACGGTTCGCCCCGGTGATACCTGGAGGGTTTATTTGAAATTACAGGATGCGGATTGTGACATGGCTTATGTGGTTACGCAGCTGTGGCAATTAGGTGCTGCCTCTTACCCGGTCAGTTTTACTCCCATAAGGCAGCCTGGCTGCCCTGAGCTCGTGGGTTACATTTTCCTTAGAACCCCCCCTAATAGGGCGCTGGTCTGGAATCAATTTGAGGTAAAAGTTTTTGTTCGCGATCGACAAGGCAATCACAGTAACTCCATTAATTTGCCACTGAGTTTCGACTGGATCAGTCCTAAGGAAGAGGCTGGGAAATGGCAAGGGGCAACCGTGGTTTCTATAGGCGCCATCAGTGTTGATCTGGCAAATACACTGGGAAGCGCTGGTGGAAGATAGTCAGGCGAAGACTCTCACCATAAGAGGAATTGCCACGAAAGTCCCCAGCGAACTCCCTATATTGGTAAAGACTACCACCAGCAAAATTCGGGTTATTTTATTTTTCCAAAATCCCTTCAGTGACGAGATGTCCTCAGGCAATCTCTCGAAATCCCTGACTTTTGGCTTGACCACAAAAGTCTCCACAAGTCCAGAGACCCATCCGGCAGCGATCATAGGATTGAGTGAAGTGAGTGGGGCGGAGACGACAGCGGAGAATATGGTCAAAGGATGGGCCAATGCCAGGGCGGCACCAATACCGGCTAGTATGCTGTTAGCCAAAATCCACCATTTGAGCATATGAGTGGTGGTAGAAGCTCCAGCAGTAAAAAATCCCAAGATAAATAGTGCCAGTATCAAAAAAGGAATGACCCATTTTAAAATACCTATAAGCTTGCTCCTTGGCGGAATCTGCTCGAGTGGCTCGATGTCCAGGGGTAAGTTCCAATAGTGCTGTATCCCAGGAACGTGGCCGGCACCTACTACGGCTACAATCCTCTTGCCTGGAGCGGTCCTAATCTTGTAAGTAAGGTACTGATCTCTTTCGTCAATGAGAATGTTTTTTACTTCCGGCAGTTCTTCTCCTATCTCTGTAAGCAAGGTTTCGAGCACATCTTTCTTCTTCATTTCTTCAATTTGTTCTTCGGTTATGGATTCCAACTCCCCTGCTGAGGTGATTATTTGCGCCAAAAGCTTGATCTTGGTCCATAGACCCATTAGACGCCAGGTTCTCGCTAAAGTAGTACGTACGTCCCTGTCTGCGAGATGAATGCTGGCGCCCACCCCCTCGGCTGATTGAATGGCATGGAGCATTTCTTCACCAGGCCTGGCGCCGAGCTTATGGCCAATCTTTTTTTGGAAATAGACAAGAATGAGATTTGACAGCAATAGAAAAGCTTTTTTTTCCCTGATCACTTTGAAAACATTTGCCTCTTGCCATGCTTTCTTTTGGGTTAAAGATTCATATCTGGATTCACATAGTTCCACACAGACAGTATCTGGTCTTTTCTCATTGATGACTTCATTGACTAAATTAACGCTTTCCCTCGAGACATGAGCCGTGCCCACGAGGCAGATTTCTTTGTCCTCAAAGGTTAGATGGTGAATGTTTTCTTTAGTCATTGCGGTCTATGATGGAAGATATTTTTTAGATAGTGAATGTAATGGCTCTTGGAGGTGAAAGCAAGAAGAAGATAGGGGGTTGTTGTTAAAATAAAGAATCCAAACCATGGCAAACTCAGAGGAGGTTTCAATCTTCTTCCCTGCGGTTAGTAGCTGTCTGGTTTCAGGTTTCAGCAAGAACAAATAGTAACGCTGAACTTGAACCCTCAATAGTTATGCCTGAACACTGAAACCCGAACACTGAAACCTTTGTCAGGGGTGAACTCAAATTAGCTATCTGAGAGAGGATGGGCGGTCCTCAGTTCGCTGATAAAGTTAGCAAAGGAAATTGAGGAAAAATAGACTGTCGTCGTTTGTGGTCCAAAGCAGATCTCATCGCAATCCACAATCTTGTATTTTACAAATGACTTAAGCACCTTTCCATTCAGCAATGTTCCATTTTTGGAGCCGCAGTCCACTAGATAACAACCTTGGCCGGAGGGATGGAGGTAAAGATATGCATGTGATTTGGACACCAGATTGTCATAAATGACTATGTCATTGGTTGCGGCCCGTCCAACGGTAATAGTGTTTTTCGCGGTGTCAAATTTCCTCTTCCTAACTTCCATGACTGTAGCTTTGTGAACAGAATCAATTGAGAAATCTCTCTTGATGACCTGCATTGCATGGTCGTCGTCTAGAGATAGTGTATTGAACTGGAAAACTGCATTGCTGCTCAACTCGTTTTTAGATTTATTTACCAGAAAGCCATGAGGGTTAGCCCTGATAAGATCGGCGAACTCAAGATCTGAAAATGAACGAAGATAGTGGGAGATTTCCTTGTATCTGCGTTCCAAGGCAAGCTCCGAGTGGTCAACTTTTTCAAATTCTTGGAAGTCCCTGCTGAATTCCAGAGCGACTCCTTCGTTCTGTTTATCAACCCGCCTGACAATGGCATTTCCGCGCAAACCGAAGATTTTATCTCTATCAGTGAAGCTAGGAGGTAAGAATAAGGTGACAATGGCTTGATCACCACTCTGGAAGAGTCGCCAGTCTCTGGTTTTTACATAAACACCGCTCTGGCTGATATTCTGGGTTAAGCCCTCAGTCTCATAGCTAAATTTGGCGTTTAACAGCCTGGCCTCAAATTGACGCTGGATGCGAACGTGTTTTCTCCGTTCACGAGAGGTCATGGAGTCCTTGTCTTCCCTTGGTGCGCTTTTAGATTATGGGTTACCAGTTTTATAGTCTGGGGACAGTAATTCAAGAAATATCCGTACTTAAAAAACTGCAATTTTTATGCCCACTTACCAGACTAAATGGGCAGATGTATATAACTGGATTTTCATCACTTGCCTTTAGGGTTCTCCTTTTTACTTGCACATGTTAACGTTCAGCTGTACAAGCTAATGGGCAGATTAGTTGAACCTGGCTCTAGCTCTTGAGACGAAAGGGTCGAAGAAATAAGGAGGGGAAATAATGGAAAAGGACAGAACTGAAATTCTGGAGCAAGCTGTCACACTATTGGTCAATGCAGGAGTTGAAAATTTTTTCATTGTCGCTGAGATCCCGAAGTCGGAGCAAATAACTGGGGAGAACTTCCGTACAGTAATTGGGGGCAAAAAGACTAAAATTGTGGCAATGCTACTAGAAATACTTCAGCAGAAGAAAGACACTCTAGGTTTGGTTCTCGATTCCTTTGTAGCCGTAGGTCAACTCGACAAAATTGGTGAAAAAGAAGAAGTTAAAAAAATGCTCGAGCAACTCAAGGAGAACTAAGTCATTTCACTTGATTCCTTCCTTTGCCTCCAGCTCTCAATTTGCACTTGAGCTCCATTAGTTTGAACCTTGTCCGCTGCTGCCCCATTAGAGGCTTGGAGAATACAGTACAACCTAAAAGTCAAGATCTATGCCTTGAAAAAACAAACTTGTGCTAAAGTTTAAAGTAGTTGGTCATCCAAGCCCGGATGTTTTATGAATTATTTTTGCGAGACCGTGCAGATGGGGATGGGTGCAGTCACGCCAGGGCGTAAATTCATGAAATGTCGGGAGTACAGTCGGAGGTGGGGCAATGGCTGTAATCTCAATTTACAAGAGATATGCTTCGGGGGGCAGAGAGCTGGGTAGACTTCTAGCTAAGAATCTCGGTTATCAATATGTCGACAAATCTCTTTTTCAGGAAATAGCCGAAGCTTTGCATGTATCGGAAGGGACCCTGGCATCATTTGAACAGAGCCGACAATACCGAATCTCCAATACCTTTTCAAATCTATTTAGTAAAAGCTACATTCAGCGAATAGTAGGATATGACAAATCAGTAGTGGAGGAGAAAGAGTATCAGAACAGCTTGGAGAAACTGGTTCTCGCCGTAGCAGAAGAAGACAACGCAGTGATTATTGGCAGGGCATCTCACTACTTCTTGAGAGATAGAAAGAATTGTTTACGTTTTCGGCTAGTTGCCCCTATGGACTTCCGCCTCAGGTATGCGGTGGATAAGCTGGGCATTTCCCCGGCCCAGGCCCAAAGCGTCGTAGAAGGGAGAGATAGAAATCACCAGTGGTTTCAGCGCTCGGTCTGCGGTGACAACTACGACAGCCCTCTCCTGTTTCATCTAACAATCAACACCGGATTCATTTCTATAGAAAAAACAGCAGACATTATACTGTCGCTGGTGGGATCAACAAAAAAATAAACCGAGGTTTACTTTTTCGGCACCAGGATAATTTCTATGCGACGATTTTGACGCCTACCCTGGGGGGTGTCGTTTGAGGCTACTGGCTTATAGTAGCTATAGGCTGCTGCTGAAAGCCTTTCTGGTTCCAGCCACCCTCTCTCCTGGAGAAAACGGGCAACCCCTATGGCCCTAGCTGCTGATAATTCCCAGTTGGTGGGATATTTATCCATTAATGCCAGCCCGATGGGAACGTCGTCCGTGTGACCCTCAACTACTACGTTCTGGTTTTTGTTCTCCCTTAGCGAGTCAGCAAGTCCCAGAAGTGCCTCTTGACCTCTTTTGCCGATTTCCACTTTGCCAGTATCAAAAAGAATTTTATCAACAAAAGTTACCTTTAGTTTTCCCTCTATTTCCTCAATCTTTACTTCCTGGGCTTCT
>JAJDNT010000026.1 GCA_022340515.1 Deltaproteobacteria bacterium
GTCTACAGCCTCTGTTCACTGTCGTCTTACTTCTGATCTCCTACCTCAGACCTCAATCTCGTGCCTCCTGAATTCTTAATTCTGACTCCTGGCTTCTTACTCCATGCTCCATGCCCTATGCCTCCCCACATTCAAAATCTACCCTTCATGCTTAAAGAATAATGCCCCTAGAGGAGGAAGGGTCAAGTTCAGAGAGTAAGGCCTGCCGTGGACTTGTACGGGCACAGCGTCCGTGCCGCCAAAATTGCCGTGGCCGCTGCCAGCGAATTCTTCCCCGTCACTGTTGAGCAGTTCCCGCCAAAATCCCCCCTCGGGTACGCCTACCTTGTAGTTATAGCGGGGTGTTGGCGTAAAGTTTAGGACTACCAGGATCATCTCCCGAGTGGACCGGGCCTTGCGAATGAGGCTGAGAGTGCTCTGCTCTGTGTCGTTGCAGTCGATCCATTCAAATCCTTGCGGCTCAAAGTCAAGTTCATGCAGTGCCTTCTCGCTGCGATAGGTTTGATTCAGATTTTGCACCCAGAGCTGTAGTCCAGCATGGGATGGGAATTGGAGCAAATGCCAATCTAGAGCTTCTTCGTGATACCACTCCCGCCACTGACCGAATTCTCCTCCCATAAAAAGCATTTTTTTGGCCGGTTGAGCGTACATATATCCCAGTAAGAGCCTGAGGTTGGCAAACTTTTGCCACAGATCTCCCGGCATCTTGCCCAGAAGCGAGCTCTTACCGTGCACGACCTCATCGTGTGACAGGGGCAGGACAAAATTTTCGCTAAAGGCGTAGAGAAGTCGAAAGGTAAGTTGGTTGTGATGATACTTTCTAAAAATAGGATCTTTGGACATGTAGGTCAGGGTGTCGTACATCCAACCCATGTCCCATTTCATCCCGAAGCCGAGGCCACCCACATAGGTGGGCCTGGATACCATGGGCCATGCGGTTGATTCCTCAGCTATGGTCTGCACCTCTGGATGGACGCGATAGACCTCCTCGTTGAGGCGACGGAGAAAGCTAATGGCATCGAGGTTTTCCCGGCCGCCGTAGACATTGGGAATCCATTCGCCTTCTTCCCGTGAATAGTCCAGGTAGAGCATGGAAGCAACCGCGTCCACTCGCAAGCCGTCGGCGTGATAAGTATCCAGCCAGTAAAGAGCACTGCTTATAAGGAAACTGCGGACCTCGGCCCGACCATAGTTGAAGATAAAGCTTTTCCAATCGGGGTGGAATCCTTTTTGCGGATCTGCATGTTCATAGAGATGGGTGCCGTCAAAAAAACCAATGGCGTGTTCGTCTGTGGGAAAATGCGAGGGCACCCAGTCCAGAATCACCCCAATTTCATGTTGATGCAGATAATCTATGAGATACATGAAATCCTGTGGGGTACCGTATCGGCTAGTGGGAGCGAAGAACCCTCTGACCTGATAACCCCAAGAGCCATAAAATGGGTGCTCCATCACAGGGAGAAACTGTACATGAGTGAAGGCCAACTTCTTTATATATTCTGCCAGCCTGGGGGCGAGTTCCCTGTATGTAAGCCAACGATTGTCCTCCTCAACCGCTCTCATCCACGACCCCAGGTGAAGTTCGTAGATCGCTATGGGGGAGTTTGGCGAAATGCGGCTGCGGCGTTTTACCATCCACTCCTGGTCTTCCCAGGTGTAGTCCAAGTCCCAGACAATCGAAACCGTCTCCGGAGGCGTATCATTGTACACAGCAAAGGGATCGGCTTTATCCACCCGATAACCGCCATAACGAGAAACGATATGATACTTGTAGCGAACACCCTTGCCCACTCCAGGAATGAATCCTTCCCAGATTCCCGAGCGCTCTCTGGGTTGGAGGGAGTGACTATCCTTGCTCCAGTTGTTGAAGTCACCCATGACAAAAACCTTCTTAGCATCGGGCGCCCAAACTGCAAAGTAAGTCCCCTCCAGATCTCCTTTGGAGATCAAGTGAGATCCCAGTTTTTCATGTAAGCGAAAGTGATTTCCCTCGTTGAAAAGGTAGAGGTCTTGCTCTGTAAGGAGGGTCACCTCTTCATCAGATTTTGCCATGGTTTAATTCCAGCGGTTTTTCCCTTGACATAAATATGCAACTTCAGGGGCAACATAGCAAATGTTTATGGAATTTAATAGTACTTACAATTCAGCTCTCAGCCGTCAGCTGTATTTCCCCATACTCCGTGCCCTATGCCTTTTCAAAGGAACGATTATTTAGCTTGCTCCAGCCATTTTCTAAGCTGACTCTCTCTTGGTAAGCGGCCGGACACCTTGATTTCGCCATTTATCACCAAGGCTGGCGTTGCCACTAGTCCATAGGAAGCTATCTCCCTTAAATCTCTCACATGTTCCACGTTGCCCGCCATGCCTTCATCTGCCATGACCTTGTAAACCATTTGCTCCAATTTGTCACAGTTGGGACAGCCAGGGCCGAGAATCTTGACCTCCAGACCTCGATATTTCTCAACCTCAACTTCTTCTCCTTTGTATTTCTTGTACTCCCTTAGAAAGGCTTGAGCATATTCAGCTTCGGCAGGGGGAGGAATGTAGTTCTTGGCCTTAAGTTGTTTAAGTAAATATTCAGCCACCCCGCGATCAGAAGAGAAGTCAGTCTTAACCGCCTCTTCCAAGGCTGCTTTGAGGCCCATTATGCCAACGGTGAAATCACCGACTCTGATTTTGGTAAAGTCGTCTTGTTCGGTCATAGCAAATTCCTATAAGTAGTTGAGCCGGTCTTATCAGCTAGGAGGGGTCAGCTCGCAGCTAGAAGCACTTCAACATGGCAACATAATGATTCCAAATAGTGCCCAGTGCATACTGCCTAGTCCCACGTGGGTTGCTGCCCGCTGTCTGCTGCCCATTGACTTTGTTCGCAACGGACGACGGACAACCGACAACTGACGCCAGATACTATTTGCTCAGTATCTTCTTGATCTCGCTCTTACTTGCCACCTTACCAGCTAACTTGACCTCTCCATCTACCACCAGACCGGGGGTAATAAAGACGCCGTAGCCGGCGATCTCGTTCACATCCGTTACCTTACTCACATCAGCATCAAGGCCAAGCTCTTTTACTGCCTCCCGGGTATTTTTTTCCAAGGTGTGGCATTTTGGACACCCAGGTCCCAATACTTTTATGTCCATAATTCAGTCCTCCAAAAGGATTAGCAATCAGGTTTCAGCTTTCAGCGATCAGCCAAAAAATTCAAATCTGAAATCTCCCATCTCATCTCTTAGTTCTCTCCGCTGCTGGCTGTCTGCTGCCAGGCAGTTACTGATAGCTGAATGCTGAACGCTGAAAGCTATTAGGCAAAAAACCTTCCAAACAATAGTCCACTCAGCGTAGCCATAACTACAACCAAACAGACGAAAACAACAGTTTTCTTGGTCCCCATAACGGACCTGATCACCAGCATATTTGGCAGGCTGAGAGCTGGACCGGCAAGAAGCAAAGCCAGAGCTGGCCCCTTGCCCATACCGGCGCCGAGGAGACCTTGCAAAATGGGTACTTCAGTGAGGGTAGCGAAGTACATAAAGGCTCCCACAACTGAGGCGAAAAGATTAGCCTTGAAGGAATTGCCCCCAACCAGGCCGCTAACCCACTGCGCTGGTATTAGGCCTTCCTCTCCCGGCCTGCCCAGAAGAAGTCCCGCCACTAATACACCGGCAAAAAGAAGGGGCATTATTTGTTTGGCTAGATCCCAACTGGAGAGATACCATTCCTCGGTCTCACCCCTTGTGGTTGTCAAGAGCACGGAAAATCCTATTATACCAGCGGCAAAACCAATGAGGGGTTCATGGGGAAATATGAGGGCGAAAAAGAGTACTGCCCCGCCAGTGAGGGCTACCTTTAATATTTTTACCTTGAACCACCCAACAAGGATCACCCCAAGAGCAGCAGCGAATAAGCCGGTGATAAACCATTTAGCTTCATATATGGTATTCCACAAACCCACTTCCACGGCTGGCTTTCCCCAGGTAGCGAATACCAGGATGCCAACCATAACGGCAAAATAAACCACATTGTGCCACAGTGGCCTTTCAACCGTAGGTACAGGCAGGTGAACAGCCGCCTCAATCTTGGCCTGCTCTTCCTTTCTGAAAAATAGATGCATAAGTAGTCCAATAACAATGCTGAAAATTATTGCACCCACAGCTCTAGCTCCACCGAGAGCAGCTCCCAGTACCCGAGCAGTGAGAATAATGGCCAGGACATTAATTGCCGGCCCCGAGTAGAGGAAAGCGGTCGCCGGCCCCAGGCCTGCTCCCCTCTGATATATGCCGGCAAATAGGGGCAGTATGGTGCAAGAACAAACAGCAAGAATACTTCCTGAAACTGAGGCCACTCCATAAGCCAAAACCTTATTGGCGGCCGGTCCCAGATATCTCATCACTGCCGCCTGTGAGACAAAGCAGGCGATGCCACCGGCAATAAAAAAAGCCGGCACCAGACAGAGTAAGACGTGCTCCCGAGCGTACCACTTCACCAGGGCGAGGGATTCAATCACCGCTCCGGCAAAACGACTGTTATCTATGGGTAGCCAGAAAAAGGCGAGGAATAGGCCAACGATTAAAACCAGTGGTTTCCAAAGGCTCTTCCAGTCTATTAGGCTCTCTTCGAGCTCCTCTTCCCCAGTGCTAGATTCGTTTTCAATCGTACCTGCTTCTTCCATCAATTATCCCTTTTAAAATTCCTATTCGGGTAGGCCGTGCCTACCTTACATTTTTATGTTTGTATTTTTTGCCAGTTACAGCAGTTCGGCCATTTTTGCCGGTTTTATTAACCTATCAGCGATCAGCCGTCAGCTTTCAGCTGGAAGCACTTATACTAGGCACCAGAATGATTCCAAATAGTGCCTGGTGCATCCTGCCTAATCCCTAGTGGGTTGCTACCCGCTGCATGTAGCACGATCCACCACCCGGGCCTGTTCCAGAAGCTTCTGGATGGATTGATCGTGCTTGAGCCAGTGTTTCAGGTGATGCAAGATAGCCTTGGAGTACTGGTTAGCCTCTTTCGGACTGGCGAGACGAAAATTGGTCCACATGCCCTCCTTTTCGCTCCGCACCAGGTCAGCATCCTCCAGCAGCCGGAGGTGGCGGGAGACGCTGGGTTGGCTGATTCCCAGGACCGACTGCATCTCACAAACGCAAAAATTCCGCTGCTGAAGCATTTTGAGGATCTTCACCCGGGTTCCGTCCGCTACAGCCTTCATGACTCTCAAATACTGTCTCATGGCATCCTCATTTTATAGTTTATTATTTATATAACTATATAGCTATATAATGTCAAGCCTCCAAAAAAGAAATGACAGAATCTCTGCGGCTTTTCTTGACATAGGTATTTGTTGTGGTATACTTCATTACCCTACTACGCAGGTATGATAATATTGAAAGGGGGTGGTGGCGTGGATATGGTCATGTGCGAGGACGACATGAGCTGTTGTCGGGCTCCCATGGGTCTAAACGGCAAGGTGAGCGGTTACAGCCAAGGATTTTTCTCGGTATCCACGGTCTGCAGGTCACCATCCCAGAAGTCCTCCTGCCACTGATACCCTCGCAAGCAAGCCTTTGCCCCTTCGGACCCTTCCCTTTAAAAAACAACATCAGCTTCATGAATGGACCAATTTTGAGCCTTGCAGCAAAGGAAGGAAAATTATGAGTCCCCCACAGCAACACTATGACAAAGATTCCGAGACATGCCGACTGGCTATCGAGTTCACCACTGAAAATCGTCACCAGCTGCCTGCTATTATTAACGACCTCGTAGCCTCTAGTCGAGATCGCCAGTTGTTCGCCCACATCGACGCCGAGCTCATCCCATCTGAAGAGAAGGTGGTGGAAATCATTCAGCGGACCAGACGATTGCTCTTCCCCGGGTACTTCAATCGGCAACCACTGGACGATAGTCATTTAGAGTACGCTGTCGGCATGGAGATGACCCGCCTTTTTGAAATTCTTTCCGGAGAGATCGCATTGAGCATCAGGCATGACTGCCAGCGTTACGATCTGGTTTGCACTCATTGTCAGGAGCGCGGTCAACAGGAAGCTATCCACTTCCTCAAGCAGCTGGCGGAAATAAGAAAGGTCCTGACAACGGATGTTCAGGCTGCCTATGACGGCGATCCAGCGGCTAAAAACATTGATGAAGTGATCATAAGCTATCCAGGCGTACTGGCCATAACCACTCATCGGATTGCTCACCAGCTATGGCGGCAGGAGATCCCTCTGTTGCCTAGAATGATGTCAGAGTATGCGCATAGCATCACTGGTATCGACATCCATCCGGGAGCAACAATTGGCAAGAGCTTTTTTCTTGACCACGGCACCGGGGTTGTCATCGGTGAGACCAGCAAAATAGGTGAGCGGGTGCGGGTCTATCAAGGCGTGACCCTTGGAGCCCTCTCTTTGCCCAAGGAAGAGGTAGAACAACTGCGGCACGAAAAACGCCACCCCACCATAGAGGACGATGTCACTATTTACGCCGGGGCGACCATATTGGGGGGAGAGACCATAATCGGGGCAGGGTCAGTCATTGGCGGCAGTGTCTGGATTACTGCCTCGGTTCCCTCAGGGACCAAGGTTTTCTTGGCTCCCCCTAAATTGGTTTACAGGAATGCTAACTCTGCAGCCAAAAAGAGGTAAAGGGCAATGAGAATTAATACTGATATCGGTCATACCATCGGTCGTACCCCTCTGGTTCAGCTAAAAAATATTGGTAAGGGATTAGGCACAAAGATTCTGGCAAAGTTGGAATTCTTCAATCCCCTCGGCAGCGTCAAGGACCGAATCGGACGGAGCATGATCGAGGCTGCAGAGGTCAACAACAAGCTAATGCCCGAAGGCTTAATCATTGAGCCCACCAGCGGCAATACAGGTATTGCTCTGGCAATGATTGCTGCCAGCAAGGGCTATCGCTTAATTCTCACTATGCCGGAAACCATGACCATGGAAAGGCGCAAACTTCTAACTAGACTGGGGGCTGAACTGGTGTTGACCCCCGGCAGCGAAGGTATGACGGGTGCGATCAAGAGAGCTGAGGAACTGGTGGCCGTAACTCCCCATGCCTTTATGCCTGACCAATTTTCCAATCCAGCCAACCCGGCCATTCATCGGGAGACCACCGCCTTGGAGATATGGGATGACACCGACGGTGGGGTTGATATCTTCGTTTGTGGAGTCGGGACAGGCGGAACAATCACCGGGGTTGCAGAGGTACTCAAGGCCAAAAAGCCATCTTTTAGAGCTATTGCCGTTGAACCAGCTGAGTCACCGGTTCTCTCGGGCGGAGAACCAGGTCCGCACCGCATTCAAGGTATAGGTGCCGGCTTCGTGCC
>JAJDNT010000104.1 GCA_022340515.1 Deltaproteobacteria bacterium
CGCCAAGGGCTTCATCGCTAAACTGCAAATCGATGTCCCAGGCCTTGAGGTCGCTGGCGTAGGCCAAAAGGGGGCTGCCGGCGCTCTTGCTCAATATGTCTTTGAGGTCCTGAGTGGTCAGTCCGTCGTAGACAACCTTTACGGGGAATCTTCCCATTAGCTGCCTCTCCATGCCGAAGGCCACCAGGTCTTCTGTCATAAGGTAGTCCTTCCAGTTGCCTTGCATACCTTGCCTTGACATTCGACCTTTGACCATAGTGTCCAAGTTGTCAAAAGCACCCCCGGCGATGAACAACACGTGTCTAGTCGATAAGGGAACCTTTTCCCTTCCCAAGTCAACCACGTTCTCCACTCCATCAACCAGGTGCAATAGCCCTTTTTGGACACCCTTGCCGGAAACATCTTTGTAAGAGACCAACTCTGAGGCCACCTTGTCAATTTCATCCAAATAAACTACTCCCATCTGGGCTACATGGGGATTTCCACCAGCTGCAACTAAAAGATCCACCAGAATGTCGGTGGCGTTCCTGCCCACGTAGCCCACCTCACTGAACCTGGTCATGTCTTCGTGGACAAATGACACCCCTACTAATTGTGAAGCTATTTCGCTGGTGTAGGTCTTACCGCAACCAGTGGGACCAATAATCAAGATATTGGCTTTAGGAGTGGTGGTATTTCTGAGGGCGGCATCTATATCATTACCGTCCTCAACAATCGCCTCCTTCAGGGCTTTTCCCAACCTCCTGTAATGAAACGCAATGGCGGTGGAGATGACTTTCTTTCCCTTTTCCTGACCGATGACAAACTTGTCTATCAGTCCCTTGAGGTCAGAGGGAGTCTTGTTGAACTCAATGACTTCTTGTACCGCATCCTTTGTCTGCTGATCCCGCATCTCTTCCATCTTGGTTTCGATGCGCTGGCGACTTTGGTCTGATACCCGGTCGAACATTTTCACCACCTCTATCTCATCTGACTCTCATCAACTTTTGCCACGAAGTTCTGCAATTGCTCCAGCAGTTTTTCTGGAGAGTCCTCAGTCAACTCCTCGTTTTCGACAAACGGTTTCTCTAAACCCGGGACCATTTGCCTGGGAAAATCCATAGCCAGTTCTTTTACAGTGATCTTTGCCCGCTCGTAGTGCAGCAACGTTTCAAAATGATAACTCGCAAGTTTATCCTCCCCGAGAGCGGGATTTAGCTCAAACAAAAGCTTGCTTAGGGCTATTTCCTCCGGTGACTGGGCGAACTCCAGGTAAGGGTTCTTAATCTTGTTAATAATTGCCAGGGTTATCACATATTCCTTTTGTTCTGCCATAGAGAACAAGGGGATCCTAAATGGCGGCTTATTCCTTATTCGGGCAAACTCTGCCTTTTCCTCGAGGAGAAAATCTTCCGGCCTTGAAAGTTTTTCAAGGAAACTCTCTCCCAGCCCATACTCCTTCACCAACCCGCTGATACGATCGAAAAGAGTTGGCCTCAAGGGTTTTTTTTGTTTCCTTTGCACCCTGTCGCTCTTTATCTGCTCTAAGATATCCATTAATTCATTTCACCACGGATTTTTAATTGCAGAGCCCAAAGCTTTTGCTAAACAGTGAACGGTAAACCGATTATTTGCTGGCTCCACACTGTTCACCGTTTACCATTTACGGTTTACTCTTTTTGGCGCTATGCGCCATGGAGACTATATTCTGTATTCAACGAATTCCACGGTCTTGACGTATTGCCTTGGATCATCGAGGCTGTGATATCCCCTTCGCCGTTTGGGGTCGTAGCCGTGAACTAAGGCATTGAAACCCTCCTCCAACACCTGAATCATATTTTTTGCACTGAACCCTTGTGGCGGGTTGAATCCTGTCATGCAGATCTCTTGACCCGAATCGTGAGCGTATAGGAAGGGGTGTTTGTATTTCTCTATCACTATAGGCCTGAATGGGTTAAAGGTGGGAACAGCCACTCTGCAATCAGGAAATAGGTACGGACGTCCGTAATAATCTTTTAAAATATATTCTCCTGAGCGTTTGTAAATGAGATAGTCGTCACCGCTGCCAACCCTGATGAATCCGAAGCCGTCTATCTCCAGCGAGCCTTTCTCCGCAATATACAAAAGGATGTCCAAGTTCTCAGCTGCCGCCTCGAGCAATTTCCTCCTCTTGAGCGCCTCGTCCTTCAGTCGCGCCCTCTCCTTACCTATTATCTTACCTTCCAGCGCTTTAAACAGCCAATTGCCAAGTTCAGCGGAACCGATCATTCCATCCTCTGGCAGTACAAATTTAGAGCCCAGCTTATCCAGTTCCTCTAGTGCTGCCTGGAAAGGGCGCAAGTCAAAAAAAGTATTACTTGGCTCATAATTTTTTGCAGTAATATTTATTTTTTCAGCTATCAGCTTCAGCATTGCTTCTCTGTCAAATTTTTTTCTTTCTAATCCCCTGTTTTTCTTTATGAAATATGGCATTATTTCAAAAATAATGGTTATCAGTTTCCAACCAAAGAGTGTAGTACCCCCATCTACCTTTACTGAAACTTTCCGGACAACGGTGCTCCTTATTTGGTCGTAGAGAATTTTGCCGATCTTCTCATAGTTATCCACCAGGGAAGTTAAACTAATCGTCTTGACAAAGTGCTTCCCATCAATCTGGATCAAAGATCCCGTCTGTTGTCTTGGCCCTGAGGTATTTTGGCAGGTTCGAATCTCTTTTTCTATGGCAGGATCCAACAGGAGAGGCAAATAGAGAAACCCTGAGTCAACCACAAAATCAATGCCAGATTCAATCAGCCGCCGCATTTAGCCGTCCCTCTCTACCGCCTTCTTGAGGTTTGATGGCCCGGACCGGCACATACAGGTATTTCTCACCCGCCTCGGTTTCTTCTATAACTGCATATGCTGGAGCCATATTATCAATTTCTTGTCCTCGGGAGAGGAATTTCCCTCCGTTGAGTTGCCTGTTGATATCTTCCAGAATTAGTTGCTCCTCTATGCTCAAGTCTTTTTTGTTTAGCGTGTTTTGGCATAGTTTTCTGAGTGGTTTGCCCTCGTAACTACCGGGTTGGTAAACATCCACCAAACCTTCCCCTGCCTGGCCCGGCATGATTTCAATAACCAGAGGCAGCACCTGCTCTTCCTCTTCAGTTTTTAAGGCCTCCGTGATCTCAAACTCCGTCATCTCTCTATACCTCCTTCAGATGAATTCCCCGGTCCAATAAGCTTATCACGCATGTATCCACCACCCGATAGTAGATGTTAATGCCCGTTCGCTTCGATGCAAGGATACCCCGATCGGTCAACCGTTGAAGTTGGTTGGAAACCGCTTGCGGTTTCATCTCCAGCGCCGCAGCCAGTTCAGTGACGCACATCTCGCCAGCCCTGGTAAGGGCATAGATCATCCGCAAGCGCGTGCGGTTACCCAGCATTTTGAACACTCCCTCCAGCTCTGCCGCACTCTCCTCCGGCAGCAGTGGGCGATCCTGGGTCATAGTCTCCACTGAAGAGTGGCTCAACTTGTCCAGTTGCTTTACTTCTTTTCCCATACCACCACCTCCACCGTTAGATTGTTAAATTATATCGTGTAATAATGAAAGGTCAATCAGACATACTTACCCAAAAGTGGTACGGCAAGAAAAGGGAAGAGAAGAAAAAAGGCGGCAGCTAGCGCGGTGTCCGTTGTCAGTGGTCCGTTGTCCGTTGTTAGAGAAGCAAAGAGCAGAAGGAATGGGGAGATCATTTGGAATTGCTAACTTCGAAATTGGGAATCCGCCCCAAGGGTGGGAGTCCGAACAACAACTTCAAAATTCGCAATCCGCCATTCGCAATTCGAAATTGCCTCTCTACGCTCCATGCCCTATGCCCTATGCGCTATGCCCTTATACAACCATGGGCTCCGCAACTTCCTTGGCCTTATCCGCACCGTAAAGTAGTTCCACAAGTTTCAGGGCGAATTCCAGCGCGGTCCCCGGCCCCCGGCTGGTCACACAGGTGCCATCCACTACAACCCTTGCTTGTACCAGGTCGATATTTTCCAGATTACTGACAAAATTCGGATGACAGGTTGCTTGGCGTTGGTCCAAAAGGCCGTGGTGCTTGAGCACCACTGCTGGTGCCGCACATATTGCCCCGTATAACCTCCCCTGATCCCTTTGGTCTTTCAAGATGGTTTCCAGTTCCTTTGAATCACGGAGATGCTCCGCTCCCGGCATACCGCCGGGCAAAACAACCAAATCGTAGGTCTCATCCATACATGCGGTTATTAGCTGGTCAGCAACCAACTTCACCCCCCTGGAGGCGGTGATCTGCAACTCACCCACGGAGGCCACAGTAACGTCTGCTCCTGCCCGGCGCAACACATCAATGACGCACACTGCCTCGATTTCTTCTGTGCCATCAGCGATTGGAACCAGTACCTTTTTGGCCATTTGATACTCCTCTCAGATTCTTATGGTGGACTCACTCAGGAGTTTCCTTAAAAATGGGTGGATGATTTTTCTAACCTGTGCTCAATAGACAGTTTCCCTTTCGTGCGTAAATGAAAGCAACAAAGGCCAAAAGGGGAAGCTGCGAAACAACGAACATCTGAGCAACCTGTCTTCACGAATCTCAGCTTTGAGAAGGCCTGCATGAAGATATGGTGCTTCCTAAACAGGGACTCTGCCAATTGATGGCGCGAATAATGCGCGTTGTGGAGTAGCTTCCCCGTGGCCTATGTCACAAGAATATTTTTGGGGAAATTCATGGGACTAATTAAGTTTAATCGGCCTTAAGGCCCAGCAAAACGTAAGAAATACACCGCAATCCCAAAAGCCACCGCCACGTTAAGGGTATTTTTGACCCCTTGCATGGGCAAACACAGGACTCTTTCGCAATGTTCAAGAATGGCGGGATCAACGCCGGAGATCTCGCTTCCCACCACAAGTAGGATGGGTGGACCTTGTGGATCAACCCTTAGGTCAAACAGCGACTCCGCCCGTGAACCCCCTTCAAGGGCCCATAAACGCGAACCTCGTTTTTTCAGTGAAACTGCCGCAGCTAAGCCGTCCCTGTGATGGGTCCAAGGAACAGAACACTCAGCCCCTAAAGCGGTTTTGGCCAGTTTGGGATTGTTGGGCGTAGGGGTTATGCCGCACAAGTGCATGTGCCTGATGCCCGCCCCGTCAGCTGTTCTAAGCATATTACCCACGTTGAACACACTGCGGATGTTGTCCAGCAAAGCCTCGAGCTCAGCTCCTTGAGGGACAAATTTCCCCCTCTCCACCCCATGGGCGGTGTAAGGAACATTTATCGGTCTGGCTTTTCCTCCACATTTTGGACACCTATCTCCCGAAGTGGACTCTTCGACAACAGGAAAACGGAAGTGACACTCTTCTTCCTCACATTGGCGAATCTGATAGCGTTGAGCAGTCATTATTAGTTTTTCTTCCTTAAACTCTCTTGCTAACCGTCTTCGGATCTTTTATGAATTGCTGTTTCCTGACCACATTCATAAGCCTTGACGGATTTTTATGGTAAGAGATTCAGTCGAGGTAGTAAAGAGCAACATTAGCCTTAAGTTGTTGACATTTTTTATCCACTTGTGATACACAAACAGCCGGGCGAGATTCCAGATGAAATCTTTCATCTTCTCGCCCGGTGCCCCTAGCCCCCACCGACCCAGTGCGCCGGGTCGGTGGGGGCATTTTTTCTTGAACCTTGCTTATCTTTTAATTCAGGAGTTTTCCCATTTTTTTATTCCCCACCCATTATGGTGATTATCCGATATGGCCAGGGTAAGCTACTCGGTAAACCAGCATAGTCGCTGCCATTCATCCACTAGGTTTGTGCCCACTAGCCTGTCCTCCGCCGATGCAGATGGTGGTCCTTCCAGGCTGCGGAGGCTTCACACCGGTTGCTCCGATGCTGTTTACCTCGCAGCTCACCCTGTCCGTCCTCATGACTGGTTGCTGTTTGACTTTACTGTGGTATAAGTGGTATGCGAAAGGTTCTGTGATGGAACGGCTTCTTGTGGTGGGCCACTGCGGCAAAGGTCCGCAAAACAATTGGTACTAGAGCCCGGATGTTTCATGAATTGCTGCTACGAGACCACGAAGATGGGCGTGCCTGCCCGCCATCGCGAGCCTGCTCGCTCAGGCGAGGCGGGCGGGCCACCGGGCAACCGCAGGGTGTCGGTCCCGAGGCGTACCTGAATGGTACGTCGCAGGGTGCGACACCAGAGGACGCACGGAAGGATGCCCATATCCGTGGTCGCAGTAAGCGATTCATGAAACATCCGGGCTAGAGGTAAACATGGAAAGAAAGATAGATCCCAGAGAACAGCTGAAGATGATCGAGCCTTTATTGCTGAAGTACGAAGAGCTCAGTGGAAAGCAATTCAACGCTGAAATGGTCAAAGCAGAACTCGACAAACTGAGCAAAGAGGAATTAGTTGAACTTCAAGTTAGAATGTTTGCCCAATATCATGATATGGCAAAATCCATCGTTGAAATGGCAGAGGCGTTGAAGGTTGCCCTGCAGTCCCAGGATATTAAATAGTTTTCAGGTTTCAGCTTTTTTGTTGGTCTTTCCTGATCCGCCTGCGGCGCAAAACCTGACACCTGAAACCTTGCTCTTTGTGATTTTTGATTTGGAATTTCAGACACTTCCTCTATACGGTCAAACCAGTAAACGTAAACTTGCTGATCTTGAGACCAGGCACCCGAGTCGCCTGACCACCAAATTCACTCATGAGCAAGCGGGTCTCATTGCTTACACTTTCCACCTCAGCCAAGGCTTCCACATAAGATTGAGTAAAACGCAGATCTTTGACTGGATAAGTTAATTCTCCATTTTCAATCAAAAAAACTCCATCACGAGTCATGCCGGTTATAACGCAATCTCGCGGGTGTACCAGCCGGGTGTACCAAAAGCGGCTGATGTAAAGGCCCCGCTTGGTGGATTTGATCATTTCTTCTGCGCTACTCGCACCGGAAGACATAAAAAGATTAGTGGCTATGGGTCCGAAAGAGCGCATTGTGGGCGGCAGGGCGTGGCCGGTTGTGTCCTCACCCATCTTTGTGGCCGTGATGCGGTCAAAGACAGGCCCTTTTACAACGCCTTTCTCTACTATATTCACTCGCCTTTTGGGTACACCCTCAAAATCAAAAGGCGTGGGTACACCGGCTGAATCCACTCCATCATCCCATATATCAACCAAATCGCTCATGACCTTCTCCCCGATGCGATCACACATCCACGAGCGGGCTTCAAGAACTGCTTGGGCCCCCATGCCATAATAGTTGAGCATGTTGAGAATGTCTTCGGTTGCGTAAGGGGTTAAAACTACGGTGTATTCCCCTGAATTTATATTTCGAGGATTCTTCCCGTCTTGGGCCTTTTTGATTGCCAGCTGCCCTAATGATTCCACCGGAATTTTACTCACCTGCCATCCCGAGCCCTGTTCTCTACCGGAAGAGTCCTCTGCTGCTACTAATATCTGGAAGTCGGCATTAGAACTGACATGGTAAGCGAAAACACCTCGGGTATTGGCAATGGCAATCTCACTGGCGCCGGTGGAGAACAGTCCCGAACCGTTCAATCCTTTCTCCAAGGTTTGCCGGCACAGCTCCCCCACCGCTTTGGCCCGATCCTGGGGTGAATAGTCAGCAGTATGTTGATCAAAACCTTGTACCGCTGGATAGTCTGCTGGTTCAGGTAATCCTGGATAATCTGGATCCTCCGGACTCACCTCGGCATTGGCGCGAGCACGCTCCACCAGCCTGTCGAGTCCTTCTGCATCCAACCTGTTGGTGGTGGCCAAACCAATGCGTTTTCCTCGAAGCAAACGCATGATTAGAGTGACATTTCTTTCAGCAACATTCTGATGGATGTGGTTGTTGGCAAAACGCGTCAAGTTTTGAGCTTCGGAAAAAAGCAACACTTCCGCAGGATCATTCTTGGCCCGCCGGAAAACCTCTTTGCATATATCTCCAGCTTTTTTCCGTCCCAACATTGTTCATTCCTTATAGACTATAAGGGAAACCACAAAGATCACGAAGAGCACAAAGAGCTCTTTATTGTGATGGAGATGCCTTTGTGACCTTTGTGCACTTTGTGGTGCAAGTCTACCTTGCGATCTACTGCCGATACACACCGACGCGAACGTTGCGGAATCGGGCCGGCGCCGCACCATGGCCCGTGTGGGCGATCTGTGAGGGCTGACCTTTGCCGCAGTTGGGCGTTCCCCACATAGTCCAGTGAACTTGGTTGCAGATGGCATCGCAACTGTTCCAAAACTCTGGTGTAATACCAGTGTAAGTGCAATTGCGCAGCATCCGGCCCAGTTTACCCTTGCTAATCTCGTAGCCCATCTCGGTACCAAACTGAAAATTGTATCGCCTGTCGTCTATGGACCATGAACGATTGGTCATCATGTAGATGCCTTGATCTGTATCTGCAATCAAATCTTCCAAATCCCACTCACCAGGCTCCAGGCTAACATTGGTCATGCGAATAAGGGGAATGCGATTCCAAGAGGATGCCCGCATGCAACCATTGGAGGCCATGGACAGTTTTGAGGCAGTCTCACGGGACATGAGGTAGCCGACAAAATCACCGTTCTGCACAATGGGAGTAGATTGGGCCGGCACACCTTCATCGTCCCAGCCAAAGGTGCCTAAACCAAGGGGCCTTACGCTGTCCGCAGTAATATTTACCACCTCGGAACCGTAGCGGAAACTTCCCAGCTTCTCTGTAGTAAGAAAGGAGGTGCCGGCGTAGGCAGCCTCACTGCCGAAAACCCGATCAAGCTCAATCGGGTGCCCGCAAGACTCGTGAACTTGGAGAGCAACCTGGTCTCCCCCTAAAATCACCGTAGTAGTTGTATCGGCTGGACAGGGTTCTGCGCTAAGCAAGGCAACAGCCTCCCTTCCAATGCGCTCGCTATTTCCGGGCAGATCCCATTTGAGCACCACCTCCCAACCACCGGTGACCTGCTGGCGGCCAAAGGAATTGGGATAGGAACGTGACTGAACTTCACCATCGCCCACGGCGGTGGCAACAATGCCCCCACCCGTCTCGATAATGGTCTGCTCAGTGTAAGCAGACTCTGTGTTGGCAAACCATTTCTTCTCCCGAATAATGACCAGGTTAGATTGTCTTACCCGCACACCTTGTACCCGGGCCATCTCAGCATCAGCAGCCAAAAGTACTCCCAACCTCTCCTCTAAAGAGATGGTGAAAGGATCTATTGCTACAGGTGTCAAGTAGGTTCCTCTACTCGCTACCGGTGGACCGAGATCGACCTTTTCCCCGTGCACCAGTCCAGAGGCACGACCGATCTCCATGGCCTGTTTAGTAACGCGGTCAATCTCCTCTTCGGTCAAATAAAGACTGGAGGAGAAACCCCAGGCGCCGTTTACCAAAACCCGGACACCAAATCCCATGCTATCGGAAAAGTTCAATGATTCAACAACCCCATTTTTGACTTGCATGCTTTCGGTGCGATTTTCTACCAGCCTAATATCTGCGTACTGGGCCCCATGGGACTGAGCCAAATCCAGGGCTCGGCTCATAAGTGTTTGCAAGCTTACCTCCTACTTTTAAGCACCAGGGTTTATCTTGTAGTCCATTGTCCGTCGTCAGTGGTCGCTAAGCGTAGAGCGCTAGCGGCCAACAGGCAGCGGGCAGAAGGCACTGAAAAATCAGAGGTCGGAAGTCGGAGGTCAGAAGTCAGACCAGAGAGGACAGATGGTTCAAAGCACTGAATACCCGCCCGCCTCGCCCGTCCGCCTCGGCTGAAGCCTCGCGATGCCGGGCGGGCCTGAGCGGCTCGCGATGGCGGGCAGGTCGAACCGCAGAACAAGGAACCGCAGAATGATGAAGTGATCACTTCGATAATCGAAATTCCTTGTTCGATATTCTGCGGTTCAAACACGAAGTAGCTTAGATGAAGTCAATTTTGATTATCTTTCTCCTGAATTCTGGATTCTGACTACTGGCTCCTTACTAAATGCTCCATGCCCTATGCCCCGTGCCCTAAACACGGACTACTGACTTTCAGTCAACTTTGAAATGCTTCTCGACAAAGGGTAAAACTCTGTCAATTGGCTCTTCGATCACCACATGACCTGCACTAAAACTGACCATTGCATTGGTGGGGCAGATGGCAACACCGAGACCTGCCTTCTGCAAAAGTGGAATGTCAGCCGTGCCGTCGCCAAAGGCAACCACTTCTTCCTTTCCAGCGCCATAACGCTGGAGGACCTGATCCATCACCTGTCCCTTATTCGCCTCGTTGACCTGAATGGCAATCTTGCCACTGCAGATATTCGCCTCAAACTGCAGTTCATTGCTAACAATCTCCATAATTTTCAGCTCATCAGCAGTTACGTCGTTGAATATAGATAGGCCGGAGCTTATTCCTACGCAGGGTATTGAGCGCGAGTTGAACCACTCTACCAACTCCCGGGCACCGACACGGAACGGGTTTAGCTCCAGGGCGCCAACTATTTTTTCCCTGGAATAACCGCGCCACAGACCTGCGTCGAGTTCTGCCCACTCATCATAGCTGATCTCTCCTT
Organism: Deltaproteobacteria bacterium; assembly: GCA_022340515.1. GTDB lineage: Bacteria > Desulfobacterota > Syntrophobacteria > BM002 > BM002 > BM002. Next base: position 10,542 of record JAJDNT010000104.1, read on the forward strand.
TTTGCCAACGTTCGGGGAAATCTTTGGCCAGATCCGCCACTCCCAAATGATTGTGTAAGTGAATCCAGGGATCACGCACCCTCCTGAGTGTTCCGTCAATGTCGAATATGGCTAGTTTTAGGGGGTATCTTCCCATGGTAAAGCCTCTTCTTTATGCTCTATGCCCCATGCCTTCTCAAATCCGCAATCCGAAATCCGAAATCCGAAATTTCCCCATGCCCTATGCCCTATGCCAATACTGACCATTTCCCGCGGCCTCATTCTCACATGCCATCATATACGCTCATTCAAAAATATAGTGCTTCCTTACATCGCTGCGGATGTTCCACCTGCATTTCATGCCCTTGGGAAAAGTTACCAGATCACCTTTTTTTATCTCCACTGGCTCCCCGCCTTCCGGGGTCACGATTACCTCGCCCTCCAAAAGATAACAGGTCTCCTGAGCATCGTATTGCCAGGGGAATTCAGAAACCTCCTTGGTCCAAATCGGCCAATTCCATACTCCTAGGTCCTTCAACAGGTCATCACCCGGTTCACGTTTAATTTTTATATTGCTCATGTTCTTCCCTCCTATACTACGCGGAGAATCTTTCATCACAAAATGCGCAGCCTCAATTCGTCGATTTATGGCTCATGGGTTATGGGTGAGAGAAATCCCATTACCCATTACCTATAACCTTTTACCACGCCATGCGCTATGCTCTTTGCGCTATGCGAATTCTTTTGAGGCGTTTTTGTACGCTTCATCTAACCTGGTTTCCAGGTACTGCAAATACTCTTCATCCCACTCTTCCAAATCAAAACAATAGCCGTCCTCCCCAAGGAGGCCCAAGGGAATCAGAACGCCTTTGTCGTCAGGGTCGCTAATCATATCGGGATAGAAGCAGATTGAAAGCCATCTGTTCTCCGGTTCGTCGATTACGTCCATGATCAAGAAAAGCTGCCTGCTTTTCTGCAGTCTGTGTTTTGCCCTCAAGGAGTAACTCACGCCCGGCCTTGCTTTGAAATCAAAGGTAAGGTCAGCCTTGTCAGCTACATAGTTTTTAAGCAGAACAAAACTCTTCTTAACCTTTAGAGCAGTGTCTACCCATGCATCTAGAAACCTTTCCACTTCCCCCAACATGCTTGCTCCCAAAATCAATTATAACTACATTAGGAATTTCCCCATTCTCTTCCTTTGAATGCGCCATCTACTGTGGAGAATATCTGGCCTAGCTATTCAGTAGAGCAGCATAGTCGCAGCGATTTACCATGTAGCTATAACCCGGATGTTTCCTGGTGTCGCCTCTGAGTGACTGGCGGAAGGCCTGAGCCACTTTCGCGGCTGCGGGTGGGGGACCCCCTGGCCCCGTTCCGCCGGAACGGGGAACAGGGAGGGGGCGGCCTCACCCGCCCGCAGCTGCGTTCAAAGTGACCAGGCCGTGAGACTCGGAGCGACAGAGGGGACACCAGGAAACTCCTATAGTTACAGCAGATGCTTACCTGGTGAAGGGCCAATTGTCTTAACCAAGATGCCACTGGACAAAGGCCCAACCGGATATCAAAGCTTTTTCACCATATTTACGCAGGCTACCCTTTGGAAGGGTAACAAATATCTCTCGTGCCGTTGAGACTTATAGCCAGCCCTTTCGTAGAATCCCACAGCATTCAAAGATGCTGACAAGTGTAATGAAGTCAAACCGACTTCTGCGGCCAATCCTTCAAGGTTCTGTAGAATTTCAATTCCCACCCCACGTCCCACATGATCAGGATCAACATACATCGCTTCTATTTCAGCGGTCGTTCGGTTCAGGTTGCCGAAGCCGATGATGACATCGCCTTCCTCTGCCACCAGTAAGGTACCATCCTCAATTGACTTTCTGTATCTACCCGGCTTGAGAACACCAGCCCACACCTCGAGTTCGTTCTCTCCATAGTGGCTTCGGCACACTTTCGTGATGGCCCGAGTATGGACCTGCCAGATTGATTCTCTGTCTTCTTGTTTCCCCTTGCGGATAGTTATCATATGGCTAGCATTCCTATTTCTGCAGTTTGTATCAGAGCATGGAAAAGAGATTCTTGGAAATTAAAGGGGCATCTTACCAGCCTTTTTTCTTTACTTGCTCAAGTGGTGGAATCCCGGCTCGTCCGCCCAACTCAAGGCTAACCTTGGCAGCAGCCCAAGCGCCAAAATCCAGACACCTGTCCACCTGCCAACCTTTTATCAGACCATAAGTAAAGCCGGCGTGAAACACGTCGCCGCATCCGGTTGTGTCAACTGGATCAACTTGATAGGCAGGCCTTTCTATGGTCCTCCCTTCAACCAGAGCCACATAACCTTTCGGCCCTAGAGTAACCCCGACAACTGCAGGACCGAGTTCGGCCAGCTTATAACAGGCATCCAGTGGCTGGCCCCCTCCTATCAGCCCTTTGGAAAAAGTTTCAGACGCCAGGAAGTAGTCGCTCACTCTTGCTAAATCGAGCATTCCTTCTCGAAAAGAACCTCCGTCCACCACGACTTTGACGCCCGCTTCCCTTGCCGCCTTTGCCGCGGCTAATGAGGCCTCCGTAAAAAGGCCATCTGTGTGCAAGATTTGGGCTTTGCAAATGGTGCTGTAATCCAGCTCCTGAGGACTGAGCGGGGGCCCGGTGGGCCGCCGCCAGAAAATTGTTCGCCTCCCCACACCGGGTTCCGCCAAGATAAAAGCGAACTGTGACTCAGAACCTTGCCTGACCGCAAGGCCTGTGGTATCTACCTCTTCATCTTCCAGGCTTGCTTTAATGATGCCGCCGAATTGATCGTCTCCTATTACACCGGCAAAGGTGCAAGCCACCCCCCACTTTGA